>NZ_CP186695.1:3456491-3781935 GCF_049532975.1 Sphingomonas sp. MS122 | reverse complement strand
GCTCGGACCATCTCAAGAAGACGTTCGACGCCGCGCCCAAGCATCGCGACGCGGCATTCAATGATTTCTGCGCCGGGACGCTCGACTATGACCGTGGCGACGACGTGCTGCAGGTCGGCGAGATGAACCTCGCCGCCGCGCGCCGCTATCTGCTGCAGGACGTGCCCCGGCACTCGCTCCCGGCGCTGCTCGGTGCCGCGCTGTTCCTGCTCGTCCAGCGCGCGGTGCTGCCGGTGGTCTATTGGCTGAGCCCCGCGCGCCAATGGGGGCGGTTGCGGCCGTGGCGGGAGACTGGCGATGTTTGACTATGCCGAGATGACCAACCGCAATATCGGCTTCGTCAGCGAAGCCGAGCAGGCCAAACTGCGCACGGCGCCAGTGTTCGTGTGCGGCGTCGGCGGGATGGGCGGCGCGTGCCTGATGGCGCTGGTCCGCGCCGGCTTCTCGCGGCTGGTGATCGCCGACCTCGACGAATTCGAGGTGTCCAACCTCAACCGCCAGCTGTTCGCGACGCTCGACAGCGTGGGCCGGCACAAGGCGGAGGCCAGCCGCGACCAGTGCCTGCGCATCAATCCGCAGGCGGAGATCGAGGTGCTGCACCGCGACTGGCCTGATCACCTCGACCGCGTACTGGAGACGGCCAAGATCGTGGTCAACGGCACCGACGATCTCGTGGCCGGCCTACGCCTCTATCGCGGCGCCCGTGCGAGCGGCGGGACGGTGATCGACGCCTATGCCTCGCCTTTGCCCTCGGTCTACGTCACGCGGCCCGGCGATCCGATGCCCGAGGAACGGCTGCGCTATCCAACCCGCGGCAAGCCGATTGAGGCGGTGACCGACGCCGACCGCGCCGAGGCGTTTCTGCGCGAGGCCGAGCATGTCCTGCTCAACAGCAGCTCGCGGCATCATATCGATCTCGATCTCGCGGGCGAGGTGGCGGCGGGGCGCCGCAGCCGCATGTCGTTCGCGCCGATGGTGATCAGCACGGGCATGCTGATGGCGTACGAAGCGATCCATCTCGCGATCGGGCGCTCGAGCGGCACCGATTGCCGCGGCTGGTTCCTCAACGTGCACAAGCCGCGCATCGAGCGTCCGATGCCGGCGCCGGTCGCCGCGCTGCTGCGGCCGCTGGTCCGCCACGCGCTGCAACGGATGATCGCGGGATGAGCGCCGAGGCGATTACCGACAGCCTGGTCAACGCGCTCGGCCTTGCCGGCGTGCTTGCGCTGATCCTGGCCGTGCGCCGCCGCGACGCGCCTGGCGCGATGCGCTGGCGCTGGACCTTGGCGCTCGGGCTGGTCGGGGTGATGTATGCCAGCCGTGGCCTGTTCTGGATCGGCGCGGGTGCGGGCTTCAACGCCGTGACGGCGATTGCCGCCGCGATGATCCCGCTCGCGGTGCTGCTGCTGGTCGAGGGGCTGATCCGGCGGCACGCGCCGCTGATCGTCAAGCTGCTCATCCTCGCGGGAACGGTTGCGGTGCTGGTCGCTAGCCTGACCGGCGCGTCGCGGGCCACGCTCGCGCTCGGCGCGCATATCGGGCTCGGCATGACGCTCGGCGTCGCGACCGCGCTCGCCGGCTTGCGCGGCCTCGATCGCGGCGAGCGGCGCGCGGTGGTCGCGCTGGCGCTGTGCCAGGTCGCGCTGATTCCGGCGGCGCTCACCGATTTTCGCGAGTTGCCGCTCGACATGCCGGCGCGGCTTTCGCCGCTCGCGGTGATGCTGCTCGGCTGGGTCGGCCTGACCATCGGGGCATGGCGCGTCGGTGAGCGGATCGCATGGTTCTTCTTCCTGGTCGTGATCGCGGCGCTGGCCGGCGCGGGCCTCGCCGCCGGCACGTCCGGGCTGAGCGCAATGCAGACCAGCCTGGTCATCCTCGCCGCGCTGCTGCTGGTGACGATCAGTGCCGAGGCGGTCGCCTCGCGGGATGCCGGCCTTGCCTTGCGACGCGCGCTGGCCGCGACGCCGCCGGGGGACCGCGAGGCGCTGCTGCAGGCGATCACCGCCAGCGAGACGCTCGGCAGCGGCACGATCCTGTCGGGCGGACTTCTCGACGTCGCCGATCCCGATGCACTCGCTGCGCTGGCCGCGGCGCATCCCGTGCTGCGCCGCCGTGACGCGCCCTGGGGCATGGCGCGCGACGAGATGCTGGCCGAGGCCGTCGCCGCGCTGTTCGAGACCCACAACGCGACTCACCTCCTCGCGCTGCGCCAGTCGCCGCTCGAGCTGCTCGCGATCAACCTGCCCGGGCTCTCGGCCGATCTCTCGGCCGAGACCGACCTGGCGCTGGCGCAGCGGCTGCTCGCCGCGACTGCCGGAAAGGGCCATCCATGATCACTATGCGCACCGGCGACCGCGCCGCCGCCTTCGAGATTCCGTTCCGCGTCTATCCCGCGCCGAGCCCCTATGTCTCGCCGATGCGGGCCGATCTCGACCGCATCCTCGATCCGGCGCGCAACCCGCTGGTGACCGAGGGGCATGGCCGGTTCGAGCTGTTCACCGCGCACCGCGACGGGCAGCCGGTCGGGCGGATCGTCGCCGCGATCCATGATGCCTCGAATACCCGCCACGGCACGCGCCGGGCGCAGTTCGGCTTCTTCGACTGCGCCGACGACGCCGAGGTCGCGGCGGTATTGCTCGGGGCGGCCGAGAATTGGGGCCGGGAACGTGGCGCGAAGGAGATCGCAGGTAATTTCAACCTCACCGCGATGCAGATGACCGGCGTGGTCACTTCGGGGTTCGACGCCGCGCCCTATACCGACATGATGTGGTCGCCGCCCTATCTCCCGCGCTTGCTCGAAGCGAACGGCTACCGCCCGGTCTTCGACATGACCACCTTCGCTTATGACCTCGACCGGCTCGATCCCGCGCTGCTGCTCGGGCCGAAGCAGCGTGCGATCCTCGACGATCCCGACTATCAGTGGCTCGGCGTCACGCGCCGCACCTTCGCCGCGCGGATGGAGGACGCCCGGCTCGTGCTCAACGCTGGCTTCGACCGCAACCCGATGTTCGTGCCGCTGACTCCGGCGGAGTTCGCCTTCCAGGCGGGCGAGATGATGTGGATCATGGACTATCGCCTGCCGGTGATCGTCCACCACCGTGACGCCCCGGTCGGTGCCCTGCTCTGTGTGCCCGACATGAATCCCTTCATTCGCGACACGCGCGCGCGGATCGGCCTCGCGACTCCATTCCATTTCCTGCGCCACCGCCTCAGGCGCACCCGCGCCGTGATCCTGCTCTATTCGGTCGACCCGGCCCACCAGAATCGCGGGCTCAACGGCGCGATGCTGTTCCGCCTCGCGACCGCGCTCAAGCAGGCTCGCTACAAGAGCGTCGGCGGCACCTGGATCGCCGACGTCAACGGCGCGAGCCTGCGCCAGGCCGAGAAGATCGGGGCGCGGCCGCTGCACGACCTCGCCATTTTCGGAAAGCAACTCGATGGCTGACATGGACCTGCTCACGCGCGTGGTGACTCGCGCACGGCTCGCCCCGAGCGTCCACAACGTCCAGCCGACGCGCTGGTCGCTGGATGGCGAGGGCCGGATTCTGCTGCTCGACGAACCCGCGATCCGCTTGCCGGTCGCCGACCCCAACGGCCGCGACATCGCAATCTCCCACGGCGCGGCGCTCGAAGGGACCTTGCTGAGCCTTGCGGTGGAGGGATGGACGGGGCAGGTCGAGCAGGCCGAAGGCGCACTCGCCGCGATCCGCACCGCACCCGATACCCCCGCCGCTCTGCCCGAGGTGGAGAGCCGTGCGACTTGGCGAGGAAATTTCGCTCCCTTGCCCGATCCGTCCGCGCTCGACCGGATCGAGGCCGAATGCGCGGACCTGCTGCTGGTCCGGGGCAGCGAGGCGATCGCACGCGTCGCCGCGCTCGGCGACGACACGTCGATGCATTTCCTGCGCGACGACGCGCATCGGCGCGAACTGCGCCAATGGATGCGGCTGACACGCGCGCATCCGGACTGGGCCCATGATGGCCTCAACGCCGACGCGATGGCGCTGAATCCGATCGAGGCGCGCGCCGCCGGGCTCGTGCTCGGTGCGCTGTTCGGGCCGCTCGACCGCATCGGGCTGACTTCCACGCTGCTCTCCGAGCGCGCCAAGACCGCCAGCGCGGCGGCAATCGCGCTGTTCGTGCGCCCGGCCGGCGAGTCCCCGATCGAGACCGGCCGTGCCTTCTACCGCGCCTGGCTTGCGATCGAACGCCACGGCCTCGCGGCATGCCCGATGTCGGTCCTGGCCGACTGGGGCGAGACCAACGGGCTGCTCGCCACCGAGCATGGCGTGCCGGCGGGCCGAGCGCTGATCAGCGTGTTCCGGATCGGGCTGCGTCCTCGGCCTGCGGCCACACGGCGCGCGCGATGGGAACCCCGTCAGCTGATCCGCGCCCGCCTCAGCTGATCCGGGGTCTCGCCGTCGTCTCCGATGGCGGCACGCAGCGCCTGCGAGAACATCCGCACGTCCTCGGGCCGCCGCAGCATGTCGACCAGCGCCAGCCCGCCGCGTGCGAGCAGCGGGACTGCGTAGACGCGCGCGAGGTCGGTCTTGCCCGCCAGCTGCGCGGCGACGCACAAGCCGAGCTGGGCCGGCGGGAAGCCCGGCGCGGCACGCTCGGCCTCGAGCAGCAGACGCAGCGCCTCCTCGGGTTTGCCCAGCTGGAGCATGGCGAAGCCGATCCCGGTCAGCGTCTGGCCGAGCGCACCGCTCACCGGGTTGATCCGCAGCGCGAGTTCGAAACGGTCGGCGGCGCGCGCCGGGTCGCCGCGGATCACGTCGACCCAGCCGCCCCAGAAGAGCGCGGGCTGGTGCGCCGGCAGCAGGTGCAGCGCGCGGCCGATGATGCGGTCCGCCATGTCGATGTCGCCGCCGATATTGACCAGCGTGCCCGCGCAATAGCCCAGCGCTTCGACATTGTCGGCGCCGAAGCGCATCGCCGCCTGGTAGTTCTGGATCGCGCGGCGCAGCACCGCCTCGCGATCGGGGCTGTGGTGCAGCATCCAGGCGATGCTGTTGCAATAGGCGGCGAGCGAGGTGGCCCAGGGACAGGTCGGGTCGTTCTCGACGAGCTGCATAGTGAGGGTGATGGCCTCGGCGATCGCCTCCTTCTCCCAGCTGCGCGAGAGCGCGTTGGCGCGCCAGTAGCGCTCGTAATCGCCCGAAACGGGACCGGTCAGGCGCAGGCTGCGCTGACGCTCGGCGTGATCGACCTTGGTCCAGATCTGCGGCGCGATGCGCGCGGCGATCTCCTGCTGCAGAGTGAAGCTGGCGTCGGATTGCCCGACGAAGGATTCGGCCCAGAACTGCTCGCCGCTGCGCCCTTCGACCAGTGCGACCGAAACCCGGAGCCGGTCGCCGTCGCGCAGGATGCTCCCTTCGAGCAGATAGCGCACCCCCAGCCGGTGCGCGATCTCGGTACGTGCGAGGCCCGCGTCGGCAAGGGTCCGCGCTGCGTTGCTGGACACGATGAACAGCTGTGGGAAGGCGCTCAGGCACACGCTGACTTCGTCGGCCAAGCCCGCGCCAAGCCAGCTCCGCATGGCCTCGCCGGGCACGGCGAACGGCAGCACCGCCACCGAGGGCTTGGGCGGAAGGCGCGGCGCGCGCCCGTGAAGCGTCTCCTCGGCCCCCGGCACCGCGGCCCCGAACACTTCGGAAGCGGCGGGCAGGGGGGCCGGGGGTTCGGGGACGAGGAGGTCGAGCATGTCGCGAACGCGCTCGCGTTCCTCCCTGAGCCAGTCCTCAAACGCGTCGCAATCGGGCAAATCGATGCCTTCGAGGAAGTCGCCGGCATAGCGCATGCGCGCGTCGGGCGGACCGAGCCCGAGCGCGAAGATGTCGACCTCGATCCGGTCGATCGCCAGCGCGACGCGCTTGGTCTCCGGGATCAGCAGGTCGCCGGCGCCATGCTCGCACAGCTGCTTGCGCAAGTTGGAGAGCTCGCGGCGCAGGCTGTCCTGCGCCTGCTTGGCGCCGCGCGAGCCCCACAGCATCGCCTCGAGCTTGCGGCGCGACCGCACGCCGCCCGGCGAGACCACCACCAGCGCGATCAGCGCCATGCCCTTCTGGCTGCTGATGTCGATGCGGCGCCCGTCCGGCGCGAACAAGCCGAATGGACCCACCAGGTTGAGGCGGTAGCGCTCCATGATCTCTTCCCCCGAATTCAGTCTATCAGATTGAATCCGCTGGCACAGAAGCTTTTCACGCTTTTCGGATGCCGGTTCGGGCAGGATCGGCCCGCAATGGAGGAATGATTCCAGGCGAGGAGAATGGCGATGCGCGCGATACTGGTTCTGCCCCTGGCGCTCGCGCTCGGCGGGTGCATCAAGCTCGGCGCGAAGCCGATGACGTTCACCTGCGGCAATCTGCTGACCGAGAACATCCAGACCTATCATTCGACCCCGCTGTTCGCCGAGCTGCAGCGCGACGCGGGCAACGATGACCCGCTGCCCGGCACTGCGTTGATCGAGGCGGCGAAGCAGCTCCCTGCCGACACGATCGACGTTCGCACCGATCCCGTGGTCCTCGCGCTGGGACGGCGAGGCGAAACACTGATCGAGGACAATCGCCCGCCCGCGATGCTGATGCTGTCCGGCGGCGGCAGCTGGGGGGCGTTCGGCGCGGCGTTCCTCAATCGCTACGGCCGCAAGGACTGGACGGCGGTGGCGGGGATCAGCACCGGCGCGATGCAGGGCCTGCTGGTCGCAGCGGGCGACCATGAGCGCATGGTACGCGAGTACAACATCAAGGTGCAGGAGGACCTCGCCATCACCAACGGCCTGCTCGGCATGGTGCGCAAGGGGTCGGAATACGACCTTCGCCCGCTGCACGGGAAGGTGATGGCCTATCTGCTCGACGCGAGCAGCGGCGAGACCGCGCTCGTCCGCATGGCGCGCGCGGGCAGCCCCGAACTGTTCGTCGGGATGGTCGAGGCGCGCAGCGGCGACCTCAAGGTCGTCGCGGTGACCAAGATGGTCCGATCGGTGCTCAACGACCCCAACCCGACGTCCGACCAGGTCGGCAAGCTCGCCTCGTGCGTGGCCGGCGTCACGCTGGCGTCGAGCTCGATCCCGGTCCGGCTGACGCCGGTGCAGATCGACGGCCAGACCTATCTGGACGGCGGCGTCCGCGCCTCGGTGTTCGATACCGGCATGGCCCGGCGCCACGCCGCGTTCCAGGCGATGCGCGGCCCTCGCGCGCAGCCGTCCGAAATCTACGTCATCCGCAACGGTCCCACGGTCGTGTTCCGCGACGGCCTCGACGAAAAGCTGGGCATCCCCAAGGTCGATGCGCGGCCGGACCTGCTTCGCGTCGGGATGCGCGGCTATTCGACGATCGTCAACCAGAGCGAGCTGATGTCGATCGCCAGCCTGCGCCTCAACCATCCCAAGGGGCCGATCCGCGTGATGACGGCGGATGGGTTCAACTCGCCGGGGATGAACCCGCATCCCTGCGGCCCGCGGCCCGAGGCGGTGTTCCACCCAGGGTTCATGGCCTGCCTGATCCGCTGGGGCGACACCAAGGCGCAGACCGCGAAATGGATCGAGCTCAGCGAGATCGAGCCCCTGCAGCGCCGCCGGCGCTGATCGCCGCAAACCACCGAATACCGCCGAGCCACCCCCCCAATGAGAGGATCGCCATGCCATCCATCAGCTATGACAGCCTTGCCGCCTGGTCCAACTATCACCTGACGCTCGGCGGGACCGCGGGGCCAAATCCCATCCCGTCGATGATCATCGAGAATCTGGGACGGTTCCACGCCGCCGATTGCGGCGGCATGGCCGGACTCGAGCGCTTCGCCGCGACCGGCAAGCCGCTGCTCGACCACCTCGCCAAGCTGGCGAAGATGCTCGACCCCGAGCCGCCACTGCCGCCGCGCGCGTTCGCCGCGGGCATGACGGGACGGGGCTGGAGCTTCAGCGCATTGATCGGGACCGCGGTGTCGCAACTCCAGTGCGACGGGCTGGCGGGGATCGGCGCGCTCGACGCGGCGGAATGGAACCGGGACTGCTGCGTGCCGGCGAGCCGGATCGCGCTCACCAGCGGGGGCACGCGGCTGCGCGAGCTGGTGCGGTGGGCGGAACGCAACGACTTGACGATCAAGACCAGCGGCACGCATCTCGGCGCGACGATCGCGGGCGGGGCGGGGACCGCCAGCCACGGCTCGCGGCTCGGCTTCGGCGGCATCCAGGACATGGTGCTGGGCATGCACCTGATCACCGGCGAGCAGGCGCATGTCTGGATCGAGCGCAAATCCTGCCCCGTGCTCAGCCAGGCGGGGCTCGACCGTCTCGCCATCCCCGGCGCCACGCTCCGCGTCGTGCGCGACGACGACCAGTTCGAGGACGCGCTGATCCATCTGGGCGGGATGGGCATCGTCAACGGCATGGCGATCGAGCTGGTGCCGAACGCCATTTTCGCGCTGATGCAGCGCAAGGCGCGGCTCGAGCCCGAATGGCTGGCGGAGATCGGCCGCGGCGAGTTCGGCAAGGCGGCGGCGCGCCTGCACTGCAAGACGGCGCCCGAATTCTACGAAGTGACGCTCAATCCCCATGCGCCGTTCGACGACGACGCGACGCACTTGATGTATTTTCCGCGCACGCTCGAGCCGCTGCTGCCGCCGGGCGACGCCGGTATCGTCCGGCCGGCCGACGCGATCGCGCAGCTCGGCGAGTGGCTCACCCGCTATGTCGAGGCCCGCGCCGACAAGGCGGCGCAGCCGCAACTGGACGGCCTGTTCGATCCGGGCGATCCGCCCCCGTCGATGATCCGTACGCTGCGGATGCTGCTCGACGGGCATGAATCGGTATTCGCCTATTATCGCGAGAAGGGGCGGTTCGAGCCCAATGCCGGCGAGTTCGATCCGGAGGATCCGCACCGCAAAGGCTATTATTGGAGCGGGCTCCACGGCGACGAGATCACCGGCAACGTGCCCGGCGCGCTGTACAATGCGTCGTTCGCGATCCCGCTCGATCGCGTCGCCGCCGCCGTCCCCGCCATCGCCAAGGCGGTCGCGCAGCTCGAGCCGTCCTTCGTCTTCTCGCTGCGCTTCGTCGCCAAGCCGGCGGGAACGCTGGCCTTCACCCGCTTCGACCATAATGCGGTGATCGAGATCGACGGGCTTTCGCCGCTCATCTGCAAGCTCGCCGCGGCGCAGATCCAGCCCGGCACGCCCGACCCCGACGAGATCCGGCAGGCGCTCGCCGCGCTGTGCGGGACGCTGGAAAAGGGCGCGCTGGCGGTTCGCGGTGCGCTGGATGCGGCGGGGATCCCCTATTCGATGCACTGGGCCAAGCTCGGCCAGCTCGACAAGGCCAAGGTCTATGCCGATTTCGGCCATCCGCTGGAGCAGGATTCGCTGATCCGCCGCTGGCGCGCGACGCGCGACGAGTTGCTCTCGCCGCTGGGCAAGCGCTTGTTCTGGAACGAGACCCTGGTCCTGCTCGGCCTGCTCGATCGGCCGGCACCTTCGAGCTGAAGCCGGCGATCATTCGCAGCGGAAGGGGTGTGGCCGGCCTCAGCCCGCCCTGGTCACCACGAACCGGCAGCTCGCGCAGGCGTCGCCGCCGGCCTGGCTGAACCAGACGCAATGATCGCGGATGCCGCAGGCTGGCAATTCCGCAGCTACTGGTGCGGCGCTCGCCAAGTCGGCTGCGATACGCGCGGGAAGCGAGCAGCCGCTCTGGCTCCAGTTCGCGCAGGCGCGCTCGGCGCAAGGAGCCGTGAAACGGAACTTGCGCTCCGCTTCGCGGCCCTCGCCGGCTGCGCCGAGAAAGGCCTGGTCGACCGGGCGCGGGGTGCCCAGAAAGGCGACTTGTCCCGCGCCGGTGACCACGCCGATCAGCCGCGCCTTTGCCCCTGCGGGAGCACTCGGGCAAAGGGCGCGGCCTTTGGTCATCCGCGGCCGATCGACATGCCGGCGGTGCCGCCGCCATGCCCCCCGCCGAAGCCGCCGCCGATCGAGCGTGCGGCCGGCAGCGGCGTGGCGACGAGATCGCCCCCACTGTCGAGCAGCGCGAGCTCCTCCAGCATCATCCTGCCGAGCCGTTCTTCGATCCGGGCGATCGTGTCCTGGTCCAGCACGACATCGTTGATGGCGACGGTGAAGTTGAACGCGTCCTGACGTTCGGTCATCTGCCTTCTCCTTCGGTTACCAGGTGATCTTGACCTCACCCTTGACCGACCAGTCGCCGTTGCTCTTGGCTTCGCCGGTGACCGAGGCCTCGCCGCCGCGCGGCGTGGGGCCGTTCGCCGCGGCCATTTGCGCGACGCGCAGATTGTCGATCACCTGATCGAGCGCGGGATCGTTGATCGCCGCGATCATCTTGCGGCGGCACTCGCCCAGGTCGCCGAGGTCGCAGTCGGGCACGATGAATTGAAAGCTGGTGTCAGCCATGATTGGTCTCCACTTCTCTTGGGGTTGATCAGAAGCGCCAGGAGCAGCCGCCGCCGACGGACCAGCCGCCGCCGGAATGGGCCGACCCGCTGATGCCGCACTCGCCGCTGCCGCGCGGTGTGGGCCCGCCCTTCACAGCATTCCCGGTGACCGCGAGGTCGCGGACCAGCGTCTCGAACTCGCGGTCGTTGACGATCTCGATCATGCGCGTGCGGCACGCCGAGATGTCGGTCAGGTCGGCGTCGTCGAAGCGGAACCGGCAGTCGAAGTAATCGGTCTTCATAACGTCCTCCTCAATTGAACATGCGGTTGGAAAATCTGCTCGAATCGCCGAGCAGGGTGGGTACTTGCGGAAAGCGCGCGGCGATCAGCGGCGCGATGGTGGCGACCATGTCACTGAACGAGATGGCGGGCTGCGCCGCCAGCGCGTTCAGCGCGTGGTAGGAGAAAACGCCGTGCCGCAGCCCGTTGGGCATGCGATCGTCCCATGCCGGCTGCTCGGCGCGCGCCGCGGCCAGGATCACGCGCTGCACCTGGGTCTGGGCGCGATCGAGGCTGCCGAAGCTGCGGACCGTCGGTTGCGCGAGCCACGCGCGGCTCAGCGCCTTTTCCTCCTCCTCGATCATCAGGCAGCGGGGCAGGGGGACATCCAGGGGCTCGCCAACGATGAGCCGGCGCATCATCCCGCCCGAGTGACAGGAGTCCATCACCAGCGTCAGCCGCGCGGAGGACGGGAAGCCCGACTGGTCGATCATCGCCGCGAGATCGGCGTCGAACAGCATGAAGCCCTCATAATCGCCCGAGGTGCCGGGATAGGCCACGATGGTCTCGTCGATGACGTCGTCGGCGATCCCGGTGACCGGATCGCGGCGCCGCAGCCGCGCGCCATGTCCGGCGAAGAAGAACACGCGCTGGTCGCCGGGGCTGACATTGTCGAGCAGCCACGCCAGGTCGTTGAGCAGGGTCAGCTTGGTGGCCTGCGCGTCGGCACGAACGCGCAACTCGGTCCCGCCGAGCCCGAGCGCGCCACGCAGCGCCTGGCTCCAGCCCGCGCGGTCGTTCGCGCACCCGGGCAGGTCCTGCATCAGCCGGCCATAATCGCCGATACCCACGACCAAAGCTCGATTCATCTGGCGGTCCTTCGCGTGAAATTCGGATCGCCGCTTGTACGCAGCGTCCGTCAGGCGAACGTGAGCCCGGCGTCCGAAGAGCGTGAAAAGATGCGCTGGAATCGCTTGCCAGTCAGACAGGTTGCTTCATATGATAGGCTATCGCTGCAATATGTAGAACGTTGCCGAGGAGAGGTCGCATGCGGGTAAGGGCGGTGTTGGCATCCCTGTTGCTTATGGTTGCCTCGTCACCCGGCGCGGTGTTCGCGCAGGACCAGGCGACGGCGCCCCAGCTCGGGCCGAAGAGCTGGGTCGATCCGCTGACCAAGCATCGCGTGGTCCGCATCAGCGAGGTGCCGGGCAGCGCGAGCCTCTATTTCCATCAGAACAGCTACACGCCGCAGGGCGACAAGATGGCGATGTCGGTGCCCGAGGGCATCGCCGCGGTCGACCTCAAGGACTGGAAGGTCGTCACGCTCGTCCGCGACCCCGGCGCGCAACTCCTCTTCACTGGCCGCAAGACGCGCTCGGTCTATTTCCAGAAGCGCACCGGCACGGGCGTGACGATCTTCGCCGCCGATATCGACACCGGCAAGGTGCGCGAGATCGCCAAGGTCGAGCGCGGCACGATCGGCTCGATCAACGCCGACGAGACGCTGTTGCTCGGCCAGTGGGCGGCAAGCGACAAACCGCTCCAGCCCGGCATGGAGCGCAAGCCGCAGGACCGCCAGCAATTCGGCCAGGCCAACTACCAGGCGCTCGGTCCCGACGGGAAGCCTCTGACCTTCGCCGAGGCCAAGGAAGTGCGGATGAACGAGCGGCTCGAGGCCGGCATCCCGATGGAGATCTTCACGATCGACGTGAAGACCGGCGCGCGCAAGGTCGTCGTCGCCTCGGACAAGGACTGGCTCAACCACATCCAGTTCTCGCCGACCGACCCCGCTCAGATCATGTATTGCCACGAAGGACCGTGGCACAAGATCGACCGCATCTGGATCGTGCGCACCGACGGCACTGGCAAGAAGCTGGTGCACAAGCGCATCATGAACATGGAGATCGCCGGGCACGAGTTCTTCTCGCCCGACGGCAAGTGGATATGGTACGATCTGCAGCTGCCGCGCGGCCAGGATTTCTGGGTGGCGGGCTATGAACTCGCGACCGGCAAGCGGAAGTGGTTCCACCTCGAGCGCAACGAATGGTCGGTGCACTATAATCTCTCGCCCGATCTCAAGCGCTTCTCGGGCGATGGCGGGGACAGCGAGATGGTCGCGCACGCGCCGGACGGCAAATATCTCTATCTGTTCGCGCCCAACGACGTGCCCGACGTCGCCGGCATCCACGCGCCCGACAGCGCGAACCTGATCTCGCCGGGCTTCTTCACCTCGGAGAAGCTGGTCGACATGCGCAAGCACGACTATCGGCTCGAGCCCAACATGACCTTCACCCCCGACGGCAAGTGGATCGTGTTCCGCTCGAACATGGACGGGGCGAACCACGTCTATGCGGTCGAGGTGGCCAAGGCGGGGTAGGGATGTCCGCGCTCGCTGCCCTGAGCGCGCTTGCCGCCTGTGCCGCCGCGCCAGCCCCCGCGGCGGGTGGGGATGGAGCAGCCTTCCGCATCTTCCAGTTCCCCGCCGATGCGATCCCGCGGATCGATGGCGACGCCGGCGACTGGGCGATGGTCGGGCCGGGTTACACGATCGGCACCGGCGCGATCGCCGCTGACGATGGTTCCGGCCGCCGGCCCGATCCCAAGAGCCTCGACGTCAAGGTCCGCGTCGGCTGGGTAAAGGGGCTCAACCGGCTCTATTTCCTCTACGAAGCGGAGGACGATTACTGGAGCTTCGCGCAGCCGGGCCTCACCAACGACATCTTCGAGCTGGTGGTCGACGGCGACCGTTCGGGCGGGCCGCTGATCGCGCGCTTCCATCCCGAGCTGGGCAAGACGCTGTCCGCGCAGGGTGCGTGGTTCGGCTTCCAGAACATCCACGCCCAGAACTACCACATCTTCACCCCCGCGGGGGACAAGGACTGGGCGATGGCTTGGGGCCCACAGGCCTCGTGGATCAAGCGGCTGCCTTGGTCGAACATCGCCTATCGCCATGGCTTCAGGCACGGCGAGGGCGGCAAGCTCGTCATGGAATTCTGGATCACGCCGTTCGACCATGCCGATCCCGATGATCCCGCGAAATCGATCGAGACCGAGCTGACCGAGGACCGGGTGATCGCGATGGCCTGGGCGGTGATCGACGATGACGGGCCGGGCGGCAAGCGCGGCTTCTGGAACCTCTCGCCGCATCACACCATGTATGGCCAGGCTTCGCAGCTCTGCCGGTTCCGGCTGATGCCGCTCGATCCCGCGCTGGCCAAGCCGGTCGCCGTGGATTGGTCGTTCCGTATCTTCGACCGCGATCGCCGCACCGTCGCCTTTCGCGACGAATCCGCCGGCGCCACCAGCTGGAAATGGGACTTCGGCGACGGCGCCACCTCGACCGAGCGGCATCCCGTCCATCGCTACGCGACACCGGGCAAGTTCGTGGTCACGCTCGAGGTCGAGGGGCCGAAGGGCAGCGCCCGGCTCCAGAAGGTCTGGGACGTCTCATTCACGGGGGATCCGCCGAAATGACCGACATGCTCAACCGCCGCGCGCTGATCGTGGCGGCGACCACCGGCTCGTTGCTGGGCCTTCCCGCGCGTGCCGCGGAGCCTGCGCGGATCTTCGACGTCCACGATCACGGCGCGAAGGGCGACGGCGTGACCCCGGACGCCGCTGCGATCCAGCGCGCGATCGATGCCGCCGCGGCGGTGGGCAAGGGCGCGCGCGTCCTGTTGCGCGCGGGCAGGAAATATCTCACCGGCCCGCTCACGCTCAGGGGCGGGATCGATTTCCATCTTCAGGGCGACGCCGTGCTGCTCGCGAGCGTCCGCGTCGAGGATTATCCCGATCCGCTCGCCGGCGTGCTCCACGCCAATGGCGCGGACGGCCTCACGATCAGCGGCACCGGCGCGATCGACGGGCGCAGCCCGGAGTTCATGGAACGCTATGATGCCGAGGGCGAATGGTGGGTGCCCAAGAGCTTCCGCCCGCGCCTCGTCGTGCTGGAGAATTGCGCGAACCTGCGCATCCGCGACCTGACGCTGCGCCAGGCGCCGAGCTGGACGGTGCACCTCGTCGGATGCCGCCGCGTGCTGGTCGATCACGTCACGATCCTCAACCAGATGGACGTGCCCAATTGCGACGGCATCGATCCCGACCATTGCCAGGAAGTCGAGATCCGCAACTGCCGCATCGTGTGCGGCGACGACGCGATCGTGATCAAGACCACCGCGCGCTTCCCGCAATATGGGCCCTCGCGGAACATCTGGGTGCATGATTGCGTGCTCGAGACGCAGGATTCGGGGCTCAAGATCGGCACCGAGACGACTCAGGACATCCATGACATCCTGTTCGAGCGCTGCGAGATCAAGCAGGGCTGCCGCGGCCTCACCATCCAGCTGCGCGACCAAGGCAATGTTTTCAACATCCTGTTCCGCGACATCCGCTTCACCGCGCGCTATTTCTCGGCGCCGTGGTGGGGGCGGGGGGAGGCGATCTCCTTCACCGCGATTCCACGCACGCCCGAGACGAAGCTAGGCCGCATCTTCAACGTGAAGGTCGAGGACGTCCGCGGCCGCGCCGAGAACAGCATCCGCATCGACGGCCATGCCCGCGGGCATGTCAGCGACATCATGCTCGAGAAGGTCGATGTGACCTTCGAGCGCTGGACCAAATATCCCGGCGGCGTGTTCGACAACCGCCCGACCAAGGTCGCGACCGAGATCGAGAAGCACGCGACGCCCGGCATCAGCATCCGCCGCGCCGAGCGGGTCGTTCTGCGCGACTGCACGGTCCGCTGGGGCGCCAAGCGGCCGGACTATTTCACCCACGCGCTCCACGCCGAGGATTCCCCTGGACTGGTCCAGGTGCGCTTTGAGGGAGAGGCGGCGCATGCGGAGGTGGAGGCCGTACGGATCGACTGAGCATTTCATCTTGTCTAACAGATTTATCTGATAATCTCATTATGTGAAACATGTACCCACTATTTTGACACGGCCATTTTTTCGGTGCATGAATCGCGCAGGCGCACCGGCAGAGAAAGTCTTGCCTCCAGAGACTCGCGGACGAGCCGATCCCAAGGTGATGGAGAGGAGAAACATGAAGACTTCGAATCGTGGCGTCAGTTTTGCGCGTGCCGTCTCCGCCTTTGCGCTTGCTACCGGTGTCAGCTGGTCGGGCGTGGCGCTTGCGCAGACCGAGGCGCAGCCGGCTGAGCAGGCCGAGGAGACGCAGGAGGTCGTCGTCACCGGCCTGCGCGGCTCGCTCGAAAGCGCGCTCAACGCGAAGCGCGAATCGAACGATATCGTCGATGTCATCAATGCGCAGGACATGGCCGACTTCCCGGACGCCAACGTCGCCGAGTCGCTGCAGCGCGTTCCGGGCATCTCGATCGAGCGTGACGCGGGCGAGGGGCGCAACATCACCGTGCGCGGCCTGGGCGGCGACTTCTCGCGCGTGCGCCTCAACGGCATCGAGGCGATCTCCGCCACCACCGGCTCGACGCTCGGCTCGACGATCAACCGCGGGCGCGGTTTCGACTTCAGCCTGTTCGCCTCCGAGCTGTTCAACTCGATCACCGTGCGCAAGTCGCAATCGGCGGAGATCGACGAGGGTTCGCTCGGTGCGACCGTCGATCTCACCACCGCGCGCCCGTTCGACCGCAAGGGCTTCCGCGGCGCGGTCTCGGTGCAGGGCGCCTATTACGAGATGGGCAAGCATGTGCAGCCGCGCGTCGCCGCTTTGGTCAGCGATACCTTTGCCGGCGACACGATCGGCCTGCTGTTCTCGGCCGCCTATTCGGAGCGCACGGTCGAGGAAGAGGCCTATTCGAACACCGCGTTGTCGGATTATTGGGAGCAGCTCAACGGTTTCTGCCCGGTGGTGCCGGGCAGCTCGGTGACGCCGATCAACACGCTCGTCACCACGCAGCCCTTCACGCCCAACTGCACGCCCGCGCCGGGCGCGGTGCCCGGCTCGACTCCCGCGGCCTATGCCGAGATCGCGCGCGCCGGCGTGTTCATCCCGCGTCTCCCCGGCTATGGCCGCTTCATCAACCGCCAGAAGCGGCTCGGCCTCACCGGCTCCTTCCAGTGGCAGCCGAGCGAGGCGACGCTCTTCACCGTCGATGCGGCCTATTCGCGTTACGACCAGGAGAAGAACGACCTCGCCACCAATCCGATCAGCTTCAACCGCGGCAACGGCACCGCCCAGGGCAGCCTTACCGCGGCGCAGGCTACCGGCCGGCCGAACATGAAGGTGCGCGAAGCCGACGTCGATGAGAATGGGCTGCTGCGCTATGGCGTGTTCGACGACGTCGATTTCCGCATGACCAACGCCTATGAGCGGTCGCGCACGAACTTCTGGCAGGTCTCGGGCACGCTCGATCAGAAGATCGGAGAGCGGGGCGAGCTCAAATTGCTCTACGGCCAGTCGCGCTCGCTGTTCGAGATCCCCGAATTCACCCTTATCTCGTTCGACCGGCTCGACAGCGATGGCTTCGTCTATGACACGCGCGCCGACAAGCGCCACGGGCTGCTCGACTTCGGCTTCGACGCGTCGGATCCGGCGAACTGGGGCTTCATCAACGGCTATTCGGACATCCGCGTCCAGCGCCAGCGCGTCGACAACCAGTTCCGCAACGGCAAGATCGACCTGAGCTGGGAGTTCAGCGACGCGATCACCGGCAAGGTCGGATACGCGTACAAGAAGTTCACCTTCGAGACGCGGAGCCTGTCACGCACCGCCTCGACCATCGTCAACGGCAACATCCCGGCAGGCACTTCGCTCGCCAGCCTCAGCACGCCGATCAACGGCTTCGGCCGCGGCCTCAACCTGCCCGAAGGCTCGACGATCGACTTCATCGTGCCGAACATCGAAGCGTTCGAAAAAGTCTATGATTTCAACTGCAACTGCGTGAACGCGCTCGGCGACTTCCGCATCGCGACGAGCGCGGCGCTGGGCAACAACCGCTATGTTCGCGAGACCGATCACAGCCCCTACGTGCAGCTCGATTTCAACTTCCCGCTGAGCGACACGCTGCGCCTGCGCGGCAATGTCGGTGCGCGCTATGCCTTCACCAACCAATATTCGCGCGGCTTCATCTCGGCGGCGCTGCCCGCGGTCGAGGCGCGGCGCAAATATGAGGACTTCCTGCCCGCCGCGAACCTGAGCTTCGAGATCGATCGCGACCTGATCCTCCGCGTCGCCTGGGCCAAGGCGATCTCGCGCCCGGCGCTGGGCAACCTCACGCCGGGCGGCGCGGTCACGGTGACCGGCACCAACTATTCCTCGACCGTCGGCAATCCCGACCTCGAGCCGTTCCGCTCGACCAATTTCGACGTCAGCGCCGAATGGTATTTCCAGCGTGGCGGGGTGATCTCGGTCGCGTTCTTCCAGAAGGATCTCAAGACCTTCGCGCAGCAATTGCTGACCCAGACGACGATCGCGAACAGCGGCATCCCGCTTTCCGCCTTCCCGGCGGGGACCGATCCCAACGCGCCGATCAACATCACCAACTTCCAGACGACCGAAGGCGGAAGGATCCGCGGCCTGGAGATCAACTACCAGCAGCCCTTCACCTTCCTGCCGGGCTTCCTCAAGAATTTCGGTGCACTGTTCAACTACACACGCATCAATTCGGAGATCACCTACTTCCTCACCGCCAACGCGGCAGGTCCGAAGTTGAGCGACCAGCTCGTCAACGTCTCGCCCAACTCGTTCAACGCGACGCTTTACTATGAGGCGGGTGGGCTCTCCGCGCGCCTGTCGGGGGCCTATCGCAGCGAATATCTGCGCACCGTGCCGCTTCGCGCGGGCCTCGCCGATGCGACCGGCAGCTACTCGACCTTCAACCTCGATGCGTCGATCTCCTACGACGTCACGCCGAACTTCGGGATCAGCATCGACATGCTGAACCTGACCGACCAAGCGACCGACTTCTGGGACGGCAAGACCATTCGCGACCAGCAGGTCTATTCGAAGACCGGCCGCCAGTTCTTCGTCGGCGCGCGGTTCAAATTCTGATCGTCTAACTCGGCGTCCGGCCGGCGCGTGCCGGCCGGCACCACTCGAACAGGGAGCACAGGATGGTGAAGCAGCTTCTGGGCGGCGCGATGCTCGCCGCCCTGGTTTGGGTCGCGCCCGCAAGCGCCAGCGATGTCGGCAAGCGCTATGCGCCCGAGATGCAGACCGTGGTCGACCGCGTGACTGGCCGCCCGCTCAAGGTGCTGACCGCGGGCAAGTCGAGCGATTCCAAAATCTACCCGACCCACCAGCAATGGACGAAGGACGGCAACCATATCGTCTTCCGCTCGGCCAACCGCGCGGCCTCCGGACCGCAGGCGTTCGTGGTCAACGAGATCACCGGTGACATCATCCAGATCACCGACAGCCCCGGGGTGAACACCGGCGGCCTCAACGTCGCGCGGCTCTCGAACAAGGTCTATTACACGCGCCAGCCGGGCGGTGCGGACGATGGCGCCGAGCTGGTCGAGATCGATCTCGAGGCGCTGCTCGCCGACGCCTACAAGGGCACGCCGCGCGCGCAGGGCTATGAGCGGATCGTCGCGACGATGCCCAAGGACGGCTCGATCACCACCGGTTTCGCGCTCGATGCCGACGAGAAGACCGCGTACATCAGCTTCAACCAGCGCAAGCCGCCCCCGCGCGCGCCGGGCGCGCTTGCGCCGCAGGTGCCGAGCGGCATTCGCGCGGTCAACATCGCCAGCGGCGCGACCAAGGTGATCCTCAAGACCCCCTGGCTGATGGGCCATATTCAGGCCAACCCGATCAAGCCGGGCGAGATCATGTACTGCCACGAGACCGGCGGCGACGCGCCGCAGCGCATGTGGCTGGTCAAGGGCGACGGCTCGGACAACCGCCCGATCTATGTCGAGGGGCCGGACGACTGGGTGACTCACGAGCAGTTCGCCGACGGCGACCATGTCATCTTCAACCTGATGGGCCACACGATGAAGCTGCGCCAGAGGCCCTCGGGCCTGATGGTCGTCTCGCTGCGCGACGGGCGCGTCGAGAATCTCGGCCAGACCGACAGCTACACCGTCACCCGCAGCGAGCTGAAGTACTTCAACAGCGTCAACATCCCGCAGGACGACTCGAACACCGGCGGATACTGGCATAACGCAGTCACCTATGATGGGCGCTGGGCAGCGGGCGACGATTTCGACGGCAATGTCCACGTCATCGACCGCAAGACGCTCAAGCGCACCCTCGTCACCGCCGGTCACCGAATGCGGCCTGACCATGCCCATCCGAGCTTCAGCCCGGACGGCACGCGCATCCTGCTCCAGTCGGGGATGATGACCGACGGCGAGCGGTTGTCGCTGATGATCGCGCCGGTGCCCGACGGCAAGGACATGTGAAGCACTCGCGGTGGCGCGTGCAACTTGTCTGACTGGAGATAAGTAATATATCATACATCTGGTCGGCATGTGGCCGATGCTGACGGAGGTTTTCGGCATGCCGCTTGGCGCCGTCGCGCGGATATTGGCTGTGCTCGCCCTTTTCTGGGCACTTCCAGCGACCGCGGGGCAGAGCGAATGGATCGCGGGCGCGTGGCAGTCGATCGTGCTCGACGATGGCGCGGCCCCCGCCCAGGGGTACGAGCAGCCCGGCTTCGACGACCGGAGCTGGACGCGCGTGGCGGTGCCGCACAATTGGCAGGGCTATTCGTACAACCGCCAGCTGCGCGTCGGTGCACGACATGGCGTGGCCTGGTACCGCAAGCAGCTCCGCATCGCGCCGCCGCGCGCCGGCGAGCGGATCGCGATCCGCTTCGAAGGGGCGAACAGCTACGCGACGGTGTGGCTGAACGGCCGCCGCGTCGGACGGCATGGCGGCGGCCTGACCGGCTTCGCGGTCGATGTGACCGACGCGGTCGTCGCGGGGGACAATCTGCTTGCGGTGCGGATCGATCATCCGGCGGGAATCACCGATCTGCCCTGGGTGTCAGGCGACGACCAGCCCGAGAACGGCTTCGCCGAGGGCTCACAGCCGTTCGGTATCTTCCGTCCGGTGCATGTCGAGCGCAGTAGCGCGCTGCGCGTGCGGCCGCATGGCAGCTATGCCTGGGGCAAGGAGGGCGCGATCACCGCCGAGCGCGCCACGCTGACGACGCGAGTCGAGCTCGAGAACCGCGCCTCCGAGCGGCGGACGTTCACGCTCGAAACCGCGCTGATCGACCCGAAGGGCCGGGTGGTGGCACAACGGCGCAGCGAGGAAGCGCTCGCGGCCGGCCACGCACGCACGGTCGAAGCGGACTTGCCCCCAGTCGCGGGGCCGCAGCTGTGGTCGCCGGATCGCCCAGTGCTCCACACGCTACGCGTCCGCATCCTCGCGAACGGGCGTGAGATCGACCGGCAGGAGACGGCGACCGGCATTCGCACCATCCGCATCGTCACGGACGAGGCGGGGCAGCGGCGCCTGCTGGTCAATGGCAAGCCGGTCTTCCTGCGCGGGGTCGCCGAATACGAGCATCTCCTCGGCGGTTCGCATGCCTTCTCCGATGCGCAGGTGGCGGCACGCGTCGCACAGGCGCGCGCGGCGGGCTTCAACGCCTTTCGCGACGCGCACTATCCGCACAATCTCCGCTACGGCGATGCTGTCGCGCGTGCGGGGATGATGTGGTGGCCGCAGTTCAGCGCACATATCTGGTTCGACAATCCGGCGTTCCGCGCGAATTTCCGTGCGCTGCTCGAGGATTGGGTGCGCGAGCGGCGCAACAATCCCGCGATCTTCCTGTGGGGCCTGCAGAACGAGAGCCGACTGCCCAAGGCGTTCGCGCAGGAGATGGTGGCGGTGATCCGCGGGCTCGACCCGACGGCATCGGTCGAGCGGCTGGTGGTGACCTGCAATGGCGGCGAGGGCACCGACTGGGACGTACCGCAGAACTGGTCCGGCACCTATGGGGGCGACCCCAAGAAATTCGGCGAGGAGCTGACGAAGCAAGGGTTGGTTGGCGAATATGGCGGCTGGCGCTCGCTCGAGTTGCATGACGAAGCGCCGCACGGCGCGACGCCGCCGACCTCCGAGAACCATTTCGCCGAGCTGATGCAGATCAAGGCGCGGCTGGCCGAGAGCGTGCGCGACCGGGCGATCGGGCATTTCCAATGGCTGCTCGCGACGCACGAGAATCCCGGCCGGCCGATGCGCGCGGACGGCACCCAGATCTGGGATGGGGTGCGTGCGCTCGATCACATCGGCCCGTCGAACAACAAGGGACTGATGACGCTGTGGGGTGAGCCGCTCGATGCCTATTACATGTATCGCGCGCGCAACGTCCCCGCATCGGCGCCGATGGTCTACATCGTCTCGCATAGCTGGCCCGATCGCTGGCGTGGCCCGGGGCAGGTTTCGGGAATCGAGGTCTATTCGAACTGCGCGGCGGTCGAGCTGTTCAACGACGTCGGGGCGCGCATCTCGCTGGGGCGGCACGCGCCCGACAGGGAAGGGCGCTTCCGCTGGAACGATGTGCCGCTGCGCTACAATGTGCTCTCGGCGGCGTGCATCGAGGATGGGCGGATCGCGGCGCGCGACCGGATCGTGCTCAACAATCTGCCGCCAGCGCCAGATGCCGAGGCCCTGACCGACAAGGTCGCGTTGACCGCGTCCGCGCCGGGATTTGGCTATGTCTATCGCGTCAATGTCGGCGGCGACACGGTTTCGGACGCCGCGGGCAACCGCTGGGCGGCTGACCGGCAGCTTGCCGGGAATGCCGGCGGCTGGGGCTGGCGGAGTTGGGCTGAAGCCTATCCCGGGCTCGATCCGATGCTGGGAAGCCGGCGCAGGACCTTCGATCCCATCGCGGGGACCGATGCCCCCGCGCTGTTCCAGGACTTCCGTTACGGGCGCGACCAGCTCGGCTGGCGCTTCCCGGTTCCCGATGGCCGTTACCGCGTCGAGCTCTATTTCGCCGAGCCTTGGTATGGCCGTGCGGGGATCGATGCACGCGGCTGGCGCGTGTTCGACGTCGCGATCAATGGCCGCACCGTGATCGACGATCTCGACATCTTCGCCGAAGCCGGGTTTGGCCGGGCGCTGCGCAAGGTGGTCGAAGTGGATGTTCGCGGCGGCGCGGTCGAGATCGGCTTTCCCGAGGTGAAGGCGGGTCAGGCGGTGCTTTCCGCGATCGCGATCGCCACCCGCGGTGGGACGCCAGTCGCGACCGAGCCGGGCAGCGACCTGATCGCACCGCTTCCCGCCGGCTCGCGCATGTCGATCGCGCGCTTCGTCGACAACGGTGCTGCGGCAAGTGCCGCGTCCGGGGCGCCGCGCTGGACCGGGCTTCCTCCGGCATTGCTCGACAGCGATCAGCTGACCCCCGCTGCGCTCGGCCGGGCCGGCATCACCCGGCTCACCGTTCGCCATGATGCCGTGCTCCATGCGGCAATCGGCGAGGATATGCCCGTGCCAGCAGGCTGGCGCATGAGCGACGCGCGTGCATGGCTGATGGGGGAGCGGTTGCAACCCGTGCGTTTCGTCACCCGCACGCTCGGCAAGGGCGAGACGGTCGAGGTACCAGAGACGATGCCAGTGCTGGTCCGCCGCGTGCTGCCCTCGCCTTATGCGCCGGGCAACTTCACCTTCGCCAAGGACCGCAGCCTGCACGAAGCGGAGGACGAGAAGGTCCGGCTCGAAAGCGCCGCGCGCGCCAGCAGCGTGCGTGGTCATTCCGGTCCGGGCTATGTGGCAGTGTCGGGGCGGGGGACAATCAGCTGGACCATCGAGACCGGCGCGGCGGGCAAGCGCCAGATGCAGCTGCGCTTCCAATCGCCGGGCGTGGCACGCGCCGGCCGTATCGCGCTGCGCGACTCGAGCGGTATCGTCGTGGCGACGATGCCCGTCGCCTTTGCCGCCACGGCGGGGGAGTGGAGCTGCGTCACCGTCGCCACGCCCGGCTTCGTCAATGCCGGGACCTATGCGGTGACGCTAAGTACGGAAGAGGTCCTGATCGACTCGCTGAAATTCGAGTGACGCGTTGGATCAGGCGCCCGGAATCGGCGTCGCGGGTGCGCGGGCCGCTCGATAGGCAGCTTCGACCGCGCCATCGTCTTTCGGTCTGGTTCCCGCGGCTAATCGCCGCACCGGACCGGTAAAGCTACGGATCCCAGCGGCGCTAGGTCGCGGCGATTGAAGTCGCCGCGGAGCAGGTACCTTGAAACTGGACGTGCGTGTCGAGAGCTGGCCGATGCGGTCGCCGTTCCGCATCTCGGGCAAGGAATTCACCAGCGCGGAGATCGTCGTGGTCGAAGCGCGCGACGGCGCGCATCGGGGCCGAGGGGAGGCTTGCGGGGTCTATTATACGGGTGATCTTCCCGACCGGATCGTCGCTCAGGTCGAGGCGCTGAAGCCGGCGCTCGATGCGCTCGACAGGGACAGCCTGCAGCATCTGCTGCCGGCCGGCGGCGCGCGCAATGCAGTCGATTGTGCGCTCTGGGAGCTGGACGCGGCGCGCGCGGGCAAGCCGGTCTGGCAGCTGGCGGGCCTCGATGCCGTCCGCGCGCTGCCGACGGTCTTCACGATCGGGATCGACAGTGTCGAGCGCATGGCGAACCAGGCGTCCGGCATGACGCATGCGCGCGCAATCAAGGTCAAGCTTGCCGGCGACCACCATGATGCCGCGCGCGTCCGCGCCGTCCGCGCTGCACGGCCGGACGCCTGGCTCGGCATCGACGCCAATCGCGGCTTCGATCGCGCGGGATTTCTGGCGCTGCTGCCGGTTCTGCACGAGGCGCGGGTTGCGCTGATCGAACAGCCCTTCGCGATCGGCCGCGAGGGCGACATGGCCGGCATCGATCGCAGCATTCCGGTCGCGGCCGACGAAAGCGTCCAGCAACTCGCCGATCTGTCCGGGCTGGTCGGCCTGTTCGACATCGTCAACATCAAGCTCGACAAATGCGGCGGCCTCACCCACGCGCTGGCGATGGAGCGGGAAGCGCGGCGGCTGGGGTTCCGCGTGATGGTCGGCAACATGACCGGAACCTCCTGGTCGCAGGCCGCCGGCTTCGTCCTCGGGCAGCGCTGCGACTTTATCGACCTTGACGGACCGACCTTTCTGGCCGGGGACCGCGATCCTGCCGTGCGCTACGTCGACGGCATGATCCATTGCATCGACGCGGTCTGGGGGCTGGGCACCGCGGCCTGACGCGCGAAGGCCGCGCGCCGATCGATCAAGCATGGCGCGCGCATCGCTGCCAGGATCTCCGCTCAACATTGGGGAAAGCCCGGATATGGCAGCAGGATCGAGCGGACGGATCACGCGCGAAGACGCCTTCGCGATCGGGCAGTTGGATGCGACCGGGCAGGCCGCGCTCGTCGCGAATGGCGAACTCGCGCCGGTCGATCTGGTCGAAGCCGCGCTGATCCGGATCGACGCCCTCGATCCCGCGCTCAACGCGCTGACCTTTCGCGATGACGACACCGCGTTGCGGCGCGCTCGGGCAGCAAAAGGGGCGATGGCCGGCGTTCCCTGGCTGGTCAAGGACGGGCTCGACTATCCCGGCATGCCGACGCGCAGCGGATCGCGATCGCGCCGCGATGCCGCCGCCGGAACGGCCGCCTTTCCCTATACGAAGCGGCTGGACGAAGCCGGCCTGATCGCGCTCGGCAAGACCAATGCGCCCGAGTTCGGCCTGCTGCCGACCACCGAGCCGCTGCTCTACGGCGCCGCGCGCAACCCCTGGGCGCTCGATCGGTCGCCGGGAGGATCGAGCGGGGGCGCGGCGGTCGCCGTCGCCTCGGGCATGGTCCCGCTCGCGCATGCGGCGGACGGCGGCGGATCGATCCGGATTCCGGCGTCGAACTGCGGGCTGATCGGGCTGAAGCCGGGACGCGGCGGCAATGTCCGAGCGCGGGGCCCGCATGTCATCGAAGACCTGCTCGTCGGAGACACGCTGCTCGCGCGGTCGGTGCGCGACGTCGCTTGGGCAACCGCGGCGACCGCGCCGCCGGGCGCGCCGATGGCGATCCCCGATCGCCGCCGCCTGCGCATCGCGATGATCCCGGAGAGCCTCGATCGGGGCCCACCGTCGCCCGAAGTTCGAGTCGCGCTCGAGTTCGCGGCCGGTCTCTGCGCCAGCCTAGGCCATGATGTCGAGCTGGTCCCGTCGCCGGTCGACGGTCCGGCCGTCGCTGGGGCATTCCGGACGGTCTGGGGCTATCTCGCGCAGGATTCGATCCGCGATGCGGTCGCGCGGCTTGGGACCTACGCAGTCGAGGTGCTCGAACCCTGGACGCTCGATCTGGCCGACTGGGGGAGTGCGATCGAGCCGATCGACGCCGATCGGTTGTTCGGCACGATCGCGACGGCTGAAGCTGCCCTGGGCGCGTTCTTCACGGACTATGATGCGATCCTTTCGCCGGTGCTGCGCCTGCCCGCGCTGCGTATCGGCGCGCTCGCGCCCGACCGTCCGTTCGACGAGATCATGGCGCTGATGTTCGACTATGTCTCCTATACGCCGCTTCACAATCTGACCGGTCTGCCGGCGATCTCGCTCCCCCTGTTTCCGGGCTTTGCCGATGGCCTTCCGATCGGCAGCATGTTCGCCGCGGCGCGGGGCCGGGAGCCGTTGTTGCTGGCGCTCGCCTATGAGCTGGAGGCGGCGGCGCCGTGGAGCGGGCGCTGGCCGGCGCACTCAATCGGCGCGATGTCCGTGCCGTCCGCTGCGTGAACATCGGCTCCAAACAGCTTCGCGCCCACGCTGTTTCGCGAAACATCTAGCGCCTTGCCCAGCGACCTGATCGGTTAAGTGCTCGACCTTTTCGGTCAAGTGGTGATCGTGCTTTCCGCCACTATGTGTAACAACGTGCCGCCGGCGTGATGGCATCGGCGGCAGAGACGGATCGCGACGCGGATCGGGTTGCCCGGCCGCGCGGTGGGAGACAGGACATGGCCAATCCCGAGTTTCGCGCGCGGATGCCGATGGAGCGGAGCATCCAGGACATCAAGCAGATGAATCACTGTCTGCACGACGCGATGCCCGTGCTCGCACCGGTGCATGACGGCTGGCCCAAGCCGGTGGGGGAAGCCGGCTTCCGCTACGATTATGACATCAACATCGCGCGCGGCGGGTGGGAGTTCCACGAGCTCGGCGCGGGCCTCAGCGTGATTATCACCGACATGGTCGCGTCGATGCCCACGCCGCGCCGCCATCACATGACCGACCATCTCGTCATGTCGATCGTGATCGACGGCGTCATCCCCTTCGCCGACCCGCGCGGCGCCGGATCCGCCGATCCGATGAGCCGCGGCTTCTGCACCGTCTACGGCTTGTACGAAGGCAGCGCGGTCGAGACGCTGTACGAACCCGGCAAGCATCTGCGCTGGCTTACCATCGCGATCGAATGCGGGCGCTTCCGCGAGGCCACCGGCATCGACCCGGCCGAGCTTCCGCACGATCTGGGAGACTTCCTGGCCGGCATCGCCGAACTGCCCGCGCGCCGCGTGCCGGTCACCCATCCGGCGGTGGCGCTCGCCGCGCACCATCTGCTCGAATGCCCTTATGGCGGGACCTTTCGCAGCGCCTATATGCGCTCGAAGGTGATGGAGCTGATCTGCCACGTGCTGGCGGCGATGAGCGATCCTGCACAGGTCCATGCCGGCGAGCGGCTGTCGTCGGTCGATATCGGCAAGCTCGAGCAGGCGATGCACAAGGTGCGCGCCGACCTGCAGGCGCCGATCCGGGTCGACGACCTCGCGTCCGAAGTCGGCCTGTCGCGGCGGCGGCTGCAGCATGGCTTCCGCCAGCTGTACGGCGATACCGTGTGCAACGTGCGCGACCGACTGCGGATGGAGCTGGCGCTCGACCTCGTCGTCGATTCGACGATGTCGATGATCGAGATCGCGATGGAGACCGGCTACGAGCATCCCGCCAGCTTCACCCGTGCCTTCAAGGCGACCTTCGCGGCGTCGCCGGTCGCGACCCGCAACGCCGCGCAGGCCGGCCGGTTCGCTCGGCGGCGGCGCGATGGCGCGGGCCATCGCACCGCGCGATCCTAGGCTTGCTCGAGCAGGCGGTCGACGATCTTCGCCGGGCCGTGCACAAGCGGGTCGCAGCACGGCAGGCCCGTCTCGGCCTCGATCTCCGCGATCACGGCCTCCACCCGATCGGCTGGCAGCGTGCTGCTATTAATGCTGATCCCGACGACCCGGACCGCCGGGTTGGTCAGCCGCGCCGCGGCCAGCGTCATGTCGGTCAACTCGGCGATGCCCGGCACGGGATAGTCCAGTCCGAGCAGTTTTTCCCGGGTGGGCTCGTGGCAGACGACCAGCGCGTCCGGCTGGCTGCCGTGGATCAGGCCGAGCGTCACCGCGGCATAAGCGGGATGGGCGAGCGACCCCTGTCCCTCGATCACGTCCCAATGATCGGGATCGGCGTCGGGCGACAACCATTCCGCCGCGCCCGAGATGAAGTCGGCGATGACTGCGTCGATCACGACGCCGCGGCCCGCGATCAGCAGGCCGGTCTGCCCGGTCGCGCGGAAATCGGCATCGATCCCGCGCGACCGCATTTCCTGCTCGATCGCGAGCGCGGTGTATTTCTTGCCGACCGCGCAATCGGTGCCCACCGTCAGCAGCCGCTGGCCCGAGCGCTTGACGCCAGTGCCGGGCAGGAAACGGCGCGTCGGGGCGCGGACGTCGTGGATGGTCCTGCCGTGGCGCGCGGCGGCCTCGGCGATCGCCGGAATGTCGGCCAGCCGCTGGTGCATGCCCGATGCGACATCGAGGCCCGCCTCGATCGCCGCGATGATGCTCGCGATCCAGTTGTCGGGGATCACGCCGCCGACATTGACGACGCCGACGATCATCGTCCGCGCGCCCTGCGCCTGGGCTTCGGCGGGTGTCATCTCGGGCAAGCCCAGGTCGGCGGTGCAGCCGGGCAGGCGGAACTGGCCGAGGCAGAGCTCGCCGCGCCATTGCCGGATACCGGCGCCCATCTTGTCCATGCCCACCAGATTGGCATCGCCAAGAAACAGGAGATACGGGCTTTCCATTCTGAACCATCCTCGACTGCAGGTGATGCGAGCTTGGGTGGCGCAGGTGGGCCGCTACCGCTTTGCAGGACGGACCGCTCGCTAAGCGTCTCGGGCACAATGCGAAGATCTCGCTCCGCTTCCGCCCGGCAATGCCAATCCGGCGCCCGTTTCGGTAGGGTCGGCCCCGCCGCCGCCGCTATGCTCGACGGCTCGAACGACAGGATGAGAGGGGCGGGATGGACGCGATGACAGACGGCACGGCGCGGCGCCAGCGCATGGTGCTGCTCCTCCTCCTGAGCGCCACCTATGCCGTCAACTATGTCGATCGCCAGATTCTCGCGATCCTGCTGGAGCCGATCAAGCGCGACTTCGATTTGAGCGATTCGATGCTCGGCCTGCTCGCCGGCCCGGCGTTCGCGCTGTTCTACGCGACGATGGGGGTGCCGATCGCGGTTCTTGCCGATCGCCGGTCGCGTACGCACATCATCGGCTTCGCGCTGATCTGCTTCAGCGCGGCGACCGCCGCGTGCGGGCTCGTCACCCAATTCTGGCAACTGGTGGCCGCGCGCGTGATGACCGGTGTGGGCGAGGCGGGTACCGGCCCGGCCTCGCAGTCGATCATCACCGATCTCTTCCCGCCCGAAACCCGGGGACGCGCCCAGGCGACCTATGCCGTTGGGGTCAATATCGGCATCATGGTGGCCTTTCTGGTGGGAGGATGGCTGGCCCACCGATATGGCTGGCGGGTCGCCTTTATTGCCGTGGGCCTGCCCGGGCTGCTGCTCTCACCCTTCTTCTTCACGCGCGGCCGCGAGCCGGCGCGGCGTGACCCCGGCGCCGCCGCGGCCGCCCCCTCGATGATGGCCTGCCTGCGTTTCCTGCGTGGCCAGCGTGCCTATTGCTGGCTCGTCGTCGGCAGCGGCCTCAGCGCCTTTGCCGGCTATGGCGTGGCGACCTTCGTGCCGGCCTTCCTAATGCGCTCGCACGGCCTGGACACGCAGCAAGTGGGGGCGATCTTCGCGATCATCCTGGGCATCGGCGGAGGCCTGTGTACCTTTGGGTCGGGGGTGATGGTCGACTGGCTCGGCAAGCGTGACGTGCGCTGGTACATGCGCGTGCCGATCATCGGCATCCTGCTCGCTTTGCCGTTCTGGCCGCTGTTCCTGCTGGCGCCGAACATCGTCGTCGCGATCCTCGCCGCGATCGTGCCGCTTTCGGTCAGCGCGGTCTATATCGGGCCGGTCATCACCACGATCCAGATGCTCGCCCCACCCCGGATGCGCGCGCGGGCGGCGGCGATCCAGCTGTTCATCGGCAATCTGATCGGGCTGGGGCTGGGGCCGCAGGTCATCGGCATCGTCAGCGACGCGCTGGCGCCGGTCTATGGCAATGATTCGCTGCGCTATGCGCTGCTTGCGGGGGTGGCGGCGAGCTTCTGCGCGATGTTCGCCTATTGGCGGGCATCGCGAACGCTGGCGGCGAATGTCGCGCGGGTGGCGCCTGCCTAGAGCGCCGGGCGCCGCCGCAGCAATCGGCCGGCGGCGGCGGTCACGCGGCCCGCTTCGGGGGTGTAGGCGCTTGCGCCATTGACCCACACTTCGGCGATTCCGCCCGCGGCCTGCACAGGATCGGCGAAGGTCGCCCGGTCGATCACGGTGGCGGGATCGAACAGCACCAGGTCGGCGAAGGCGCCGGGCCGCAGGACGCCGCGATCCTCCAGGCCGAAGACGTGCGCCGGCATGCCGGTCATCTTGTGCACCGCCGTCTCGAGCGGAAACAGCCCGACGTCGCGCGCATAATGGCCGAGCACGCGCGGGAAACTACCCCACAGCCGCGGGTGGGGCAGCCGGTCATGGGGCAAGCCGTCGCTGCCGATCATCGTGCGCGGATGCGCGAGGATGCGCCGGACGTCACCCTCGTCCATGGAGAAGTAGACCGCGCCCGCCGGTTGCAGACGCCTGGCCGTCTCGCCCTGGTCGACGCCCCACTCATCGGCGATGTCGGCGAGCATACGGCCCGCCGCCTCCGGACATGCCAGCGACCAAGTGATCTGCACCGGCAGATCGTCGCGCAGCAGCTCGACCAGCAATGCGGTCGACGAGGCGGCATAGGGATAGGCGTCGAGATCGACGCGCTGTGCCGCGCTGGATCGCTCGATCAGCGCGAGCGTGTCGCGCGATCGGCCGAAATTCTCGCGCAGCGCGCATTTGTGATGGCTCAGCACCACGGCGCAGCCGACCGTCCGCCCGATCTCGAGCGCTTCCTCGATCGCTTCGACCACGCGCGTCCCCTCGTCGCGCAGATGCGTGACGTAGAGGGCGTCGTGCGCGGCGAGCGGCGTGGCGATGCCGCTGACCTCCGCGGTGGTCGCGGCGCGGGATGGCGGGTAGGCGAGCCCGGTGGAGAACCCCGCGGCGCCTTCGTCGAGCGCCTGCGCCAGCAGCGCGCGCATCGCCGCGATCTCGTCGGGCCGCGCCTCGCGGTCGAGCTCCTCGCCCATCACCGCGACACGCAGGCTCATATGGCCGACCAGCGCCAGCGCATTGACCGCGGGCGGCTGCGCGGCGAGACGCGCGGCATAGGCGGCGAAGCTGCCATAGACCCACCAGCTCTCGTCGCCGAGCAGGTCGAGCGGAGCGACCGGCCGCGTCGTGGACTTGAGCGGCGCCAGGCTCACGCCGCAATTGCCGACGATCACGGTGGTCACGCCCTGCGACACCTTGCAGGTCATGTCGGCCGGATCGCCCAGGATCGCGCGATCGTCATGCGTATGCGAATCGATGAAGCCGGGGCCGAGCGCGAGACCGCCGCCGTCGATCTCGCGCGCCGCGGTCCATGCCGACAGATCGCCGATGGCCGCGATGCGGTCGCCGACCACCGCGAGGTCGCCATGGGCAGGCGCTGCGCCGCTGCCGTCGATCAGCAGGACGTTCCAGAACAGGGTATCGGCGTGTTTCATGCGAGCTTCCGGGTCTTTCCTGGCCGGCGATCCTGCCGCCATCGTTACCCTCAAATCCTCCGGACCGCACGGCGCGGCGTCTTAACCGATCCGGAATGCCGCTTTGCCGCAGCAAGCGGATGACCGGCCCGACGCGTACCTTATGGTGAAGCGCCGGATCGCATAGGCAAAGAATGGCACTTCGTATGACGGTCAGATGACGGCGAACATCCCGACATGGCCAAGCAAGGCCGGCGGGCTCTCGTCAAAGGGGACCGGGAATGACTATCGGCAAGACCATGTTGCGCAGCTCCTCCGCCTTCTTCCTCGTCACTGCGCCGGCCGTTGCGGCGACGGCCCAGGAAGCGCCCGAGGACAATCGTACCGACGACATCGTCATCACGGGCGTTCAGGCCCAGACGGCGGGGAAGAGCGCGGTGCCACTGCTCGAGACGCCGCAGAACATCCAGGTCCTGTCCACCGCCCTGCTCAAGGATCAGGGCGTGAGCCTGCTCGACGACGCGTTGCGCAACGTCGCAGGCGTTTCGGCCGGCGGCGTGGCGCGCGCCTATGACCTGTTCCGCATCCGCGGCTTCGACGCGAGCAGCTTCACCTATGTCGATTCGCTGCCACGCGGCCTCGCGATCAACATCGAGCTCGCGGGGATCGAGCAGGTCGAGGTGGTCAAGGGGCCGTCCTCGGGCCTTTATGGCAGCGGGTCCGCGGGCGGCATGGTCAATCTGGTGAGCAAGAAACCCGTCCGCGACGCCTTCATCGACGTCGAGGGCAGCTTCGGCAGCTTCAGCTCGACCAATGCGATGATCGACGGCGGCGGGACGCTGAACGGCGCCGGCACGCTCTATGGCCGGCTGGTCGTGAACTATCGCGACGACAAGAGCTTCATCAACTTCCGGCCGGGCACCGAGCGGCTCTATGTCGCTCCGTCTCTGACCTTCGAGCCGGGCGGCCGGACCAAGATCACGCTGCTCGCCTCGCTGTCCAAGGACTGGAGCGAGCTGATCCCCGGCCAGCCCGCCGCGGGGCTGGTCTTTGCCGGGCCGCGCGGCTTCTACGATCGCCATGTCTATATCGGCGACCCGAAGGCGATGGGACAGATCCTCCAGACCGTCGTCACTGCGGGCTACGAGCTCGATCACGCATTCAGCGACCGTGTTTCGCTCTACCAGCGGGCGCGGATCACCGATCTCGACCTCTCCTGGCTGAACCTGCAGCAGCCGCTGGTCTATGATCCGGCGACCGGCGTCCAGACCGAGTTCTCGCAGGATTATTTCGAGGACCGGCGGGTCTATGGCATCGACACCGGCCTCAACATCGCGGTGTCGACCGGCGCGGTGGAGCACCGGCTGGCGATCGGCGTCGAATATGACGGCCGCCGCACCGATGCCGAGAGCCGGCTCGGCTTCGCGCCGGTGGTCAACCTCGACCTCTACGATCCCGATTACAGCGTGTTCGTCCATCAGGACCGCACCGCGATCTCGACGCTGTCCTCCAAGTCGGACTCGTTCGGCTTCTACCTGCAGGAGAATGCCAAGATCGGGCGTCTCAACTTGCAGCTCGGCGGCCGTTTCGACACGATCGACTATGGGGATGGCGGCGACAGCCAGAGCGCGTTCTCGCCCACCGTCGGCGCCACCTACGAGATCGGTCAGGGTCTTGCCTTCTACGCGAATTATGCGCGGTCCTTCGCGCCCCAGGCCGGGCTGTTCGATGCCAATGGCGACCAGGTCGACCCCGAACGCGGCGAGCAATATGAGGCGGGCCTGAAGTTCGCGCCCGCCAGCAAGGGGCTGAGCGCGACGCTCGGCATCTACCAGCTCACCCGCAGCAACGTCGCGACCGGCATCCCGAACATGCCGGGGCGCTACGCGGTGACCGGCAAGCAGCGCAGCAAGGGGATCGAGTTCGACGGCCAGTTCGCCGTGACGCCCGGATGGCAGATCATCGCCAACTACGCCTATACCGACGCCAAGATCCTCCAGGACAATGTGCTGCTGATCGGCGACTGGGTGCTCGGCGTGCCGCGTCACCAGGCGGCGCTGTGGACGCGCTACGAGGTGCGGGAAGGGGCGCTGAAGGGCGCCGCGTTCAGCATCGGCGGCCGCCATCTCTCGAAGCAGGCAGGCGGGGTGCCGAACACCTATTTCCTGCCCGCCTACACGGTGGTGAACGCCAACATCGCCTATCGTACCGGGCCGCTGTCGTTCCGGCTGAACGTCAACAACTTGTTCGACGAGAAGTATTTCGTCAGCTCGGTCGGCGAGTATTTCGTGGTCACGGGCAATCCGCGGACCGCTATGCTCACCGTCGGCCTCTCTTATTGACAAGGCGGGGCGAGGTGGAGCGGTCTGGCGCCATGGCCATTTCCCGACGCTTTGCCTTGTCGATGCTGCCGATCCTCCTCCTCGGCGGGGGATCGGCGGCAGCGCTCGATCCCGTCGCGGACGAGGCGCTCGCGCCGGTGCGGCCCTGTGCGGGGCGGGATGTCGCGGTCGGCGGGAAGTCGCTTCACTTCGTCATCTGCTCCGGCCGCCGGCACGGCCCGGTCGTCCTGCTGGAAGCGGGGGCGACGCTGGATTCGACCGAATGGACGGCGGTCACCGCCGAGCTCGCCGGGCGGACCGACGCGACGATCATCGCCTATGATCGCGCCGGCATGGGCAAGAGCCAGGCGCTCGAGGCCCCCTATGACATCGTCCAGGAAGTCGACCGGCTGCACGCCGCGCTCCGCAAGCTCAGGCAGAGCCGGCCGCTATTGCTGGTCGGCCACAGCTATGGCGGCTATCTGGTCCAGCTCTACGCCCATCGCCATCGCGCGGACGTGATGGGGCTGGTCTATGTCGACGCCAACACCGTAGAGGGGATCGGCGGGATCGAAGGCGCAAAGGCCCTGATCGATTCGGTCATCGAGGCCGACCGCAAGGGCAAGGGCAAGTTCAACGACATGCGCCTCGCCCATGGCTATGTCGTCGCGACCGAGACGATGACGCGTGTCCCCCCGCCGATCGGCCTTCCGGTAACCGTCGTCACGCAGGGCGCCGCCGATCTGCCGATGTCCGATCCCGGGGCGAAACGCTGGCGCGATGGCCATCGCGCGCTCGCCGCGGCGACGGGCGGGCGCATGGTCTATGCCGACGGCGCAGGCCATTTCATTCCCACGGAAAAGCCAAAGATCGTCGCCGATGCGATCCTGGCGACACTGCAAGCGGCGCACGCCCGCGCCACCCGCCGCGATTGAGGCTGCCTGCGCGCCTCGCGCAGATCCGGCCGAAATCGCGGTCGTGGGCAGGGCGCCCGACTCACTCCAGGACGAAATCGTAGCGCGGATCCAGGTCCGCAGCGCGCTTTGCGTCGGCGGTGGCGCCGCGCGTATCGCCGCGGAGCCGGCGGAGGACGCTGCGAGTGTAGTAGGACCGCGCCGCGCCGGGCGCATGGCGCACTGCTAGGTCGAGATCGGCTGCCGCGCGTGCCAGCTCTCCCTTGTGCTGATAGGCGAGCCCCCGATTGAGATAGGCGAAGGCGAGCTTCGGATCGCGCACGATCGCTTGGTCGAACGCCCCGATCGCGCGGTCCCAGTCCCGCCGCCAGGCCAGCTCGAGTCCGTCGGCGAGGTGCGCGGCCGCCATGCCCGCAATTCCCTTCGCCGCCGGATCCACCAGTCGCCTGCAGCCACGCAGGCTCTGCTCGGGGTCGTTCACCGTGCAGGCATTCCAGTCGCCGCGCCGTGACGCCGCGCTCGAGCGGGCCGTTCGGGTTCCGCTGACCACGATATCGCCGTCGTCCGCCAGCCTCGCCTTTTCGACCACGGTGACCGGAGTCGCGGACTGCATCGCCGGACCGCGCACGCGGCTGCCCGTGACGACGACGGAGGGCTCGGGCGCGGGCGCGCTTTCCCTTGCTTCGGCGACGCGCGCGTGGGCGCTGGGGGATGGCGGCGCGCCCGGAGCCGCGGGGGCTGGCGGGGGCGGGGGGGCTGCGCTTGCGGAGGGCGCTTGTTCGAACTGCGATGCCAGGGCTTCGTTTGGCTCCGGCTCGCCGGGCGACACCGCCTTGTCCGCCACTCGCGCCGGAACAGCCGCGGTCGCCTCGAGAGGTGTCGCGCGCGGCCGCCCGGCGGTCGTCCCGGTTTCACGAGCCGGCGCGGCCGGTCCCGCCGGCCGCTGCGGGCCAGTGCTCGCCTGCCGCTCGACGACGGGGGCGCCCGGGATGGGGCCGGCCGGCTGCCACGGCGGCGTCTTCAGCGCGAGGGGAATGCTGATCACGGCGACGAGCAGGATCGAGGCGAAGGCGCCGATCTGTCCCCACCGCGCCTTCCCTGACGATGCGCGTGGGCGCCGGAATTCCGGTGCTGCCGGCGCGTCGGCGACCCCGTCGAACCGCCGCATCGCCGCGGCGATCGCCGCCTCGCGCCGGGCGGGGCGCGGCGGCGGGGGCTTGGGCAGCAGGCCGGAGAGATCATCCTCGTCCATTCATGCCTCCCGGGCGGTCTGCCGGGGCGTGCCGGAGCCGGGCGTACGAAGAAGGCTGGGTACGGGCATGGCTGACCTATAGCGGCAATCTCCGCCCGGTCGAAAGCACGATCGCGCGGGCTTCGGGCGGACAGCGGGGTGCCGTCGCCGGGCCACGGCACCCCGCCATTCTCATCGCTCCAGCGCCGCCAACGAGTGCGCGGTCTTTGCGGTGCGCACCAGCTGGAGGAACTCCGAACGATAGCCGAATTCGTCGGTCCCGCGCGCAGCGGTCGCCATGCGGAGCACGTCGTCGAAGCTCAGCGCGCCGTTATGGCGACCGCCGCGGAGCAGTTCGGCGAAGCCCGCGACCGCAGCCGCGAAGCGCGCGTCCTGCGGCGCAGCGTCGAAGCTGGCGTAGCGAACACGGCCGCCGATCGGCGTGGTGATGAGCCGGCTCGTGTCGGACTTGGGCAGCTTGTAGCGGATCTTGACGAAACCCAGCTCGCCGCTCTGCGGCCCGGTGGCGAGAAGCGCCGGGGTGGCGTAGCGCAGGTCGCCCATCGTGCGCGGTCCGCCGACGAGCACGATCTCGTAGATTGCGGTCACCGTCTGTCCCGAGCCGACATCGCCCGCATCGACCTTGTCATTGTCGAAGTCGTCGCGATTGAGCAGCCGCGTCTCATAGCCGACCAGTCGGTATTCGGCGACCTGGGCGGGATTGAACTCGACCTGGATCTTCACGTCCTTGGCGATCGGGAACAGCGTCGAGGTCGCCTCGTCGACCAGCGTCTTCCGGGCCTCGCTGACGGTGTCGATATAGGCCGCGGCGCCGTTGCCGTTCTGCGCCAGCGTCTGCATCAGCGCGTCATTGTAGTTGCCCATGCCGAAGCCGAGCACCGACAGGAAAACGCCCTTGCCGCGCTCGCGCTCGATATAGCCCTTGAGCTCGTTCTGGTCGGTGATGCCGACGTTGAAGTCGCCGTCGGTCGCCAGGATCACGCGGTTGACGCCCTTCGGGTCGAAATTCTGCGCCGCGAGCGCATAGGCCTGGCGAATGCCCTCGGCCCCGGCGGTGCTGCCCCCGGCGCCGAGCCGGTCGATCACCGCCAGGATCTTGTCCTTGCGGCTCGCCGGGGTGGGTTCGAGCGCGGTGCCGGCCGTGCCGGCATAGGTGACGATGGCGACGCTGTCGTTGCCGTCGAGCTGCTCGAGCAGCATCGCCAGCGACTGCTTGACCAGCGGCAGCTTGTTGGGCGCGTTCATCGACCCGGAGGTATCGACCAGGAAGACGAGGTTCGCGCGTGGCCGCGTCGCGCGGCCGATCTCGAAGCCCTTGACGCCGATCCGCACCAGCTGGCGGCCGGGCGACCATGGGCTCGGGAACACCGCGACATGCGTGCTGAACGGCTGCGCCGCGGCGCGGGCCGGCGCATAGTCATAGGGGAAGTAGTTGATCAGCTCCTCGGTCCGCACCGCCGCCGGCTGGGGCAGCACATTCCGGTTCAGCGAGGCGCGGACGAAGGAATAGGATGCCGTGTCGACATCGAGCGAGAAGGTCGACACCGGTTCCTCGCGGACGACCTTGAACGGGTTCTGCGTGGTGGCGGTGAACTTGTCGCGGCCGACGTCGCGATAATAAGGACGGCCGGGCCAGGGTTCGGCAGGGGGGGCGTAGGCGCGGCGCGCCATGGACAGGGCGGGAGCCGGGGGCGCCGAGGGCGAGGCGACGACCGTCACCGGCGTTGCGGCGCCTTGTTCGCGACCGGGAATGTGCGAGGCGGTCACCACGATGTCCGATGCGGCCTCGTCTTTCCTGGCTTCCGGAGCCTCGGCATCCGCGGCCGAGGAAATCTGTTTGTCGGTGTCCGAGCCGGCGCATGATGCGACGAGCACCAGCGCGAGCCCGGTCGCGATCACCTGGGGCAAACGGGGCATGACTTTCTCCCTTTGTTGCAGCGGGCAACATCGTCCGCATTCCCCTTCGACGCGCCGTGCGGGGATATCCTTGGACGGGGTTCGAAATTTTTTCGCGCGGGGCTCAGTCGTCCGCGCCGGGCCGGCCGGCGAGCATCCGCCGCACCTCGTGCATGCGCCACGACACCGTCGTTTCGGCGACGCCGAGGATCGCCGCCGCCTCGGCATGGGTGAGCTGCTGGCCGGCGACCAGTATGACGGTGTCGCGATAGGCTGCGGGCAGGCCGGCGATCGCGCTCTTGACCCACATGGCGTCGTGCAGATCGCGCCCGTCGGGACCCCGCGCCAGCCCGGCGATCACCGAGAGCCGCTGGGCAAAGCCGCTGAACGATCGGCGGCGGCGATGCAGGTCGCGGCAGGCGTTGAACACTATGCCGCACAGCCAGGTGGTGAACTTGGCCTCGCCCCGGAAGCTGCCGATCCGCTCGACCAGCGCGCAACAGACGTCCTGCGCGACGTCGTCGGCGTCGGCGCGCGATCCGGTTAGCTGCCAGGCGAGGCCGTGGATCCGGTCATAATGCCGATCGAGCAGCAGGCCGAATGCCTCCCGCTCGCCGGCCAAGGCGCGACCGAGCAGGTCCGCGTCGGGATCGTCGCTTCGATCCGCCATGGCCTAGCCGAAATCCTGGGGGCGAACGAGCAGGATTCTCCGCGGCGCGGCGCGACCGCATCGTTTCACGCCCCAGCGCGACGCCGCTTCCCCTGACATGACCGCAATGTGCACGATTCGCGGCCCCGGCGCCATCGCTGGCGGCGATTTGCCGTCCGTCCTCCTAGTCGGAAATGACGATCCGAAAGGGGCTGACCGGCCAACCCGACTGCGCATAGAGGTTGACCGGCGGCGAGCCCTGCCATGCATAACGGATTTCGGTTGCCGGCCGGCTGTCGTCCAGGATCAGCAGCCTGGCTCCTTCGACGCGGGCGCGCGCGAACCGGCAGGCCCCCGCCGCGTTGCACAGCTCGAATGCGGTCGGCTCGGCCGCGCCATAGACCAGAAGCCCGCCCGTGACGTCGGCCATGTCGATCTCGATCCCCGCCGCGGTCCGCCGGGCAGCGACCGGTTGCGGCGCAGCCGGCAACGGCTTCGCATAGGCGACGCGCAGCGCCTCGCGTCCCATCCGCTCGCCGATCACGTCCTTGTGCGCGGGGTGAATGTCGCTGGCCAGCCCCAGGTCGATCGACACAGCGAGCCCCGTCGCCCGGTCGTCGAGCGCCGCCAGCCGCTGCATCTCGCGCAGCCGCGCCCAGGGCGCATCGACCGGTTGCGATGCCATTGGCCCGTAGCCCGGGAGCTGGACGATCACGATGGGAAGTGCCTGATCTTGGAACTGCGCCCGCCACGCCGAGCGCCAAGCGGTGAGCAGCGCACGATACGTGCCTGCGCGGCTGGTGTTCGATTCACCCTGATACCAGGCAATGCCGCGCAGCCGCGTGCCGGCGAGCGGCGCCACCATGCCGTTCCACGCCATCGTGAGGCCGCGCGGCATGCTCCACGGGATGAAGGGTGGCGGCGTGCCCCATTTGCTGTCTGAACTGGCCTTCCGGTAACGCCAGCTCCCCGCGAGCGGGACGTCCTGGCCGTCTTCGAACGCCAGCTTGACGAGATTGGCCGGGCCGCTGAAGCCGCCCCCGCCCATCTCGTCGATCACGCGCACCGCGATTACGTTCGCGCCGGCCTTCAGCACGCCGGGCGGCAGCCGGTAGGCACGCAGCTCGCTGCCGCTCACGCTCCCGCCGACCGCCGTGCCGTTGACCCAGACCCGATCGCGTTCGTCGATCCGGCCGAGATGCAGCGTTGCTCCCTGCTGTATCTGCTCGATGGTGAGCGTGACGGCGGTGCGGAACCACATGATCCCGTCGAAGCCGCCCAGCCCGTCGATCCCAGACCGTTCCCATTGCCCGGGCACGGCCATCGTCTGCCAGCCGCTGTCGTCGAATGCGGCGGCCGACCAGCTGCTCGTCGCCGGGTCGACCGCCTCGGCCCAGCGGTCGGTCTCCGTCGCGGCTGCGACGAGCGTCGCCTCCCGGTCCACGGCATAGCGCGACAGCCAGTCGAGCTGCGCCGCCGGCGTACCGGCTGCGCGCAGCGCGGCGGGGGGCATCCAGTCCTCGATCGTCGATCCGCCCCACGAAGCCTGGATGAGCCCGACCGGCACGTTGACGCCGCCCGCAACGATCCTGCGCGCCATATGCCAGCAGGCGGCGGAGAAGCCGCCGAGATTTTCCGGCGCCGCGCGCGACCACGGGATTTCGGGCACGACATCGCGTTGTGGCGTGACCGAGGCGATACGCCTGATCTTCAGGATGCGGATCGTGCTGCCCGCGCTTTCCCGGATCGTGCGCTCGGGATTGGCGCTGCCCGAGACGGGGAGGTCCATGTTGGATTGGCCCGAGCAAAGCCACACGTCCCCCGCGACGACATCGTCGAGCTTCATGGTCTCGCCGGAGGCCGCGCGGATGACGACCGCGCCTGCCTGGCCCGGCGGCAGCGAGGGCAGGGTGACCTGCCAGCGGCCCTCGGCATCCGCGCGTCCCGATGCGGAGATGCTTCCAAAGGTCACGGACACTTGCTCGCCCGGTTTCGCCGTGCCGCGGAGCTGCGCGGGCGCGCCATGCTGGATCACCATGTGGCTGGCCAGATGCGGGGCGACCGTCAGCGTCTGGGCGGCTACCGGGATTGCGGCGACGCCGAGGGCAAGGATGGCGAGCGCGGTCCGCATCAGAACTTGGCCGTCACGCTGAGCGAGGCCGTCCGTCCGTCAAAGTCCGCCACGCGGTTGAGGCGCGGATCGCCCTCATATTCCTCGCGCCGCGAATTGGTGATGTTGTAGATCTCGGCGCGGAATTCGAGCCAGTCCGTGGGGCGCACCGCGCCCGAGAAGTCGAGCTGCCCGCGCGGGCGCACGCGGCTCGCGCTGCCGCTGAAGGTCGAGCCGCCCTCCAGCTCGATTGCGGAGGCGTGGTTGTACGCCATGCGCAGCTGGAAATGCGTATCCTCATAATAGCCGATGATGTTGTAGGTATCGTTGGCGACATTGTAGAGCTTGGTGTTGTTGTCGCCGCTCGAACGCACGCGGGTATAGTTGAAGACACCGCCGGTATTGCGGAGAATCCCCGGCAGGAAGTCGAAGCGCTGCTGGATCTGGAACTCGAATCCGTTGACGTTGATCTTCGCGGGGTTGTTGACGATCTGGTTGATGATGATGCGCTGGTTGTTGGTCTCGACCGGGTCGCCCTGGTCGATGCGGCAGCGGCCGGCGCCGTCGATGAACAGCGGGCCGAAGCTGCGCCCCTCGACCGTGAAGGTCTGGCCCTCGGGACAGAAATTGTTGAGCGTCAGGATGTCGTTGGTCACCTGCTTGTTGAAGTAACCGATCGCGATCACGCCGCCGCGGCGGTTGTACCAGGACAGGCCGAGATCGAACGCGCGCGAGCTGCGCGGCTGCAGGCCGAAGCGGTTGACGTCGATCCGCACCGAATTGATCGTCTCGCCGGCATCGGGATCGACATCCTCGAGGATGCGCGTCGGTGAGGGGGAGAACTCGACCAGGTCGAACGCCTCGAACGTCTCGTAATAGGCGGCGCGGGCGACCAGCTTGGGCGTGATCTCGAAGATCAGGTTGGCCGAGGGCAGCCAGGCGCTGTACTTCCCCTTGGCCGGTTCGGGCGGCCGGAAATAGCCCTCGCGGAAATCAGCCTGGGTGAAGCCGAGCGCGGTGTAGAAATCCAGCGCCTGGTCGCGCGTCACCCCCGACAGGTTCGACCGTACGTAGCGGAGGCCGACATTGCCGCGCAGCGGGACGCCCTGCCATTGCTCGAGATCGAACTTCGTCATCGCGAACAGCTCGAGATTGTCGCGCTCGGAGTTGAAGTTCTGCCCCTCGACGCGGTTGAGCGGGAAGCGCGGCACGAATCCGTTCAGCGAATTGCGAGGCGCCAGCGCCAGGATATTGGCATAGGTGATGCGGCTGCGCGCGGCGGGCGTCAGCTCGGGGAAGAAGGCGGCCAGCTGAGCGGCCGTCATGGTGAAGGTGACGGCCGGCGGGATGGTGTTGAGGACCGGATAGATCGCCCGCTCGACACTGGGGATGTTGAGCGACAGGAAGTTGGCCATCTCGGCGCCTGGCGCGCCGCCGCCGAAGAACGCGCCGCCCGAGGTCACCGCGTCGTTGAGCTTGAAGATGTTGTTGGTGAGGTTGTTGAGCTGCGTGCCGAGATTGGCGTTCTCCTGGAACGTCTGGTCTGCCTGCTCGCGCGAGTAGTATCCGCCGATCTTGACACTGGTGAACGGCCCAAAGTCGATGAACCGCTCGATCTTGAGGTCGGCCGCGAGCAGGTCGCGATTGACCCGGATGCCGTTGCCGCTGGCGGTGAACACGACATTCTCGGGACGGACCGAGTTGCGCGCCTGGATCGCGTTACCCGCGCTCACTGCATAGCTGCCATTGCCGACATTGGTCAGCGCGCCGGGCACGGTCAGGTCGAACAGAAAGTCGCGATAGTTGCCCAGGCCGGTATCGATGATCGCATAGGCGCCGTTGCCGGCGTCGTCGATGCCGTCGCGATTGGCGTCGGCGCGGCCGGTATTGGGTTGGATGCGCTGCTCGTAGAGATATTCGAGCTTCTCGCCGGTCGCCTTGGAATAGGTGCCGACGAAGTCGATCGCCCAGTGCTCGTTGCGGAAGTTGAGCTGAGGGTAGATCGCCCAGCTCTCGTCGACCGACGGGAAATGGCGGTTGCCGATCGGCACGGCGAAGTCGCTCGCCGCGACCTTGTTGACGACATAGACATTCTCGACCGAGCCGTTCGAACCGCGATCGAACTGGCCGAGCGATACCGGCTTGGACAGCGGCGTGATGATGCCGGTGACGTCCTGCGGAAGGGCGAGCAGGATGTCGAGATTGGCGTCCGAGAGATCGCGCCGCGTGTAGATGCCGTCGACGCGCAGCTTGAGGTTGTCCGACGCCGCCCATTCCATGCCCGCGCCGCCGGATAAGCGATAGCCGCTGTTGGTCTGCGAGATCTGCCGGACTTCGGAGGGGAAGACGACGTCGTTGGCGATGCCGTTGCTGTCGGTGGCGGGAATGGCAAAGGCGGGATCGGTGGCCGCCAGCTGCGCCAGGCGCGCCGCGGAGAACGAGGTGTAGGAATTGACCCGGATCGTGTCGCGGCGGAAGCTCTGCTTGGCATAGGAGCCGGTCGCGTAAACCGCGAAATTGGGCGTGATGCGCTTCACCGCGGACAGGAAATAGCCGGGATTGGCGTCCTCGGTGGTCTCCTCATACTGAAGCTCGGCGCGGGCGATCAGCCCTTCCTTGCGCGACAGCGCCGAGCGCAGGCGCAGGTCGACGTTGGAGGCGAGGCCGCCGGACGGGATCTCGGCGGTGAACGACTTGATCACGTCCGCGCCGCTGAAGATCGCCGCGTCATAGATACCGAACGGATTGCCGTTGCCGCGCGTGCCGTAGGTGGGGCTCGCCACGCTCTGCCCCATCACCGTCGTCTTGGTGTACTGGCTGGGCAGACCGCGCACGCTGATCGAGGCGTCGCGACGGTCGGCGGAGCGATTGATCTGGACGCCCGGGATGCGCTGCAGCGCTTCGCCGAGGTTGAGGTCGGGGGTGCTGCCGATATCATCGGCGGAGATGCCGTCGAGGATCACGTCGGCCTTGCGCCGGATTTCGAGCGCATCCTCCAGCGCGCCGCGGATGCCGGTGACGGTGACTTCCGTTTCTTCGTCCTCGCTCGCGACCGGTTGGGGCGGGGGGCTTTGTTGCGCCAATGCCGGAAACGCCCATGCGGCCGAAGCCATGGCCGCCATTCGAAACGCAAGACTCCACCCTTTGCCCACGCGCAACCTCCCCCGTTTCTGTCTGACGAATCCGGTCGATGATGATACCGGTGTCAAAGTTGTATGACATGCGGGGCGGACAGCGTCAACCGCTCAACCGTCAGTTGTAGGACAACCTTGGCCGGGATGGATATCGCGCGCGCTCACCAGTCAGAGCGCCGCCGCGGCGAGCTTTGTGTGATACGCATTCAGCGCATAGCCGGGCCCATTGTACTTCGACACGAACGGCACGCACGATGCGGCGTTGCCGGCGCGGCAGCCGCGCAGCTCGTCGAGCAGCCCGTTCGCCTTCACGAACCGCACGAAGCTATCGAGGTGCGCCGCCTCGCTGACGGTCAGTTCGAGCGCCATCTCGAACGCGGAGTCATAGCCGAGCGCCACCGCGTTGCGCCCCAGCACCTGGAATGCACCCCACGAACACGCCTTGAACGCGGCGCCGGGATGCAGCGCGCAGGCCTTGGAAAGCTTGCCATATTGCGCGCCGAACGATCCGTAGGTGCCAGGCTTCCATTTCGAGGCAGACAGGTCGGGAAAGGCCTTGTCGAAGCAATGCTCCGTCTCGGCGCTGAAGATGTGCTTCTCGTACAGGATCGACGGGCGCCCCTGGTCGTCGAAGGGGCCCCGCGGGGCCTCGACCTTGCGGATCGCCATCAGCAGCTTGGGCGACACACCCAGCGTGCCCGCAACACGCTCGAAATCGGCATTGGTGAGCGCAGGGGCGTTCGGGTTCGACAGGCGCTCGAACAGGGCAGCTTCGCTCTGCTTGCCGAACATGCCGTCCACGACAACGCCGAGGCGTGCCTGCAATTCCTTCACGTTCATGGCTGCAGCTCCGGCATCTGACGCGCATTTCTCGCGCTGAGATTCATGCGGAACCCGATCGAGGGTTTCATGGCGTTGGGAGTGACGGCGAGAGTGAGAAACATCGGCCGGAGCCGGCCTGCGGCCCAGAGCCGGGCCAGCGCGGGATTGCCGTCGCCGCCAGCAGCCAGTAGCCGCTCGCGCAGAGCGGCCTCGCCGCCGGCCTGGCGGACGCGGACGAAGGCGGCGAGGGCTTCGGGCTCGTCCATCCGCGACCGCTTGAGGCTGAGGCCGATACGACCCGCGCTTTCCACTTCGAGCCCGTTGCCGGTCCAGTCGACCAACGCGGCGTCGAGGCGGTCGACGAGCGGGGCGAGTCCCGGTTCGCGGGCCAAGCGCCAGCGGTCGCCGGGCAACCGCGATCGCCGCCGCCAGTAGAGTTCGGTCCCTCCATCCGGCGACAGCCCCAGCATCACTGGGCAGTCGTCACCCCGCAGCAGCGGCGAGCCGCCGACAGCATCCGCGTCGATCAGGGCATATAATTTGGTCTCGTCGCCGGAAGCGTCGTGCCGGCCGCCCAGCCAGACCGGCCAGGGTGCCGACCGCGCCACCATGACCCCGAGCCGTGCGGCCTGCGCCCGATCGAAGCGCGCGCCGAACATGCGCGCCAATGCCAGCGCCCGCTTCATCCGCCGCGGCGTCGGCCATTCGGGGGCGGCGGGCTCGGCGGTCCAGAACAGGCCCGGCCATCCCGGACGCCATACCAGCTCCACCGGGCATCCGCCGGCAAGATCGCTGAACGACCAGGCGACATCGCCCCAGCTGGTCCGCCCGGTCCAGGCCAAGGTGCGCTCGAGCGCGGCGCGGCCGCGTGCCACCGGTTCCGGTGCTTCCTCCGCCAGCGCGTCGAGCACGGTTCCGAGGGCGGCGCTCGTCATGGCGACAACGGGATCAGAGTCTCGGTGGTCGTGGTGGGGGCGATCTGCCGGGTGCTGTTGTCGGTCTGCATGAACAGCGCCTTCCAGGTGAAGCTGCGCTGAGTCCGGTCGCGGAGTGCCAGGCGCAACCGCCGCGTCGCCTGATCGGCGCCCGCGAACTGGACGCGCTCGTCGCGTTCGATGCCGTTGGCCGGATCGCTATAGGCGATGTCGACGAACACCTGCCGGGTGGTGGCCGGATCCCAGGCTGGGACCAGGTCGATCTCGAGCGCGTCGGGGAAGGGATCGTCCACCGACACCGCGTTCGCCGAGGTCACGACGGGCTCGTCGACGATCGGCGGATTGCCGTCCTTGAGATGGTGCGTGAGGGTGTAGCTGTACGCGCGCGCATCGGGGGCGGAGGTGCGGATCTTCCACGGCTTGGGCGCGTCGCCCGCGCGCACGATGAAGGTGTCGCGCGCTTGCCAGCCGGAGGGATCGTCGAACGCCAGCGCGACCTCGATCCTGTCGACCATCTCCGCGTCGATGCGGTTGGCGATCACCTGGACTTCGAGGAAGCCGAGATGCTCGTGCGGCGTCACCATCAGGGTGCGGTCGACCGTCTCGACCGCGGGCAGCTCGTACGACAGTTTCTCGCCGCGCCATCCCGATCCCTGCGCCGAATCGAAGTGGAATTGCTGGCTCGCGGTATAGGCGGCTTCGAGCGCAGGGCTGACGAAGGTCGCGAAGGTGGCGCGCGGCGGCGAGGCGGCGTCGAAGATCAGGTCCTTGTGCTTCATCGACACGCGGTCGCCCGGATCGCCATAGTCGATCGCGACGTTGATCGAATTGAGCCCGACCCGCGCATAATCGACCGGCGCGTCCACCGTGACTTCGAACGCGCGGAAGAAGGGATCGTCAAGATCGACCTCAACGAAGTGCTTCGACATGTCCTCGATGTCGCCGAGCATCAGCCCGATGAAGCCCTGCGGCGCATAGGTGCGCGTCACCGCCTCGGTGCGGTTGTAGCGCAGCGTCAGCGTCTTGCGCTCCTCCTTGCGGATGAACTTGAGCTTGAACGAGACCAGCGCGGGCATGCTCGTCGGCACGGAAGGTACCCCCGGCGGGGGCGGGGGCGGGGGCGGAGGAGGTGGTGGCGGCGGAGGCGGCGGCGGGACCGGGCCGCCCGACGCGGGCCGGACGATCGTGCCGGTCAGCACCGTTCCTGCCGGTGGCGGAGGCGGCGGAGGCGGCGGCGGCGGTGGCGGCGGTGGGGGTGGAGGCGGGGGTGGCGGGGTTCCGCCACCGACCCAGCGCACCTCGACCACCCGGTCGTCGGGATTGTCGAGCCGTTGCGGGTTTGCGTCGCGCGCGCGGGTGTGGCCGTGCCAGGTCGTGCTCTGCACCGTCGCCCGTCCCTGGATGCATGCCTGCGCGACGTCGATCCGCCGCCGCGAAAGCATTTCGTCATGGAGCGGGCGGCCGCCCGGTTGGCCAGCCAGCGGATCGGGATCGACGATCTCGAAGCTGGCATGGCCGTTGAGCGTGATCAGCTTGGGCGTCGGCAGCGCATCCAGCCAGGCACGGAAACGATCGCCGCCGCGCGGCGCCGTCGACGACGGCGGCTGCCCTGCCGGCCCGCTGGCATCGAGGAAGCGCGCGTCGCCCGCGCCGGTCCTCGAATATTCCTGCGCGTTGGGGTGGACCGAGCTGTAGTTCGGCAGCTTGTCGGGCTTGTCTTTGGTGAAATAGAGGTTGAAGCTGGCCACGACGGGCGGAGTCGGCACCACCGGCGGGACCGTGGTGGTGGTCGTGGTCGTCGTGCTCGTGCTTGGCGCGGTGGTCGACGGCCAGGTCACGGTCACCGTCTGGGGCGGCGCGCCGCCCGCGACGTTGAGCACGATGCGGCCGTCCTGCACCGTCGCAGGGGCACTGCCGAGCGTGGCGCGCCAGCCCGCGGGACCATCGACCGCGATCCGCTCCTGGTCAGTGGTCGAGCCGGGCTCGAGCCGCAGATTGTGGCCGGCGGGCGGCGGCTGCGGCGCGACGGTCAGCGTCGCCGGCTGGCGACCGCCGGGCTGGTTCTGGGTGCCGCCCGGCTGACCGGGCGTGCTGGGCGAGGGGGGCGGCGTGGGGTTCATCGCCCGTGCCCGCGCCATCACCGCGTCGAGCCCCTCCGGCTTGGCGATGCGGCTCTCGACATCGGCAGGGGTGATCGACGGCTCGAACCATTTCGACAGGAGGTTGTCCTTGAAGAAGTCGAGCGCCCATTGCTCCTTGTCCTCGCGGTCCTCGGCGCTGCTGAAGTCGATCACCTCGATCTTGATCGCGCCGTCGGCGACGAGCTTCTCGAACCCGGCGTCGATCCCGGCCTTAACCCAATAGACCTGTGCCTCGAGGCCGGCGGAGAAATGGGTGTAGATGTCCTCGTAATTGGCGGTGATCACCACCTGCAGCGCGGGTCGCAGGATCGTGTAGGTGAGGTTGTAGATCACCCCGACCGGGGTCGTGCCCTGGGTGAACGCCTGTTCGAGGATGATCGCGCCTTCCTGGCTGAGCGTCAGCGAGAAGGCCGCGACATTGTCGCCGGCGAGGCTGGGGACGGTCGCGCCGCTGATCGCCTCGACCGCGCGGAAGGTGCCGGGGGGCGCGGTTGCCGGGCGGGCGGTGCCGCCTGGTCCCTCGAGGTCGAGCGCGACGCACTTGACCGTACCCTCGTCGAACGGGACCGCCGACAGCTTGAGGTCGTCGCCCGCGCCGGTGCGGCGCAGTTCCGACTTGATCGCGCGCTCGGTGTCCTCGGGCAGCTTGAGGTTCGCCTCGAGCATCGCGAAGCCGCCGCCCTTGGCGCCGCCCTCGACCGCGGCAGGGCGCCATTTGATGAAGGTGAAGGCGGGGCTCCCGTCGTCGCGCTTGGCCAGCGCCACCGGCGAGGGGAGGTACCAGAACTGGTTGGGGTCGGCATGGTCGGAGAAGACCGTCACCCCGTCGACCGTGATCGTCGCTGCGCCGAGCTGTTGCATCGTCCGGGTCCTTTCTGTCGAGGCGTCTCAGCGGCTGTCGGTGAAGCCCTGGAGGAAATTCTCCTCCATGCGGTTGTGCTGCCCGATCAGCTGCGGCGTCTGCTTCGTCCCGGGGGCGAAATGCGCGGTGAGATAGCCGGCGGTCTTGGTGATCAGCTCGTTGCACAGCGAGCGGTGGTCGATCTCGAAATTGGACTGGTTGACCAGTTCGAGCAGCGCTGCCGTCAACAGGCTGTTCTTGATCGGGCCCTTGCCGATGTAGCTGAGCTCGTCCGACCGGCAGCCGGCGATCAGCGTCGTCTTGGCCTGCTGGATCGTGGTGAAGTTGGGGTCGAGATCGAGGTCGATCTTGCCGTTGTCGAGCCGCGGATTGCTGACGTTGTTCGCGCAGGCCTGGCGCTCCGCCGGCGACAGCAGCACGCCGCACGGGATCAGCGACGTCATCGTATCGATCATCCGCTGGATCAGCGTCTGCTCCGCGGGCGGGCTCTTCGCTTGCGCCTCGAGGCTCATCCCGCCCGAATGGCAGCTGTCAAAGATGCAGGTGAAGTTGACGTGGCTCGGCTGCAGCCCGTCGGCGATCAGGAACAGGTCGTGGTCGGAGATCCACTGGCCCTGCGCGGGAATGATCGTCTCGTAGAACTGCCCCGCGATCTTCGGGTGCGGCAGCCGCGCGCCATGGCCCGAATAGTAGAAGCACAGTACGTCGCCGGGCTCCGACCGCGCGACACACGAGCGCAGCGCGTGGAGGATCGTCGCGCTGTCGGCCGCGAGATCGAGATAGGTGAGGATGTTCTCGGGCTCGAACAGAAAGGCGTCGATCAGCAGATGATAGAAGGCGCGCGCGTCGCGCACGCACATCGACAGCGATCCGACGCCCTGGACCGAGTAGTCGTCCACTCCGACAATAACCGCGCGTTTGGTCATCTCGTCTCTCCCCTGTCGGTCAGTCGGCGACCGCGATCAGCGTTTCGGTCGCATCGATGAAGTTGCCCGGCACCATCGCGCCGGTGTTCGGCACCACCGTCACGCGGTAGCGGAAGGCCTTGCTCGCTCCGGCGGGCAGGCCGACCCGGACCTCGCGGTCGGTGTCGGTCGGGACCATCCGGAACCGCTCGCTGCGCTTGAAGCCGGAGGCGGGGTCGCTGTACTCGAAGTCGACGAACGCCATCCGCGTGCGCGCGGCGTCGAGGATCGGGATCAATTGCAGCGCCAGCCCCTCGGGGAAGGGGTCGTCGATCAGCACGGTCGACGTGGTCGTGGTCCCCGGCGTGCCGGTGATCGTGGTGCAGTCCTTCTTGACGAAGGTCGGCGTGTAGCTGACCTCGCGCGCCGCGGGATCGTCGAGCCGGATCTTCCACACCGCGTCGCGCGCCGCCTCGGTCAGCGTCACCGTCTTGCTCAGCCCGCCCGCGGCGAGCGCCACCTCGATCCGCTCGATCTGGCCCCAGTCGACCTTGTTGGCGATCGTGGCGACGGTGACGAAGCCGATCTTCTCGTGCGGGTTGAGCACCAAAGTCCGGTCGCCGGTCTCGACCGGACCGAACTCATAGGCGAGCTTGGCGCCTTCGAACCCGCCGGCCGTGTCGAAATGATATTGGGCAGTGTAGCGATAGATCTGCTCGTCGCCGTCGTTCTGGAAGATCTTCCATTCCTGCTCGGCCGAATCCTGGCCCTTGAATTCCATGTCCTTGGTCTTGATTCCGCCGGGATCGTCGGGCTTGCCGTAGGACAGCGAGACCTGCACCGAACGCAGCCCGATCGCCGCCATGTCGGCAATCGTCGAGACGCGAATGTCCATCGCGCGGAAGAAGGGATCGTCGAGGTCGACCTCGATGAAATGGCTGTCGCGGTCGAGGTCGGAAGTGAGCAGGCCGAAGAAGCCTTGCGGTGCATAGGTGCGCTGCGTCGCTTCGGAGCGGCTGTATTCGAACTTGAGCGTCTTGCGCTCTTCCTGCCGGATGCCACGGAACTTGAACGAGACCACGGCCTGCGGGCCGCTGTCCGTGGACGGGGTGGCCGCGGGCGTCGCCGCGGCGGCGCCAGCACCGGCAGGTGCGCCTGGCGCGCGCGTGGCGAGGATGCCGGGCGCGAGGCCCGCCGCCGCCGCAGAGCCCAGCGCCGCCCCGTCCGCCGAGCTCGCCGCATGACCGGTGTGGGCGGTGGGGCTCTCGGCGCCTTCCGCTGCCGCGGGCGGGTTCGGCACGACGCCGTTGGGGCGTCCGCCATGCCCGGTGCCGGTGGTCGGGTTCTCCGCCGGATCGGGCGCGGCGCGCGGCGGTCCGACCGGCTCGTCGTCGGTCGGACGGGTGGGGGCGGGCGTCGGCGGCGGGCGGAGCGCGGCGGCGCGCTGCATCACCGCGTCGAGCCCTTCGGGCTGCGGCATCCCGCCGGCGAGTTGGCCGACCGTCAGCGAGGGCGTGAAATATTGCTGGAGCAGATGATCCTTGAAGAAGTCGAGCGCCCAGCTTTCCTTGGTCTCGCGATCAGTGGCGCCGATGAAGTCGCGCACCTCGATCTTGATCGCGCCGTCCTGCACCAGCTTCTCGAACCCGGCGTCGATGCCGCCGCGCACGAACATCACCTGGCCCTCGGACGACCCAGCGAACTGCTCGAACACGCGGCTCATGTCGGCTGTGATGGTCACTTCGAGCGCGGGCCGCATGCCGGTATATTTGAGGTCGTAGATCACGCCGACCGGCGTGCCGCCCTTGGCGAAGGCCTGCTCGATGATCGTCGCGCCCTCCTGAGTCAGCGTCAGCGAGAAGCTGGCGCGATTGGCGGCGTCTAGCGAGGGCACGGTCGCGCCGAGCGCGCGCTCGACCGCACGAAATGCGCCCGCCGGGACCGGGGCGGGGGTGGCGCCCGCCGCCGCGCCGCTGTCGAGGTCGAGCGCGATCACCCGCACCGTGCCCTCGTCGAACGGCGCCGCCGACAGCTTGGGGGTGCCGCGCGCGATCGGGCGCAGCTTGGCGAGCACGCGCCGCTCGAGCTCGGGATCGAGCTGCAGGTCGACGGTGAAGGTGAGGAACCCGCCGCCCTTCTTCGCGGGATCGGCGGCGTCGGCGGCGCGGACCTTGATGAAGGTGAGCTCGGCCCGCCCGTCCGAGCGGCGGCGCGCCAGCTTGACCGGTCCGGGCAGGTACCAGAACTGCCTGGGATCGGCGTGATCGGCGAAGACCTGCAGGCCCTCGATCGTCCAGCCCTGACTGTTGAGCATGAGCATCGCGGCGTCTCCCCTCAGCGCGGGACGGTGACGGTCAGCGTGTCGCCGTCCGCCTCAGCCCATTGGCTTTCCTGAGTCATTCCGTTCTCGAAGACATATTTGGCGCGCCATTCGAACGCCTCGCGCGCCGGGTCGACATAGTCGAACTCGAACGTCTTGGGCCGGGCGGCACCGTCGAACACCGCACGGTCCTCGACCGTGATGCCGTTGGCCTCGTCGACATAGCGCAGCTCGACCTCGACCCGGTCGAGCTTGGCGCGCACCATGTCGGGCGGCGCGACCGACACGATGCGGTGGCCGCGCATGTCGGGGCGGATCAGGATGCGCGGGGCGTTGGTGAACGACTGCGGCACCTCGGTCACCATGCCGCCCTTGAAGATCGTGGTGACGCGGAACGACACCAGCTTGTGCGCCACGTCCTTGCGGTCGATCACGAACTGCTTGGGCGCCTTGTCCTCGGCGGTGAAGGTCAGCGCCGCGTTCTCGCGCACGTCGTTCGCGTCATCGACATATTCGAGGTCGACGAAGATCTGCTCGAGATCCTCCCAGCGCGCGACCACCGGCACCACGTCGACCGCGAGCCGCAGCGCGCCGAACGGATCGCGGACGTCGACCAGGTCGCCATCGATCGGCAGCCAGCCGCTGTCGACATCCTCATTGTCGGCCGCCGAGTGCAGCATGCGCACTTGGAAATCGCGCCGCGCCTTGTCGAGCGCGACGAAGGTCCAGCTCTGCGGGGCTGAGTCCTTCTTGAGCACGATCGTGTCGTCGGTCTTGATGCCGTGCCCGGGATCCTCGTAGCGCAGCCGCACCTGCACCTGCGGATATTTGTCCCACGGGTAGCTCGGCGAGGCGATCACCGGGATGGTGACGCGCGAATAGAGCTCGGCCGGCTGGATCTCGAGCACATCGCCGGTCAGCGTCTGCGGTTCGGAAGTCACGCTGAGCGGACGCTCGCCCCCGGCATCGGGCTTGAACGCGACGGTGTACTCATACTCGACCGGCCGGCTGACCGCGCCGTCGGCGTCGAGCTGCGACAGCCATTCGACGGTCTGCTCGCCGCCGGTGTCGGAGAGGATCGCGCTCTCGACCCCGCTGCCATAAGTCAGCGTCGCGCTGACCGAGACGAGCTCGTCGCGGACCATCTCACTGCGGTTGATCACGCGCACGCGGCGCTTCTCGAAGAACGGATCGTCGGCATCGACCGACAGGATGAAGCGGTTGATGTCGAGCCCCGCCTCGAGCTGGCGGAACAGCCCGCTGACGGTGCCCTGCGGGTGGATCGTCCGCACCACCGCGGAGCGTTCGGAGATTTCGACGTCGAGCTTGCGCTTGTCGATCCGCTGATAGGTCGTCTTCTTGTAGCTGAACTTGCCGATCAGCGCGGAGATGCCGCCGGTGGTGCCGATCGCGGCGAGATTGTTGATCATCCCCGTCGCCTTGTCCCAGCCGTCGGGGCGTTCCTTGTCCGGCTCGAGGCTGGCTTCGAAGAAGCTGTCGGTGATCATCTCCTGCACGCGCATCCGCGCGCTCTCGAACCGGTCGGCGACCGCCTTGCCGGTATCGTCGGCGTCGGGGACGAAATTGTCCGCTTCCATCACGATCGCGCGGTTCTCGATCAGCTTGTCGACCTCGTTGCCGATCTCGACCGAGGTGAACACGCTCTCATGCCCGAAGCTCTCGTCGAGCGCGGTCTGGACGCGGTCCCAGTCGATCGTGAGGCGCACCGAATAGGCCGGGCGCAGCGCGGCATAGTCGAGGCTGTAGACGACGACGATCGGCGAGATCTCGCCCTGCATCGCCTTTTCCATGATCGCGGTGCCATGCTCGTCGAGCTCGACCGAGAAGGCCGCGCCATTGTCGCCGAACAGCGCCGGCTTGGCGAAATGCTGCATCTTGACGACGAAACGCGGCGCCGGTGCCGGCGGGGGCGGTGCGCCTGTGCGTGTCGGCGGCGGGGCCGCGCCGCTGTCCTGCCCGAAGATCAGCAGCCGCACCGACCCGTCGATCGGCTGGATCGGCGCCACCCGCGGCATCGCCGGCAGCCGCGCCAGCCGCCGGATCTCCGACGCGATGTCGTCCACCTCCTTCTCGGAGAGGCCGACATGGACGTCGAAGGTGAGGAAACCGCCGACTCCTGCGACCAAGGAGCGGTATTTGATCAGCTGGAGGCGCGGGACCTCGACGCCGTTCGCGTCCGGCTGTGTTCGCAGCCGGGGTTGCGAGGGCATGTAGTAATATTGGAGCGGGTCCGCATGATCGCGAAAGACCGTGACCCCGTTGACGTAGTAATAAGGCGCTTCGAGATACAGCATCGCCGGTCCCTCCGTTCCGCGGCCGTCAGGCCGGCACTTCCAGAACCAGAACCTCGTCGCTCGCGTCGTAGGCGGGCGGCTCCTTCTTGGTGCCGTCGGCGAGGAAGAAGCGCGGCGTGACCTTGTAGGTCTTGAGCGCCTTGTCCTTGATGTTGACGGTCCAGGTCTGCGGCGCGGCATCCTTGCGCAGCGTGAAGGTGTCGCTTTCGTCGACGCCATTGGCCGAGTCCGAATAGGCGAGGGTGACCGTCACCAGCTTCATCAGGTTCCAGTCGAGCAGGTCGGGGATCAGCTCGACCGTCAGCTTGAGCACGTCTTCGCCCTCGAGCACGGTGTTCGAGGTGACGGTCTTCTCGGCGATGACCGTGGGGCTGCGGCCGTCCTTGTAGACGATGTTGCCGGTATAGGTCAGCGTGCCGGCCTTGTCCGAGATCACCGGGAACGACCAGTCCTCGAAGCGCTTGCCGGCCGCGGAGAAGGCGAACGACTTCTCCTGGCGATAGTCGTTGGCCTCGTCGACATAGACGAAGTCGAGGAACAGCGTATCGATCACCGTCTCGAAATCGCCCTTGGTGCGGATCGACACGTTGCGCGTCGCCGAGAAGGGGTCGTTGACGTAGAGCTGCTCGCCGTCGGCGTCGACCGCGGGCACCACGATCTCGCGCCCACCCTTGAGGAAATACTTCGCCTCATAGGTCCACGGCTTGCTGCGCGGCTTGAAGATCACCTCGCGCACCTGGTGCTGGCGCGCCTCGGCGGTGACGGTGAACTGCTTTTCGGCGCGGACGTCGCCATCGTCGTAGCGCAGCTTGAGCTGGACTTGCTCGACCTGTTCGAAATTGACGTCGCCGACGTCGATGTCGACCTTCCAGATGCCGAGGTCGCCGACGTTGATCGAGACGTCCGACTTGGCCTTGAGCTGCGGCGACTTGTAGGTGTTGCTCTCGCCCTTGTAGTTGACGACGTAGCTATATTCGAACTCGCCGGTACCGCCGTCGAGGAATGCTTCGAACCGCTCCTGGTCGTCGGGCTTGCGGAAGGTGTAGGTCTCGGACCGGCCGGTGCCGGTTGCGCCCTTGTACGAGACCTGCACGATCACGCTGGCGAGCGGCAGATCCTCGAAGTCCGCATTGACCAGGAAGTTGGCGGCGAGTTGCTTGAAGAACGGATCGTCGCCGTCGACGGTGATCGCATAATCCTCCCATTTCTGGGCCTTGCCGTCGACCATGATCGACTTGAACGCAGGTAGTGGCGCGTTGGGATTGGCCGGCATCTCGATGATCTTGGCGGCCTTGTATTCGACGCGGACGTCGGCGACGCGCTCGACGTTCACCGTCCGTTTGATGTCGTCGAAGCCCTTGTCCTGCAGCTTGGAGATATCACGGCTCTCGGGCGGGATCGCCTCGAGCACGTTGCGCTTGATGCCTTCATCGAGCTGGCGCCGGACCGAATCCTCGATCAGGTCGACCATCTTCTGCTGCGCCGACGCCTCCATCCCCGCGACCGAAGGCGAAGTGATCCATTCGACCTTGGTCGTCTCGCTCTTCTTGATGAATTCGCTGATCTTCTCTTCGTAATCGTCCTCGGCATACCAGCGCGTGTCGGCGTCGATCTCCTGCTCGAATTCCATGATCGAGGAGGCGTTCCAGGTGCCGATGATGTGCGCCTTGGGCAGCTTGGCCTGGTAGCCGAGCTCATAGCCGACGATGACCATGCTGGCGCCTTCGCCCTTCATCGCGGCTTCGAAGATCGGCGCACCGAGCTCGGACAGCTCGATGCCGATCGACACCGAATTGTTGCCGAACAGCGACGGCGGGGTCGGCACGCTGATGCGCTGGACCAGCGAATTCTCGGTCCCGCCGGCATCGGCGGTCGAGCGGTCGAGCACGCTGATCGTCGCCTTGCCCCGCGTGATCAGCGGACGGCCGAGCTTGATGTCCTCGGGGCTGATCGGGACCCGCGTTTCGCGGTGCGAGCTGGTGGTGCCGCCGGGCCCGCTGGTGGTGCGCGATTCGATGCGGGTGATGCCACGTTCAGAGATGCGGCGGCGGATTTCCACCTCGTCCGCTTTCGGGATCGCCAACTCGGCCTGCATCACCACGAAGCCACCGGCCTTGACCCCGCCGGGGCGGTCGATCGCCGAGCGGTACTTCACATATTTGAAGACCGGCTTGCCGTTGCGGACTGCCAAAGTCGGCTCGCCCGGAAGGGCGTAATATTGCAGCGGATTGGTGTCGTCCGCCCAATATGCGGTTTGTCCGACGACGTCCTGGCTTTCGAGCAGCAGCATGTCCGTTTCCTCCTGTTCAATCGGTTCAGAGCCAGTCGGCGACGTTGGCGCCCAGCCGGATCTCGAGCGGCGCGGGCTCGGTCCGGGTGGCGTGCGCGTCGATGGCTGCGGTTCTTGTTTCGGTCGTGGCGCCGGGCTCATTGTCGGGGTTCTTCGCGTCTGCGCAGTCGCCGAACGGATTGGCCTGCGTGACCGCGGGTTCAGGCAGATCGCGCAGCAGGCGGGCGACTTCGTCGACCACGCGCTTGCGCGCATCGGCCTTGAGCGCGTCGGACACGCCGGGATCGGCTTCGAACATCAGCGTCAGGTCGCCGGCCGCGATCGCCGCCTCGACATCGTCGATGCCGTCAGGATCGCCGGTGACGCGCGCGGTGACCGAGCGGGTCGCCGCCAGCTCGAGATCATAGGCGACCTCGAGCTTGCCGCTGCCGTCCTTCAGCGCGGCATTGGCCTGCTTGGCCCGATCGCCGCGCAGCATGGCCGAGAATGCCGCGCTATAGGGCGCCAGCGGCGAGGGGTTGGCCCGCGCCACCTCGACCGGGGCCTCGCCCTCGATCGTCAGGGTCAGCGTGGCGCCGCGGGGCGTCGCGTTCGCCGCGCGCAGCCGGACCGGTTCGGCCTCCGGGCCGGCGCCGGCCGCGATCGCGATCGCCGCCTGCGCCTCCGCCAGGTCCGCCTCGCTGACGGTCAGCGCGGTGCCGAGCGTGAGCATCAGCATGTCGGCCGCTTCCACCGCGGTCAGCTGCGCGCGCCCGTCGGGGCCGCGCTGCGGCGACGGGCCGGCAGGCAGATAGGACCAGGCGTCGCCGTCGGGCCATGCATAGAGCGCGCCGAAGCGCTTGCCGGGGATCGGGTCGGTCATGCTGGCAGCGCCTCCGCCACAAGGTCCACCCGCGCCGCCGTGACCGGCGCGGAAAACTCGCTCCGTCCCCGCCACCGCCAGCGCAGGCCGGGGCGGAACGGGTCGCGGCACAGCCAGCGATGAGTTCGCGTCAGCGTCGCGGGCGTGAAGGCATAGGTTTCGGGCTCGGCGTCCGCCGCGGCGTCCTCGGCGAGCACCTCGATCGCCGCCAGCGGCACGCCGGCGGGCAGGGTCACCGCGAGCTCGACCGCCCGCGGGCCATAGCCCGGGATGTCGGCGAGTTCGATCCGCCAGTCGGCCGCCGGGCGGGGCGGCAATTCGATCCGGCGGTCGCCGTCGTGTGCGGCGAGCGTGCCGGAAAGTACCGGTGCATCGACATCGGCGGGCAGCGCCAGCGCTGCGCGCGGCGCGTCCGCGGTCAGCGTCGTGCCAGTCCGTGCGGGGGTGCCGTCTTGCCTCACGCCCGAGAAGGCGACTTGGACGCTGGCGATGGCGAGCAGGGCAGGGCCGGTATCGACGTCGACGAAGGTAAGCGGAAACGCGTCCGGCCGAAGCAGCGCGCGCGCGCCGCCACCCACGACGACGGGCCCGTCGAGGCGCTCGACGCCGCGTCCGTCGGCGGTCTGCCAGAAGGCAAAACCGGCAAGCGTCCACGCCAGGGGCTCGCCGGGCGCAAGCCGGACTTGCCGGGTCACGCCCGCGCCGGACGGCGGCAACTCGAAATCCTCGACCACCGCATGCGCGCGCGCCGGAGGGCGCGGCGGGAAGGTCAGCGTCGCGCCCAGCGCCAGCGGGCCGACACAGGGGCGCGGCACGCTCGCATCGACGATCACCTCATGGCGTCCGGTCGGCAGCATCCCGCTCTGGCCACGCGTGACCAGGCTCGCGATCCCGCCGGCCGTCTCGGACAGCGCGCGCGCCGAGGCGAAGGGATCCAGCGCCACCGCGACGACGCGCGTGGCGGCGAGCGGCAGCGACAAATCGAGCGTCGCGGTGCCGCTGGCGATCCCAGTCTCGGCCAGCACCAGCGTTAGTCCGGCCTCGCCCGCAGGCATCAGCGGTCCTGCGCACAAGCGCGCCCGAATATGATCGGCGACGGCGGCCGCCAAGGTCTGCACGGGAAGATCGTCGAGGGCGCCTTCGATGGCGATGCCGAGAGCGCCGGGGTCGATGGTCAAGGACTCGGCGAGGCGGGCCGGCGTCTTCGCACCGTCCTGCAACGCGGCGCGCAGGCGGGCGAGGTCGACCACCGCGCGTGCCGGCAGCCGCGGCGCCACGCCGGCCACCTCGAGCTCGACATGCGCGAGAACCGGTGTTGCGCCGTCGTTCAGCGCCGCTTCGATCATCGCGACCCCTTCGGCCGCCAGTGGCAAGGTCAGCCGCGCAAAGCCGAGGCCCGAACAGTCGAGCTCGACGGGCGCGTCGAGGCTTTCGGGCAGGTCGAGCATTTCCGAGCTGAGCCGCAGCCAGCCGCGCAATGGCGGGGCGGCGCGGACCGTGCCGTCTGCGGTCGCGGCGGCGCTGTCGAGCCGCAATTCCAGGTCGAGCCGGCCATGGCCCTTGCGTCCGGGCAGCGGGACCAGCGGGCGGATCGCGGTCAGGCGGAAGCTCGGGCGCCCGTCGCTCTCTCTGGCGATGTGCAGCGAGTCGGGGAGCGCGATCAGCACATGGTCCAGCTCGTGCGCCGCGAACAGCCGGGCGCCTTCGCGGTCGACGGGTCTTCCCCAATCGGGAAGCCCGCGCACCTCAACCCTCCGGCAGCAGGGGAATGAGCAGGTCGGCGCTGTCGCTGCGCCATTCGGCGTCGATCGGCCTGCTGCTGCGGCGGATGATCTGGGTCTTGTAGCGATAGCCACCCGCGGCTGCGCGCTTGAGGATGATGTCGCCGACCGGCGACGAAAGCTTCGCCTCGCCGTCGGGCTTGTCGGGGGTCAGCTCGACGCTGGGTCCGCCTTCGAACTGGACGATCACCGCGAGCGCGCGATCCGCCGCGTCGCCGGAGGGCGCGTCGAACATGCCGGGGAAGAGTTTGACGCGGATCGTGCGCTGCGCCTCGACCGCGGTGTCGGCGTCGAGGATCGCCGTCCAGATCGCCTCGCTGTCGGGCATCACCTTGACGCCGGTGAAGTCGAGCAGCGGGTCTATCGTCATCCCCTCCGGCAAAGGAGTCGGCAGCGGCTTCTTGGGCGCGACCGTCAGGGTCAGCGTCTCGCCGGGCGCCAGCCGCTGCGGCAGCGTCGTGGCGAAGCTCGCAATGGCGTCCGCCTCGACCCCGCGCGCGAGCAGCGACGCCTTGATCGCGGTCACCTCCACCGGGCTTTCGATCGCATTGGTGAGAGCGATCGTGAACTGGCCGGACTGGGCGCCCGGCGTGATCACCGCGTCCATCAGCTCGCCATTCATCCGGTCGAAGCGGCCGTCGAAGGGCATCCGCTCGAACGCGCCGGGGCGCAGCTCGACGCGGACCTCGCCCTTCATGATCGCGACCGCCCCGCCGATCAGCGCATCGTAGACCGCCTGAAAGTCGGCCATCGACAAGGTCTCGGAGACGATCACGGCGGTGCGCACGTCGATCTGCGCGGCCGGGCGCTCGACCAGCCCGCCGCCGATGGCGCCGGGCAGCGCGAGCCAGAAGCTCGCCTTCTCCACCGGTAGCGGCTCCATCCGGATCAGCGCCGCGCGCTCGTCATCGACGCCGACGCCGAGCAGTCCGCTAAGCGCGCCGGCGACGTCGCCGCCGCTGATCACTTCGCCGAGCACGCTGCCGAGCAGCCCACCTAGCCCGCCGGCCGGCGCCGGGGTTCCCTCCGGGCGAGGCGGCTTGGGCAACGCCTTGGCGAACTCGCGTCGCGCGGCTTCGAGACGGTTCGCGTCAACCCACGGCGTGGCGACGAACTCGAACGCCATCAGCGGCTCGGCGTCGGACGTTGCCCCCTGGACCGGGCGCACCGTCATCAGCGGGGTGAACGGCCCCGGCTTCTCGCGCCGCGCGAGGCGGAACGCGTCGGGTAGGTAATAGACGTGGGCGGGGTCGGTCGCGTCGACCCAGTAGCTGTGGAAGCGGCTTTCGTGCTTGAGCTGCTTGGTCTCCAGTCCGTGACCGCCGCCATCCCCCGCGGGCCGCGCGCCGTCGTGCAGATAGGGGTGGAGCGCGGCGTTGAGGAACAGAGGGTCGGGCTCGACCGCCTGGCGCAGCCCGCGCGTCACCGGCCGGAAGCGTCCGGGCGACCCCGCGATCGGCGCGGCGACGCGGATCGAGCGGGTGGCGATGAGGCCGCAGCCGGCGCCACTGGTGGTGATCGCGGCCAATGCCTGGTCGCGCTCGGCGGGGCTGGCGAAGCGCAGCCGCGCGACTACCGCGGACCCGTCCTCGGTCTCGCCGACCTCGGTGAAGTCGAGCGTCTTGGGAATGGCGGTGCCGTCGGAAGTGGTCAGCCGGTAGACCAGCTGGAGCAACAGCTCGTGATCGAGGTCGAGCGTGCCGTCGGGGATGCCGTCGGGACGGACGCGGTCGAGCGTGACTTCCAGCGTCCACACGCCGTCCTCGCCCGCGGCCATGCGGATGCGGTACTGCTCCGACCCCGACACCACGCGGCGCGCCAGGCGATAGCGGCCGAGATGATAGCGCTCGGGGCCGGCCGCGGCTTCGAACACGCCATTGTCCTCGACCGGATCGGTAGCGGCAACCGGCAGGCCGAGCTCCTCGCGCGTGGCGCCGACCGGCCCGCCGGCATAAGCCAGCGACTGGCATTTCGCGCACCAGCGCCAATTGGGCTGCCCCTCCGCCTCGGGCTGGTTCATCGCGAGCGAATAGTCCCAGCTGCCGGTGTAATCGTGCGGGCCGCCGGCCGGGCAGGCGCCCGTCGCGCCGCCATAAGCGAGCCCGTCGCACTTGCGACACCAGCGCCAGCCGGGCTGATGCCCCGCCGGGGTCACGCCATGCAGCAGCACATAGTCCGCGCTCTGGCTGAAATCATGCGTCCCGCCCTTGACGCAGACGCCGCCGGCATGGCCGCCGAACGCCAGCCCCTGGCATTTGCGGCACCAGCGCCAGTTCGCCTGGCCCTGCGCCCCGGTGCGGTTGACCGGCAGTGTGTAGTCGGCGCTCGGCCCCTGGTCATGTTCGTCGCCTGCCGGGCAGCCTGGCTTGCCGGCAGGCAGCGGCCGAATGCGAATGGGACGCAACTTTTCGAAGAGTGCGGGGTTTATGATCCGCGCCTCATCCAGGCGCGGCCGTACAAAGATACGGGCGTCCCGCGAGATCGCGGGGCGGATCGCAACGGCTTCTGCAACTGCTCGGGTCGGAGCAACGGTGATCGGCGTGGCGTCTATGACGCCGCCGGTTGCCGGCTGCGACAATACATCGGCACGCGATGCGGCGCCGAGACGACGAAACGCGCCTATTCGAGAGAGTGCGGCCCTGTCCGCCATCTACTCTGCCCCAATCTGTTTAGATAAGCCCAAGTATGATTTCCTAGACTATAGGCATGCTGGTGTTTTGCAATACGCTGCAGGCGATTCATAGTTGTGTAACTTAATAGAAATTTTACTATTTTTACTTCCGCTATTTCATAAAGTTATCTTCCATTACGTAAGCATAATGAAAAATTCGCCGAAAAAAATTTGATGTCGCGAGGGGCGAATCAGGTGGCAGCGGCGATCTGCCTCCGCCGCGCGACGACTCGTTTGGCGCGGTTCTCAGTTCGCCGAGCCGTTCCGCTCGGGGGCGTGGGCTTTCGCGCGGAGCGCCAGCTCGGCGGGGCGATCGGCGGACCCCGAACGCTCGGCGACTCCGTGGCTGATCGACACGCAGGCGTGGCGCGGATAGGTTGCTCGCCTCCGGCCGCACGGGCATTCAGCGGGAAACAGGTGCAGCAGCACGCGACAGGGGCCGAATTGACGGAACGACGCGCCGGATCCGACGCGGTGGGGCAGACCGGCCAGGTCATCCGTCTTGCCCGCATCGCCTGCAGCGCCGTGATGATCGCGACGTACAGCCAGTCGAGCCCCGACGCCTGGGCGGCCGATCCGGTCATGATGCTGCTGCTTGCCCACTTCGCGCTGGCCATTGCCGGTACGTTGGCGGTCCGGCGCTTGTGGTGGCTGGATCCGCTTCTGGCGCCGGCCGAGACGCTGCTCGATTTTCTCGCCGTCTCCGTCGCGCTCTACGCGACCGACGCGCTGCTCGGCCCGTTTTTCGTGTTCGGCGTTCCGCTCTTCATGAGCGCATTGCTGCGCTGGGGCTGGCGCGAGGCGGTGATCGTCGCCACGGCTTTCATCGCCGTCTATGCTGCGGGCGGGTGGATCGATTGGCAGCAGCGCGGCTTGGCCGCGCTCGATTATGGGCGGCTTCTGGCCCGCACCGGCGGCTTCACGGTGACGGTCCTGGTCGCGACATGGATCGGAAAGCATCCCCGCGTCATCGCGCTCTCCAGTCCCCGCATCCCGCCGAACGACAGCGATCGGACGCGGACCCTGTTGCTCGAGCTTCGCCGGCTTGCCGGCGCGGAAACGGTCACGCTCGCGACGGTGCATGACCGCAGCGCGGTCACGATCCGGTCGACCGATCCGGCGATGGACGGGATGACTGCCGGCTTCGCGCCCGAACAGCTACTGGCGATCACGCGGCGCTTTCTCTTCCAGCTGGATCCGCCGCGTAAGGTGATCGATCGCGGCTGGCTGTTCGGCCGGGGCGCGCTGAGTCGACGAGTCGGCGCCTATGAAGTGCTGGCGAGCCTGCACGCCCGGCAGGCGCTAGTGGTGCCGATCAGCGTGCAGGACGTGCGCGGGATCGTCGTCGTCGCTCGGCGCAACGGGATGAGCACCGACATGCTCGACCTCGCGCCATGGATCGCGAGCCAGGTCTCGGCGGCGTTCCTCGACGACCTGCGGTTCCGCTCCGTCAGGCGCGAGGCGTTGATGGAGGCGCGGCTTCGCGCCGCGCAGGACGTCCACGACACCGTCGTGCAGGATCTCGCGGGCACGGTGTTCAGGCTCCAGGCGCTGAAGTCGTGGATTACCGCCGGCCGGGAGGCGGGGTCCGAGATCGATCGGCTGAGCGAGGACGTGCGCAGCGCGCAGACGCGCGTGCGCGACTATATCGGCCGCTTGCGAGCGCCTGACGATTCGACCGCGCCGTGCGACTTGCTGGCGGAGGTGGAGGCGGCCTCGGAGATGTCGAGCCGTACCTGGGGGATCGCCTGCCGGACGATCGGCCCCCCCGAGCCGGTTCCCGCGCCAGCATGGCTGGGGCAGGAGCTCGCCATGGTCGTCAGCGAGGCGGCGTCGAACGCCGCCCGTCACGGCGAGGCGAGCGAACTGGCATTCCGGCTGACCGTCGAGGCGGGCGAGATCGAGCTGACGATCGAGGACAATGGCCGCGGTTTTCCCGAGGTCCCGGGCGCCTCGGCCGCACCCTGGTCGCTCAATCGCCGGGTCCTGGCGCTCGGCGGAACCTTGACTTTGCATTCGAGTGGCAGGACTCGCATTGTCGTGAACATTCCGTTCGAGGGGCAGAGTGACCAAGCCTAGGATCCTTGTCGCGGACGACCATCCGCTCATGCTCTCGGGCATTGAGGCAGTGCTTCGCGACTCGGAATTCGAGGTCGTGGGCACCGCGCGCGACGGCGCGCAGACGCTGGACATGATCCCCGTCGTCCGCCCCGATATGTTGATCCTCGACATCGCGATGCCGGTCCGTACCGGCATGGACGTCGTCCGCACCTTGCGCGCACGGCACGACAAGCGCGGGATCGTGCTGCTGACCGCGCACATCACCGACGCGGACCTGATCGAGGCGCTGGACCTCAAGGTACAAGGCATCCTGCCCAAGGAAGGCGCCGAAACGCTGCTCATCGCCTGCCTGCGCGAGATCGCGGCGGGGGGCCAATGGATCGAGCGGTCGATCATGCAGCGGGCCCTGTCGCTCGCGATGCAGGGCAGCAAGTCCGAGACGAAGCTGAGCCAGCTGACGCTGCGCGAGCGCTCGATCGCACAGCTCATCACGCGCGGGCTGCGCAACCGGGACATCGGGATCGAGCTGGGCGTGACCGAGGGCACGGTCAAGCTGACGCTGCACCGGATCTTCGCCAAGCTCGACGTGGCGAATCGAGTCGAGCTCGCGATGCTGATGCAGAAGGAAAGCGAGCTGCCCAAAGTGATCGATGAGATCTAATCGCACGCTGGCTGATGACTTATTTTTGTCGCGCTACCATCGCAAGACAGGCAAATATATAACTAAAGTTTCATCTATATAATACTTAAGGCCATCGCAGTTTTTCCATAACGTTGAATGGATCAGGCGGGGCGACATCCTTAAAAATCCGTAAACATCGAGTCGTAGTGCATTTCGCACTTTCGAGTTCTCGCACGATCGCAATCGTGTCGAACTCGGCTCGAGAGCCTGGGGAGGCGAGGTTGCGGATTTCGGTCTGGACGTTGGGGGCGGTGGCAGCAGCGGGGCTTACGCTCTGCGGTATACCCGCTGCTGCCCAGACCTATTATGCCGACGGTCCAAATGCCGGCGGCTCCGCGGTGCTCTCGATTCAGGTGCGCGCGGCGGTGGGGGGACGATGCGGGTTCGCCGCCGCGCAAACACCGAACGGCACCTTCGACCAGCCGAACTTCGACGAGACCGGATTCAGCCACGACTTCACCTTCCAACTCGAGTGTACCGGCCCGTCGCGCGTGGCGGTGGTGTCGACCAATGGCGGACTGAAGACGGGCGGCACCGCGCCCGCCGGCTATGCGACGCTCGCGCCCTATGACGTGATGCTCAACCTGGTCGGCTCGAGCGCGACCGCGTCGGCCACCTGCGCAGTGGCCAACCTGACTGCGACGGCGGGGGCGCCGTGCGAGTTCCGCGGGCCGGCGACGACCACCGCCGGCCTGCGGCTCAACTCGAATTCCATCCTGCAGAACGGGTCGTTCCTGCGCGTCAGCGCGCCCGTCTATTCCGGCGCCGATGCGCTGGTCTCGGGCACCTATGGGGACACTCTGACAGTGACTGTGAGCGTGGCGCCATGACGGGCGGAGCATCTTCCGCCCGCCGGCCCGCGCTCGCGCGTGACGAGCGTTGCGGCGCGTTGCCGCGAAACGAAATCCAGACCGGCCGATCGCCGGCTAGATCAGGAGACTGGGTAATGAAGACGGTTCTTAGCATGCTCGCAATGGGCACTGCGCTGATCGCCACCTCGGCGATGGCGCAGGATACGACCGGTACCGTGAACATCACGGGATCGGTGGCGCCGAAGTGCCTCGTCGTTCCGGGCGCAGGCAGCACCTTCGACCGCACGGTGGCGCTCGGCGAGCTCGCCGGCACCGACGGCAAGATGCGCACCAACCTCGAAGCAGACTTCAACGCCGCCGCCGTCACCGCCCGCGTCGTCTGCACGACCGCGGCGCCGACGATCAGCGTCAACGCCGACGCGATCACCGCGCAGACCGCCACCGCGGTCGCAGGTTACGACAACAGCATCGACTTCACCGCGAACGTCGCCGTCACCACGACGACCGGCCCGGCGGGTCCGTTCGCGAACGACAGCGCGGCGGCGGCGGGGGCGGATACCGTGATCGGCGGACGCGTGGCCAACAATGGTTCGGACAACATCGCGATCACCGCGACCAACTTCCGCACCAACACGATCAACGACCTGCTCGCGGCGGACCCCGTCTACACCGGCAAGATCACCGTCGTGATCAAGCCCGGCGCCTGAGCCAGCGAAACCGGAAGGGGCAAGACACCATGCGTAAGTTGATCCTGGCTTCGGCGATGCTGACCGCCGCGATGGCGGCGCCGGCGCTGGCACAGACCAGCACCACCGGCACCGTCACCATCGACGGTTCGGTGGCGCCGCGCTGCCTGTTCACCACGGCGAGCGCGACGATCAACGCGGGCGAGCTCGCCTTGACCGGCACCGGCGCGAGCGCGGGCAAGCTGGACGCGAGCAAGCTCGACGGTCAGAGCCGCACGCTCACCGGCTGGTGCAACGGCACCGCCTCGTCGATGGCGGTCGAGGCCAAGCCGGTGGTCAACACCACGGTGACGAGCGCGCCGCCGGCGGGCTTCGACCGGGTCGTCAACTACACCGCGACGGCGACCGCCAACGCGGTCGACGCGAGCGACAGCTCGGTCGTGGCGGGGGCGGGCAGCTCGAGCACCGTCGGGCTGTTCACCGGCAACGTCACCGTGACCCTGTCCAATTCGTCGACGCCGACCTCGGGCCTGCTCGTGGCCGGCGCCTATCAGGGTGAGACTGTCGTCACCTTGACGGCGGCGAACTGACCCTGGCGATCCAAGGAGCACAGCGATGAAAGCTCTCATGTTGGGAATTGCCGCCGCCGCGGCCATGCTCCCCGGAACCGCCTTCGCGCAGGCGGCCAGCGACACCTCGACCGGCCAGGTCGTCGTCAACGGCAACGTCGCGCGGCTGTGCATCCTTGGAACGCCGTCGCGCGCCACGGTGGATCTCGGCCAGATGGCCGCCACCTCGGGCACGCGGGTGGGGCGGATCGCGGCGCTTGGCGAGCAGAGCGTCACACTCCCGGGGTCGTTCTGCAACTTCGCCGGATCCGCCCTCACCGTAACCGTCACGGCGCTGGTCTCGACCGACGCGTCGGCGGTCCAGCCCGGGTTCGCCAAGGCGGTGAACTACACGGCGACCGCGTCCAACTGGGCGATCACCTCGACCGCGGCGACTTCGGCGGCCACGGCGTCCGGGGCGACGCCGACGGCAACCAGCACCGGCGCGACGCAGCCGGCGCCCAAGACCGCCGACGTCAACGTCACGCTGTCGGGCTTCACCGCGCCGTCCGACGCGCTGCTGACCGCGGGCACCTATAACGGCCTCGTCGTCGTGACGCTCGGGCCGGCCGTGAGCGGAGGGCTCTGACATGGCACGTTCCCTGATCCTCGCAGCCGGTGCGATCGCCGCCCTGACGGGCGGTTCGGCCGCAGCGCAGAGCGCCACCGACACCAAGTCGTTCACCGTGACCGGCAACGTGCCTGCACTTTGCTCAGGCGGAACGATCGCAGGCGCTGGCTCGACCTTCGATCTCGGCGTGCTGGTCGACACCTCGACCGGCGTGCTGCGCACCGACCTGGCGGCGCCGCCAAAGACGCTGACCGGGGCCTTCTGCAGCGCGCAGAGCACGATCACGGTCGCAGCGACACCGCTCGCGGCGCAGAATTTCACGGCGACGCCGCCGGCGGGCTTCTCGCGGTCGGTGAACTACACCGCGACGGCGAGCGGATGGACGACGACGCCGGCGAGCTTCGCGACGGGCGCGGCCACCAACGCCGCGGCGACGCAGACCCGCGCGACGGCCTTTTCGGGCGACATCACCGTCGGCATCGGTACCTTCGGGACGAGCGGGGGCAACGCGCTGCGGCTGGTTGCCGACACCAGCTATGTCGGCGTCGTGACCGTCACGCTCGCGGTGGCGAACTGAGATGGAGCGGGTCGCGGCAATCCTTGCCATCGCGCTGGCGGCGGGCGCTTCGCCCGTGGCCGCACAGACCCGCACCGCCACCACCGAGCTGCCCGTCATCGGCTTTGCACCCCAGATCTGCGCGCTCCAGCCGCCGCGTCTCGCGCCCGGCGCGCAAGTCAATTTCCGCGGCCTGAGCGGCGAGACGCTGCAGATCGACCAGATGGTGGATTCGACGACGCTCGCGACGAATGCCGCGAGCGCCTCGCTGCAGTTCGATGCCGTCTGCACCTTCCCGCATCGGCTGCGCGTGGAATCGCAGAACAACGGCCTGTGGCGGACGACGGAAATCGCGCCGGTGCCGGCTTCGGGATTCACCTACGCGGTGCCGTATCGCGCGGAACTGTCCTGGGCGGGCACCAACGCCGCACTCGACGCCGACGCGCTCTCGCGCCGGGTCAACGAACGGCGGCTGCTCGTCGAGGAACCGAGCGCCGGCACATTGCAACTGCGCATCGTGATCGAGCAGGGCGCGTCGAACGTGCGCGCCAATGCACCGCTCATCGCCGGCTATTATGGCGACACGCTGCGCATCGTCCTGGAGCCGCAATGATGCTTGCTCGACTCCTCACCGGCACACTGGCGCTGATGGCGGCATCGCCGGCCGCAGCGCAAACCGGCGATACCGCACGCGGCCGCATCGAGATCGCCGGGCGGACGCCGCCCGCCTGCCTGATCCGCACCGCGCGAGCCGGCAACGCGCTCAATGCGAGTTTCATCCCGGCCGGTCCGTCGAGCGGCGAGATCCGCATCGCCGAGCTGGTCGATCCGCAGACCGCGGAGCCGCGTGCGGCGGAAATGGTGATCGAGCTGCCGGTGGTGTGCAACGCGGCGCACCGGCTGACTCTGACCAGCACGAACGGCGGGCTGCTGCGCGAGGGAGGCAATGCGCGCAACCGTCAGACGGCCGGGGCGTTCGGCGAACTGCTCGGCTATCAGCTCGACGCGAACTGGGGAAGCCGCGCGCTGACGCTGAATGCGGCGACGGCGCCGCTGGCGACGCTCGACGTGCCCGACGGCATGGCTGGCGACCTGTTGCTGCGCCTGTCGATTCCGGCCGGCGGCGGTCCGCTGGTCGCCGGGCGCTATTCCGACACGGTGGTGATCGAACTGAATGTTTCCAGCTGACCCCGGGGGGCGGCTGTGGGGGAGTCATGGGGTATGAAGTTTCTTCGGGGTCTTGTCACGGCGCTCGCGGCGGTGGCGGCGGTCTTCGCCTCGCCGGCGTGGAGCATGACCGTCCAGCCCGTCGTGATCGACCTGTCCGTGTCCGGCCGGGGCATGAGCCAGGTGATCACCGTCGAGAACACCTTCGCGACCCCGCTGCCGGTCGAGCTGCGCGTCCAGGAACTCGAATTTGACGAGAATGGCGTCAAGGCGACGGGCAAGGACAGCGAGGACTTGCTGATTTTCCCGCCCCAGGCGCTGATCCAGCCGGGACAGACCCAGACCTTCCGTATCCAATATGTCGGCGACCCGGACCTCAAGGCGAGCAAGCATTATTACGTCACGGTCGCGCAGCTGCCGGTGAAGCTGCCCGAAGGGCAGTCGGCGATCCAGATTCTCTACAATTTCCAGGTCCTGGTGAGCGTGACGCCCGCCGGTGCGAAGCCTGCGCTCGCGGTCCGCTCGGCCGAGGTCGGCAAGAATGCGCAGGGCAAGCCCGTACCGGTGCTCACGCTCGACAATCCGTCGGCGGCGCACGGCTATCTGTCGAGCGGTCGCCTGCGGATCATTCAGAGGGACGCTTCGGGCAAGGAGGTCTTCCGCAAGACCCTCTCCGGCCCGGAAGTCCAGCAGACGATCGGCTTCGGTCTCGTGGGGGCCAACCAGGTCCGCCGCATGACGCTGCCGATTGAACTGCCGGTCGATGGGGGCAAAGTTGACGCAAGCTTTACGCCCGATACCTGAGCGCGCCTATCTGCTCGGCGGCTGCGCGCTGCTGCTGGTTTCGCTGCTGGCGGTCCCGGCCACGGCGAGCGAGCAGGCGGGCACGACGCTGCAGGTGCAAGAGCGGCGGATCACGATCCAGGCGCCGCAGGCGGTGGTGGCCGGGCAGCAGATGCGGCTCAACCCGACCGGCCGCCCGATCACGCTCACCGTGCCGGTCAAGGACGGCGGGGTCTATCTCGGCGACATCCAGCTGACGATCCTGCCCGACGACAGCATCGAGCTGCCGGCGCAGCGGTTGATCGACCTGCTCGCCAACGTGCTCAACCCCGACACGCTCCGGGCGCTGCAGGCGGTGTCGTCGACCAACGCCTCGCTGTCGCCCGCCGATTTTGAGTCCTCGGGCGTGCAGTTGCGCTACAACCCGCAGACGCTCGAGCTCAACCTGGTCATCGCCGCCGAGCGGCGCGGCACCAAGATGGTGTCGGTCAGCCCGCTCGACCGCGAGCGCATCGGCACCTTCGCGCCGCCCGCGGACTTCAGCACCTATCTCAACATCCGCGGTGCGCTCGACTATCTGCACGCCGGCGGTGATGTCGGCTTCACTTCGCCGATCTTCTCGCTCGACGGCGCGACCCGCATCGGCAAGATCGTCGCCGAGAGCGAGGCGGTGTGGCAGCCCGGCGCGATCGGCGCCGACTTCCAGCGGCTCGGATCGCGGCTGGTGTTCGACGACGAGGCGAACCTGGTGCGCTGGACCGCCGGCGACTTGCGTACGATCAGCCGCGGCTTTCAGTCGGCGCCCGACATTGCCGGCGTCTCGATCTTCCGTTCGTACAGCGTCCTGCAACCACAGCAGATCATCCGGCCGCGCGGCGACCGGAGCTTCCGTCTGGACCGTCCCTCGACCGTTGAGGTCGAGGTCAACGGCCAGATCGTCCGGCGTCTCCAGCTCGCACCCGGCAATTATGATCTTCGCGACTTCCCCTTCACACAAGGCGCGAACGACATCCGGCTGTCGGTGCTGGACGACGCCGGGCGAACGGAATTGCTGCGCTTCAATCTGTTCCTCGACCAGTCGCAGCTCGCCAAGGGGTTGAGCGAGTTCGGGCTCTACGCCGGCGTGCTCAACCCGCTCGGTCCGCGCGGCCCGCGCTACAGCGACGACTGGGCGGTGACCGGCTTCTATCGCCGCGGCATCACCGACCGCCTGACGCTCGGCGCGAACATCCAGGCGGACAAGCGCTCGCGGATGGGCGGCGCCGAGTTCGTCATCGCGACGCCGCTCGGTTCCTTCGCGGGCAATTTCTCGCTGTCGGATATCCGCAACTACGGTACCGGCCATGCCGCGACGCTCACCTTCCAGCGGCTGATCCAGCGCAGGAACGGGCAAGCGGATTCGCTGACGCTGTTCGCCGAGACGCGCAGCCGGCGGTTCGGCCCGATCGGAGTCTTCGTGCCCGACAACCAGTTCTCGGCCGAGTTCGGCGGCGGCTATTCGCACGCCTTCAACGACCGGCTCTATGCCGGGTTCGACGGGCGCTACTCGATCGGCCGCGGCGCGCAGCCCGACCTGCACAGCTATCGCGTGACGAGCGGCTATCGCATCTCCGACACCGCCAGCCTGACGGTCGATGCGCGATGGGAGCGCGACAGCGCGGGATCGCGCTTCGGCGCGCTCGCCTCGCTGGTCGTGCGGCTCGGCCGCTACTCGAGCATCCGCGGCGACTATGACACGCGCGACAACCGCATGCGCGCGTCGTTCCAGACGCTGCACGGCCAGGGGGTCGGGTCCTACAACATTACCGCCGATATCGAGCGCAGCGATCGCGGTTCCGGCTTCAACTTCAACGGCAACTATTACGCCAATCGCGCCGAACTCGGGCTCAGCCATTTCGGCACGTTCGAGGGGACGTTCGGCAACCGCACCAGCCAGCGCACCTCGATGCGCCTCGGCACCTCGCTGGCGATCGCCGACGGCGCCTTCTCGATCGGCCGGCCGATCTATGACAGCTTCGCGATCGTCAAGCCGCACGCGACGCTCAAGGGTGCCGATGTGCTGGTCGAGCCGACGCCGTTCGGCTTCACCGCCAACAGCGGCATGCTGCACGCCGGGACGCATCCGAGCCTGAGCTCCTATGCCGAGCGGACGGTGACGGTCGACGCGCCGAACGCCCCGCCGGGCGCGGATCTCGGCCAAGGCTCGTTCCGCCTGCTGCCGCCCTATCGCAGCGGCTACAAGCTGGTCGTCGGATCGGAATATTTCGTCACCGCGATCGGCCGCATGGTCGATGTCGATGGCGAGCCGGTAAGCCTGGTCACGGGCAGCGCGACCGAAATCGCGCATCCCGAGCGGCCGCCGGTGACGGTGTTCACGACCCGCGACGGCCGCTTCGCCGCCGCCGGCCTCGCACCGGGGCGCTGGCGGATCGAGATGCTCGACGCCAAGAAATCGACCTACATCATCACCATCCCGGCCGACACCAAGGGCCTTGTGCGCCTGCCGGAACTCAAGTCGGGGAAGGATCAGTGACCATGCGCTTCGGTAAAATCGGGCTTATTCTCTGCGCGCTGGCGGGCATGTTCGCCGGGAGCGGGGCGATGGCGGCGGGCCGCTGCGGCCTGGTGACCGTCTCGGGCGGCGTCGCCAACCTGCAATATGATCCGTTCAGCCCTGCCGCGTTCGGCGTGACGATCACCGGGGTGACGCTCTCGCGCGTCAACGGCGCGGGCGGCGAGAAATCGTCGGAGATCGAGTTCTATGCCAAGGGCGCCACCTCGGCGCAGAACGGCGCGACGCTTACGCCCATCCAGACCCCCAGCACCGGGCAGGGCGGGACCGGCTACAACCAGAACATTTTCTTCGGCACGAACCAGGCGCCGCCGCTGCTCAACATCGAGAGCCAGACGCCCGCGCCGGGCGTGTTCCGCTGGGCCTTTTCGGGCAACAATGCTGCGTCGGACACGTTCACGCTCAACTTCGCGCTGACGCTGCCGGCGAACCTCAACCTGATCGCGGGGGGCACGCTGCCCTTCGACATCGTCTACAGCTGCAAGGGAACCGGCGGCGGCGGTCCGTTCACCGACACCGGCGTCTACCCTAACGCGATCACCGTCTCGGTGACCGTGCTCAGCGGCCTTCAGGCGAGCTATGTCGGAACCGCGCTCGATTTCGGCGAGGTCGGCGACAAGACCACCGCTGAGGTCACGGCGGCGCCGGCGACCTACACCACGCCGTCGACCAACTATGTTCGCGTGGCGAGCTCGGGACCCTATTCGGTCGCGCTCAGCTCGCCCAACAGCTACCGGCTGACCTATCCGGGCGGCAATGTCGCCGACGCGAACCAGACGCTGCGCTACAGCTTGCGGTTCCTCGGCCAGACCCGCTCGACGGCGAGCCCGACCTTCACCACCGTGACCTGCCAACGCGGCGGCACCGACGCGGCTTCCGGCCATCTGCCGATCACCGCGACGCTGCTCGAGGGCGGGCAGGGCAAGGCCGTGTCGCCGCAATATGGCGAAGTCCTGGTGGTCACCGTCACGCCGCTGGTGTCGAGCACCCCGGCGGGGATTCAGCAGAACTGCGCCGCGCTCTGACCGTCAGGTCAGAGCGGGACGATGCGGAACGAGATCTGCGCCGAGGTCACGCCCTTCGGAACCTCCAGCGTCACGCCATTGTTGGCGATGCCCGCGCGGTTCGTCTTGCGGATGCGCGTGGAACCCTGCTGCGAAAGCTGGACCTTCTGGCCGCCGATTATCAGGCTTCCCTTGGCGAGCGCATCGGAATGATCCGCATAGATCTCGTAGCCATTGGGGCTGTTGCAGAATTCGCTGAGCGTGCCGAGCGACACCTCGCCGGCGGCGACCGGCACCGAGGTGGCGTCGACGCTCGCGCGGCAGATCACCGGGACGAAGCCGGTGATGCCGAGGGTGTAGCGCCCCGACGCGACGTCGAGCGCAGGGTTGATCGCCGACGCGTTGACCGCGACGAAACTGCTAAGCGCGGCGGCGGCAAGCGCGCCGGTCTTGATCGCTCGAACCATGTTCGACTCCGAGTTGATTGCGAGCCGACACTAGGCGAGACACTTTCAGTATTGGTTTCTCCGGCTGGTAAAGGCGGTTTTAACACTTGCGAGGCGGGTGGATTCGACAACCCAGGGCTGACAATGCTTTAGCGACAATTGCGAATATTTGTACCTTCGCGCGGGATCGCGACGACTGGCGGATAGATCGGTCATCCGCGCTCAGCGGCCGGCCGCGCGCTCGACCGGGATCCGGATCGCGAGCAGCGCGCCGGCGCTGATCGCCTCCTCATAGGCGGTTCCCCCGAGCATCACGATGCGCCGCTCGAGCGAGCGCGAGGCGATACGTTCCTCGCCATCGGCATCGCTGGACGGATCGGGCGGGCGCCCATCGGTCTTGATGCTGAGGAAGAGCTGGTCGTCGCGCATCGCCATGCTGACGACGAACTGCCGGGCGCCGGCATAGCGGACCGCGTTCGAGATCGCCTCGCGGATGAGCAGCTCGAGCTCCATTGAGAGATTGACGGACACCGCGATGGCGAGCTCGCCCTGCGGCGCCATCCGGCAATCGATCTGCCAATGGCGCGCGAGCAGTTCGAGCCGCCGGATGATGAGTGCGACCAAGTCGACGCTGTCGTTCGCACCCTCCCGGCGCTCGACCATCAGCGCGCGCAGATTGACCTGCTCGGCGGCGATGATCGACACGATCTCCGCGAGTTCCTCGTCGAGCTCCTCGCGATCGCCGTCCAGGCGATTGCGCAACGCCGAAAGCTTGAGCCGCAGTCCGGCAAGCGTCTGGGTGATCCCGTCGTGCAGGTCCCGGCTCATCGCGGTGCGCGCCGAGGTCTGCGCGCGCTCGAACCAGCGCGCCAGCGCCTGCTGCCGGGCGAGTGCGGTGTTCATGGCCTCGCCGGCCCGCGCCGCGGTCTCGAGCAAGGTGCCCGATGGCCGCCCGATCCCGAGCAGGATGGCGTGCCCCTGCATCTCGCCGGCTTGGATCGGTACGCCGCACATCGGCTGGGCGGCGAGCGGCAAGTCGGGCGGCAGGCCGGGCGCCTCTCCCGACGCGCGCCGGACCACGCCGCGCCAGTCGCGCAGCAAGGTAGCCCGCGTCGACGGATCGAACAGGAACGCCTGCTCGTCCCAGTTGGCGGGCAGGAACTTCGCGGCCTGTTCGGCGGTAAGGTCGACCCGGAAGAGGCGGTCACCTTCGACCCGGACCGCATGGATGCGGCCATGGTCCGAGGTGCGCCAGACGAACAGCACCTGGGGCGCATGCACGTGGCGCGTCAGCTCGGCCGCCAGCACGTCGAGCGAGAGAAGGCGCGGATCGTCGCCGACCTCGGACCAGGCTTCATGCTCGGACGGTTCGTCGTCGGCCTGCCGCGCAATCGCAGACCAGCGTCCGAGCAGCATGATCGCGGCGAGATTGACCAGCCCGAACTGCAGCCACACCGCGCCGTCCGCCATTGCCCACAGCCCGGCGAGCATCGCACCCGGGCCCGCGAGGAGAACCAGCAGATCGAGCAGGAGAAGCCGGCGCAGCAGCGCCTGGCGCGACGGCGCCGATGCCAGCGCGAACCAGACGAAGGGGAGGTACAGCGCCGGCGACGAAGCGCACAGCACCAGCATCGCGCCGCACATTGCAAGGTCGAGCGCGCCGGCGAAGGCCCGCAGGCGATGGTCGATCAGCCACAGAAACTGGTGCGCAAGCAGCAATGCGACCGCGATCGCACCATAGGCGAGCAGCAATGTCTGGGTCAGGAGCCGCAATTCGCCAGGGACGTCGCCGACACGGCCCAGCAGAAGCAGGGCAAGGGGAACGAGCGCGAGGCGGGCAAGAACGACGATCGCGCGGCCGCCATCGGCGCCTTCGAACGCGCGGTCGAACACGCGGAGCATCGCCTGGCCGACGCCGCCCGTGCCCGCAGGGGCCCGGGCTCTCATTGGTGTTTGCGCTTCGCCGGGAACTTGGTCCGCGCTCATGAATTCGCCCCCCAATGCGCTTGCCCTGCCGGCGAGTTAACCACCCGGGAAGATCACTCGTCTAGACCAGTACGCAAAACAGGCGTGGACATGATAGGATATCGAGCATGAAGCAGGGATTGCGCCATCGCCTGAACGCGCGGAGCGTGGCGCTGATCTGCCGGCTCGAGGTGGATCTTCCGGTCCTTGCGCTGCTGTGGGTGGCGGCCGCAGCGCTTGCCGGCGGCCTGCGCATGTCATTTGGCGGGAGCGCTGCGCCGGCGATCGTCCCGAACCTGGCGTCCTACTCACTGCTCGCCGCGGCGCCGATCGTGACGATGTTCCTTGGCCTGCGCTGGTTCCGCAGGGGAATGTTGCATCCACAGCCGGCGCTGCGGCTCAGCCGCATGGGGCGCTGGCATATCGTCGACCCCGTCGTCGCGCGCGCGCTGCCGCTGTTCGGGGCGACCGGGCTGATGGCCTCGCTCGTCGTCGGCATCCTGCTCAACATCCCGCTGCGCGCGGCCGAGTTCCTCACCGCGATGCCGGCGCTTCCTGCCGATGCGCCGGGCTGGCTCCTGATCCTGCGGCAATTGATGCTGCTCGACGTGGTGCTGATGACCAGCATGTATGCCTTCGCCGCCGTGCTGGCGCTGCGTCACGTGCCCAGCTTCCCGCGCTTTCTGATCGCGGCCTGGGTGATCGACATCCTCCTTCAGATCGGCATCGCCCGCATCCTGGGCGCGGTCGACGATCTGCCCCCGATGGTTGCCGCGTCGCTCGGCGGCCTGCTGGAGGGAAATCTCAAGAAGGTGCTGATCAGCATCGCGATCTGGCTGCCCTATCTGATCCTGTCGAAACGCGTGAACTTGACCTATCGCTGCCGCGTGCCGGCCTGAGGCTGACCGCGTTGCACATCGGCGACGTGGATCACCGCCCAGCGATCGGCATAGGCGCGGCGCCAGCCGGGCTCGCGATCGAGCTTCGCGACAAGCGCGTTGTCCGGGGGCAGGATGGTCCAGGCGAACTTCCACCGCGCATCGGCACGGCGCCAGCGTGCGATATCGCCGCGCGACATCTCGAAATAATCGCTGGTGAAGACGTCGCCATACATGTCCGAGCGCCCGTCGATGAACGGGCGGATCCTCTCCAGCACGAGCAGTCCGCCAAAGCTGTACTCGTTGAACACCGGTTGGCCGCGTAGATCGGGCGGGACCGTCTGCAGTGCGGATTGCGGCACGCCGCGGCTGTCGGGCCGATCGAACGGCAGCGCCAGGCGAGCCGTGGCGACGCCCGCGAACAGCAGCGCGGCGATCGCGAGCAGGGGCCTGAGCTCCACACGTTCTGCCCGGATCGCGGGCAACAGCGGCGGACGGGGCCGTGGCGCTCCGTCGCTCCAGGCCCGGCCGATCGGCTCGGCGAGTACGACCGTCGCGACCACCATCAGCACCGCGAGCTGCCGGATATGCTCGAGCGCCAAATGCAGGAAACCGAGCAGCATCAGCAGACGCACCAGCGGCACGCGCGCCGGGCGATAGAGCAGGAAGAACAACCCGGAGAGCAGGATCACCTCGAACCCGGTGACCTTGTCGAACGAGGCCGGGCGCCACTCGCCGATATATTGCAGCAGCTCGAGCCGGCTGACGTAGAGAGGATATTCGTAGGCGTGATAGCCCGCCGGGTTGCACAGGCCGGCGACCAGCAGGATCGCGCCGAACAGGCCCCAGCCGCGGACGACCTGCCACCGCCGGCCGCGATCGGCTTCGATCAACGCCTCCAGGCCGAAGGCACCCGCAATCGCGATGCCGATGACGAAGCTGGCATGCGCATTGACCCAGACAAGCATCAGCAGTCCCAGCCATGGCGAGGGTGCCGTGTCGCGCTCGCGCGCGCGGATCATCAGCAGCATCCAGCCCGCGAGCATGGGCAGGGCGAGCATGAGCGGACGAGCGAGATAGGCCGGGGCCAGCGCGATCGTGGCGTAGACCAGGAAGAGCGCCGAGGCGGCCGGCGGCATCCACTTGCGGAGATGCGCCGCCAGCATGGCGTAGAGCAGCGCCGCGGCAGTGCCGAACAACAGCATGATACCGCGCCAACCGGCCGCCTGCCACGCGCCGAACATCACGATCTCGGAGAGCCATTCGTGCGCCATCCATTCGCGCCCGGCGGCGCTGAACGAGAAGGGGTCGGTGCGCGGAACCTGGCCGTGCTGGACGATCCAGGCGCCCGCACCGATGTGCCAGCCGGTGTCGCCGTCGGCCAGCGCGTTGCTCACGACCAGCGCGAACGCGAAGACGATGAAGGGCGCACCGATGAGGAGAAACAGGTCGCCGGGAGCGACGCGCGAAGTGGATTTGTCTGTATCGCCCAACTCCCGCACCCCTGCCCGGACCGATTCGAATCAGAAACCAACTAGGGTAGCGGTGAAATTATCCGTCCGATTTCGAAAGTGGAATGACCAAAAAATCGAGTAAATACGTATATCTTTAGTTATAAACCGGACGTCCCGGTACTGATTAGATGTATGTTTCTTAGCATGGGGGCGGCCGGATTACGGTTAATCGCTAAAGGTATGGTGCATAGTAAATCATTGAAAAACAATGATTAAAAATAGAATGGTTAACGGGATATGCCTGTAAATAGCTGATATAAAAGGTAAATTTTTAATTATTGACTTGTCTCCCGAACAGGCAGCGTAATCGATTTGCGGGGTGTGATGGCGCTTCGAAACCTGCCGGGGGGCGGGGCGAAGATGAGATTCCAAACGGGGGCCGTTGCAATCCGAACGCTTGGAGACCGGGCAGGCTTGCCCGTTGGGAGACGTGAAATGACCATGATCAAGGCTCTGTGGAACGACGAGAGCGGCGCTTCCGCCGCGGAATATGCGCTGATTCTGGCAATCGTCGGCACTGGCATCGCGCTCGCCGCCTGGCAGCTCGGCGATGCGGTCAGCGGCGCGATGAACTCGGCCACCAACTGCATCAAGAACGGCGAGGCCAACAAGGGCGTCTGCTGACGCTTGCGGGGGGCCGCCTGCGGGAGGTCCCCCTTTCGTGACAACGCGGGTGGGGGCGTATGCGTAGTCAGTCGATTATCATATTGGCGATTGCCGTGGTCGTGGGATTGGCCGCCGTTTTTCTTGCCAATACTTATCTGGGCCGCGTCGAGCAGGCACAGACCCAGACAGCGCAGGGCACCCGTAAAGTAGTCGTCGCGCGCGTGCCGATCGATTTCGGCGCCCAGGTCACCGCGGACAAGGTCCGCCTGATCGACTGGCCGGCGGACTCGGTTCCGGCCGGCGCTTTCCATTCCTTCGAGCAGCTGCTGCCCATGGGCAAGGCCCGGGTGGCGCTGCGCCCCATTCTCGCCGACGAACCGATCCTTCGTCCGAAGCTGGCCGGGGAAGGCGGGCGGGCGACGATCTCCGCCGTGCTCAAGCCCGGCATGCGCGCCGCGGCGGTGCGCGTGAACGACGTCGCCGGGGTGGCCGGCTTCGTGCTCCCGGGCGACGTCGTCGACGTGCTCGTCACGCGCTCGCCGACCGACCTGACGGGCAATCGCGGGCAGATCACCGACGTGCTGCTGCAGAAGGTCCGCGTGATCGCGATCGACCAGGATGCCAACGACAATGCCGCCAAGCCGGTGATCGGCAAGACCGCGACGCTCGAGGTGTCGCAGCTCGATTCGCAGAAACTCGCGCTCGCCCAGCAGGTCGGGACGCTGAGCCTCGTGCTGCGCACCGTGGCCGGCGAGGTCAATCCGGTGGTCGAGACGGTGAGCGTCGAGGATCTCCGCGATGGCGCGTTCGTCGGGGGATATAATTCGCCGCAGCCTGCGGCCTTTCGCCCGGAACCGGCCCCGAACCGCGTGCGGCAGCCGCGCGCGCCGCAGCCGCGGCCTGCCGCGACTCCGGCAGGCAACCGGGTCGAGGTGATCCGCGGAACTCAGGACAAGAGCTATGAGGTGGGGCGCTATGCGGGGTTCTGATCGCAAGGCTGGCCTGGCCCGCGGGCTCGCCACGGCACTGTGCGCAATGCCGCTGGCGATGGTGATGGCGACGCCGGCGGCCGCGCAACTGGTCGCGGCCGCACCTGCGGCGTCGGCGGGCGAAGTCATCGTGCCGCTCAACAAGAGCCAGGTGGTGGTGGCGGACCGGCCGTTCGCCAAGGTGCTGATCGGCAATCCCGAGATCGCCGACATCGTCCCGCTCACCAACCGCTCGGTCTATGTGCTCGGCAAGAAGCAGGGCACGACCAGCCTGACCATTTATGACCGCAACAACACGCTGATCGCAGTGATGGACGTGTCGGTCGGCACCGACGTCGTGTCGCTGCGCCGCCAGCTGGCCGAACTGCTTCCGGCCGAGAATATCGCGGTACGCGCGTCGGGCGACTCGGTGGTGCTGTCGGGGACCGTGTCCTCGGGGCCCGCCGCCGATCGCGCCAAGCAGATCGCGGCGACCTTCGCGGGCGAGAAGGTCGTCAACCTGCTCAGCGTCGGCGCGGCGCAGCAGGTGATGCTCGAGGTGCGCTTCTCGGAGATGAACCGCACCGCGGCCAAGCAACTCGGCTTCAACAACGCCTTCTTCTCGGGCGGCTTTCGCGGCGGCACCGGCAACACCGCGCCGCAGACCGCGATCCTGACCGATCAGGCCGGACGCCCGGTGGTCAACCTGCCCGGCATCCTCGAATCCTTCGGTGTCGGCGCCGCGCGCTACAGCATCGGGTCGCTCAACATCGTGACGGCGCTCGACGCGCTCGAGCGCAAGGGGGTCGTGACCACGCTCGCCGAACCGACGCTGATCGCGCTGTCCGGTGAGTCCGCATCCTTCCTGGCGGGCGGCGAATTCCCCGTGCCGGTCGCGCAGAATTCGAGCGGCGGAGCAGGCAATGGCGGCTCGACGATCACCGTCGAGTTCAAGCCGTTCGGCGTCAGCCTCGCCTTCACCCCGACCGTGCTCGACGACGGCGTGATCAACCTGGAGGTCGCGCCCGAGGTGAGCTCGATCGATCCATCGGCATCGGTGACGATCAACGGATTGACGGTGCCGGGCCTGCAGACGCGGCGGGCCAAGACTACGCTGGAGCTGCGCGATGGCCAGTCCTTCGCGATCGCCGGACTGCTGCGCAACGATTTCCAGGACACGGTGCGGCAGTTCCCCGTGCTTGGCTCGATCCCGATCCTGGGCGCGCTGTTCCGTTCGACCGGCTTCCAGAAGCAGGAGACCGAGCTGGTCATCATCGTCACGCCGCGGCTGGTGCAGCCGGTGAGCGCCGAGAAGCTCGCCGTGCCGACCGACCGGGTGATGCCGCCGAGCGAGGGCGACCTGTTCGGGTTCGGCCGCACCGATCGAGCGGTCGGGATCAACCCGCTCAATCCGTACGAGGCGCCGCCCGAGGCGAAGAAGGCGAAGCCGCCGGCGCGCGCGCTGCCCGAGGACGATCCCTCCGGCTACGAGATGAGGAAGTGACGATGGCCGCCAAGCTGATCCGTTCCTGCGCCCTCATGGCCGCGCTGGCGCTGGCCGGCTGCACGCCGATCGACACCGGCTTCGGGGAGTCGGTGCGCGCAAACCAGGCACTGCACGTCATCAATCCCGGCCCTGTCGCGGACGATGTGCCGATCGCGGCCTCCGGCGAGCGCGCTGCTGCCGCCGCGGAACGCTATCGCAAGGGCGAGGTCAAGCCGCCCGCCACGGTCACCACCACCGGCTCCGCGAGCGCCTCGGGCGGCCCGCCGAAATAGCGGGGAGCGGCGATGCGAACCCCCGGCGATCTTCTGCGGAACGAGGATGGCGCGGTCGCCCCGATTGTGGCGATCGCGCTGTTCGGCCTTGTGGCCGCGGCGGGGCTGGCGTTCGACTATACCCGACTGGCCGGTCTCGATACCGAGCTGCAGAGCGCCGCGGATCAGGCGGCGCTGGCCGCGGCGTCGCAGCTCGACGGGCTGAGCAATGCGCGCGCACGCGCCACGTCGGCGGCGCAAAGCCTGATCGCTAACCGCGCGCTCTTCGCCAATGACGCCTCGGACCGCACGGTCACCGTTCCGACGGTCACCTTCTACTCCGCGTTCGGCGATGCCGCGCAGACGCTGGCGACCGGCGATGGCGACGCTCATTTCGTGAAGGTCACGGTCGGTGCACGCACCGCGCGCTATGCGCTGACGCCGATCGCAGGCGCGCTGAATTCAGGTCCTCTCGATGCCTCGGCAGTGGCGGGCGTCGGCTCGGCGATCTGCAACGTGCCGCCGGTGATGGTGTGCAACCCCTCCGAGCCGCTCAACAACATCGACGAATATTACGGCTTCAGCCCTGCCGTGGGGGTCGGGCTCAAGCTGATCACCGGCAATGCCGACACGCCGGGCAATTTCGGCTGGCTCGAATCGAACAGCGGCAATGGCGCCAACGAGCTCGCGGCCGCGCTGGGCTACAACAAGCCGCCGGGCAACTGCTCGCCGATGACCGGCGTGACGACGAAGACCGGGATGAGCGCCTCGGTGCTCTCAGCGCTCAACACGCGGTTCGACGTGTTCGCCAACGGCAATTCGACTTGCCCGTCGCAGGGCGGGGGCATCTGTTCGCCGTCGAGCAACAGCCGCAAAGACCTCGTCTGCAGCTCGGCCAACGGCACCAGCTGCTCGGACGATATCTGGGCCGAGTCCGCCAGGCCCTATCGCCCGACCAGCGTCGCCGCGCTGCCCTCGGACGGCAGCGCCGACCCCGACGTGATGGGCTATCCGCGCGACCTGTGCCACGCGGTTTCGGCGGGCGGCCAGACCTGCGGCACGATGGGCAGCGGGAACTGGGATCGCGACGCCTATTTCCGGGTCAACTACAAGCTCAACGGATCGACCGCGTGGACGGGCGCGACCGGCCTGTCGGCCACCGCGACCCGCTACGCCGTATACCAATGGGAGATGACGCATACGGCGGTCACCGTCGGCGGCCAGTCCTATGGCATATCGGTGCCCCAGCCGCTGGGATCGGGCGGAAACGGAAATGGCAATGGGAACGGCAACGGAAATGGCAACGGCAATGGCAACGGCAACGCGGCCCAGCCTACTGCGTTCGGCTATCCCGCGACCGGGCGTGCCGGCCTGACGCCAGGCGCCGAGGGCGATCGGCGCCGGATTTCGGTCGCGGTGCTCAACTGCCGCGCGCTCTCGCTCAACGGCAAGTCGACACAGATACCCGTCGCCAAATGGCTCGACGTGTTCCTCGTCGAGCCGTCCTACGCGCGCAAAAGCGGCAACATCTCGTATACCGACTCGAAGGAGGTCTATGTCGAGGTGATCGGCGAGACCACCGCCGGCGCGAACGGAGTCAACCAACCCCAGGTGGTGCGGCGCGACGTGCCGTATCTGCTGCAATGATCCGGCTAGCCTCCGCATTGTGGCGGGGCAGCTCGGGCTCGGCGAGCATCGAGCTGGTGCTGGTCGCACCGCTGATGCTGGTCCTGATGTTCGGCGCGGTCGATCTCGGCAACTATTTCATGTCGCAGCATGTCGTGGTGAAAGCGGTCCGCGACGGCGCGCGCTATGCCTCGCGACGGGGCTTTGCCGAGTATAGCTGCGCGACCGCCTCCACCGACGTGATCACCAAGACCCGCGACATCACGCGAACCGGGACGATCAGCGGGGGAACCGCGCGGCTGGTGGGCTGGACCGATCCCACCAGCGTCACGCTGACGGTGCGCTGCGACACGTCCGGGACCTATTCGGGGATTTACAAGGGGCAGGCGAGCGGCGTGCCGGTGGTCAAGGTCTCGGCGACCGTGCCCTACACCTCGCTGTTCCGCCATTTCGGCATCGCCACCTCGCCGATCAGCATGACCGCGGCCTCCGAAGTCTCGGTGATGGGCGTATGATCGCCCGCGGCCTCCTCGCTGACCGGTCGGGCTCGGGCGCAGCGGAGTTCGCGCTGGTGCTGCCGCTGCTCATCGTCTTCCTGCTCGGCACGGTCGACGTCGCGCGTTTCCTTTGGGAGTGCAACCGCGCCGAGAAAGCCACCCAGATGGGCGCGCGCTACGCGATCGTCACCGATATCGTCCCAGGGGGGCTCGCGGGCTACAGTTTCACCGTCAGCGACGGGCTGCTGCAAGGCGGCGCCGTGCCGCAGGCGAATTTCGCCGGGGCGAGCTGCGTCTCGACCGCCGTGACGGGCAAGGACGCGACGGCGATCGCATGCACCTGCATCAGCGGCAGCTGCCCGTGGCTCGGCACCGCGGACGTTGCGGCGTTCAACCGCATCGCCGCGCGGATGCGGATGGTGTTTCCGCGGCTGACCGCGGCGAATGTCGAGATCCGCTACGAATATTCCGGGCTTGGTTATGCCGGAGACCCGAACGGCGCCGATGTCGCGCCGTTGATCGTGGTCCGGCTGCGCAACGTGCAGTTCCGGCCGGTGCTGTTCAGCTTCTTCGGGACCAGCAGCATCGCGTTGCCGGCATTCAGCGCTTCCCTGATTCTGGAGGACGGGATCGGGAACGTGGCGAACTAGGAGTGACGATGTGGAAGTGCGTAATTTGAGCGAATGGGGACCAGGCGGCTGGCGCGTCCGCGGCAGTGCCGTCTCGGTTGAGCTGGTGCTGTCGCAGGCCGAGATCGGCGCGAGCGAGATCGGGCCCAGCCGGCGCAACGATTTCGTGATCGAGCTGACCGCGCTCGAGCCCGACGCCGATATTCCGGCCGACATCTCGACGCGCGCGCAGACGATCGTGGTCGAGGTTCGCGCCAACGATCCCGGCTCGATCCGGCGGCTCGAGCGGTTGCGCGAGCGGCATCCGCGGCTGATCGTCGTCGCCGCGGCGCGCGATACCTCGCTCGCGGCGGTGCGTGCGCTGCTGCGGGTCGGCGCCAGCGACGTGATTCCGCTCCCGCTGGTGCGCAGCGAGCTCGAAGCGGTGATCGACCGGCTCGGCGAGCAGATCGTTCGGGCGCAGCCGGCGCCCGGCAAGCTGGTCGCGGTGATCAAGAGCGTGGGCGGGGTCGGCGCGACGGCGCTGGTGACTCAGCTCGCCGCGCTCTACGCCGCCCGCGAGGGCAAGGCGGGGCGGGAGACCGCGCTGTTCGACCTCGATCTGCAGAACGGGAATGTCGCGACCTATCTCGGACTGGAGGCCAATCTCACCGTCGGCGACCTGCTCGAGGCGGGTTCGCGGCTCGACCTGGCGGTGCTGCGTTCGGTGCCGGCCAAGCACGCCCGAGGGCTCGCGGTGTTCGCCGCGCCGGTGGAGATCATGCCGCTCGAATCGATCGACACCGATCAGATCTGCGGCCTCGTCGAGCTCGCCCGGACGAGCTACGACACCGTCTTCCTCGACCTGCCGAGCGACTGGACGAACTGGTCGCTGTCGTTGGTGGCGCGGGCGAGCACGATCCTGTTCACGGTCGACCTGACCATCGCCAGCCTGCGCAAGGCGCAGCGGCAGCTCTCGCTGCTCGAGCGGCTCGGCATCGCGCCCGAGGCTGTGCGCATCGTCGTCAACCGCACCGAGAAGAGGCTGTTCCGCTCGATCAATCTCGGCGACGCCGAGCGGGTGCTGCGCCGGCCGGTGACCTTCACCATGGCCAACGATTTCCCGTTGGTCATGGCGGCACTGAACGAGGGAATCCTGATCGGCGACATCAAGGGCAAGAGCCGGCTGAGCCGTGACCTGGAGGCCATGATGGACGGTTTGGACGAGTTGCTCGGCCGGAGTTGAGGCGATGTGGCAGATCAAGAACAGCTCGAGCATCGCCGACCGCGGCGCCGCCACCACGACGCTGTCGGACAGCGACGTGGCGGAGGCCGCGCGCTGGACCGAGCTGAAGGTCGAGCTGCATCAGCGGTTGCTCGACCAGATCAACCTCTCCGCGCTCGAGACGATGACGCCCGAGCAGATCCGTTCCGAGATCGGCGACATCGTCCAGGACCAGCTTGCGCTGCAGAAGCACGCGCTCAACCTCAAGGAACGCCGCCAGCTGGTGAGCGACGTGCTCGACGAGCTACTCGGGCTCGGGCCGATCGAGCCGCTGCTCAAGGACCCGTCGATCACCGACATTCTGATCAACGGCCCGCAGACCGTGTTCGTCGAGCGCGGCGGCAAGCTCGAGGAGACGCCGGTCCGCTTCAAGGACGACCGGCATCTGCTGCGGATCATTCAGAAGATCGTCTCGGCCGTCGGGCGCCGGATCGACGAGTCCGCGCCCTATGTCGACGCGCGTCTGGCCGATGGCTCACGCGTCAATGCGGTCGTGCCGCCGCTCGCGGTCGACGGTCCGCTGATGTCGATCCGCAAGTTCGCCAAGGTGCCGATCACCATGGACCGGCTGACCGAGCTCGGCAGTATCCCGGGGGATATCGCACAGGTGCTGGCCGCGATCGTCGAGGCGCGGCGCAACGTGCTGATCTCGGGCGGCACGGGGTCGGGCAAGACCACGCTGCTCAATGCCATGTCGGCCTATATCGACGGCACCGAGCGCATCGTGACGATCGAAGACTCGGCCGAACTCCAGCTCCAGCAGCGCCACGTCGTGCGGCTGGAGACGCGCCCGGCGAATATCGAGGGGGCAGGCGAGGTCACCCAGCGCGATTTGGTCAAGAACGCGCTGCGCATGCGCCCCGACCGGATCATCGTCGGCGAGGTGCGCGCCGGCGAGGCATTCGACATGCTCCAGGCGATGAACACCGGCCATGACGGGTCGATGACCACCGTCCACGCCAACACCCCGCGCGACGCATTGTCGCGTGTCGAGCAGATGATCGGCATGAGCGGGATCGACATCTCCTCCAGCTCGGCGCGGGCGCAGATCGCCTCCGCCATCAACATCGTCATCCAGGTCGGACGCCTCAGCGACGGCAACCGCCGCCTGCTCAGCGTATCCGAGATCACCGGGATGGAGAGCGAGGTTATCACCATGCAGGAAATCTTCCGCTTCCGCATGACTGGCCGCGACGGCGACGGCGGCGTGCAGGGCCGGTTCGAGGCGACCGGCATCCGTCCCAAGTTCATGCAGGAGCTGAGCGATCGCGGCATTCATCTTCCGGCCGAGCTGTTCCGGCCCGAGCTCGGGCTGCGTTAGATGAGCGACACGACCCTTCGCGCGCTGATCCTGCTGTTCGTGTTCGGTGCGGCCCTGCTCGCTGCCGACGGGGCGCTGCAATGGATGCGCAGCGAGCGCGGCAAGCGGCGCGCGGTCAACAAGCGGCTCGAGCTGATCGCGCAGGGCGCCGATCAGGCGACGGTTTCCGCCAAGCTGCGGCGCGACTCGCTGGCCGGTGCGATCAACCTGCCCGGTGTCCTGGGCGGGCCGGGCAAGCGGCTCGAGAAGATGCTGCGCACCAGCGGGCTGCCCCACTCGCCGGCGCAGATCGCGGCGTGGATGACGATGGCGTTTTTCGGGATCTTCCTGGTCGTGACGGGGGGAACGGTGCTTGCCGGGATCACCGTCACCCTCGGCGTGCTGGTGATGATCGCCGCGTTCGCCGCGGTGGTGGGCGTCGCGCTCCCACTGTTCGTGTTCGCGCGCAAGGCCGACCGGCGGCACAAGAAGCTGATGGAGCAGTTCCCGGTGGCGCTCGACATCTTCGTGCGGGGGTTGCGCGCGGGACATCCGGTGGCGTCGGCGCTTGACCTGCTGACGCGCGAGATGGCCGATCCGATCGGTAGCGAGTTCGGGCTCGCGGCGGACGAGGTGACCTATGGCGCCGATCTGCGCGATGCACTGCACAACATGGCCGAGCGCTGCGATCTCGACGACATGCGCATGTTCGTCGTCTCGCTGGCGATCCAGAACGAGACTGGCGGCAACCTCGCCGAGATCCTCGAGAATCTGTCGAAGGTGATCCGCGAGCGGGCGAGCATGGCGATGATGGTGCGCGCGCTGAGTTCGGAGGGACGGATGACTGGCGCGATCCTGACGGCGCTCCCGCTGCTCGCCTTTGCCGCGCTGTTCCTGCTTAATCCGGCCTTCTACCTCGACGTCGCGGGCGACCCGGCCTTCCTGACCGCGTTCGCCGGTCTGATCCTTCTCTATCTCGTCGGCTTCTTCACGATCCGGCGCATGATCGACCTCAAGGTCTGATGCGATGATCGCCGATCTCGCGCCCCAGCTGCCCCGCACCGCCATCCTGGTCCTGGTGTTCGTGCTGGCGACCGGCCTCGCGCTCGCAGTGGCGACGCTGGCACGAAATCGCACGCGGGTGCGTGCGCGGCTCGAGGCGATGACGCGCGGCGGCGTGGTGGCGAGCGGCGGGTCGCTGCGCGGCGAGCAGCAGTCGAGCGCCTGGCACGGCTTGGTCAACGCGATCGAGCGCAGCGGACTGTCGCTTGCCGACACCAACAGCGCCGCGCTTGCCGACAAGCTGGCGGAGGCCGGGTTCTCCTCGCCGCTGGCGCCGCGCATCTACACGCTGGTGCGGCTCGTGGCGACGCTCGGCGTGCCCGCGCTGTTCGTGCTGTTCGCTACGCTCACCGGGCGTACCGGATCGCTGGTACAGCTCTACATTACCGGCGCCGCGCTCGCGCTTGCTGGGCTGTACATTCCGACGCTGATCGTCCGCGCGCGCGCCGATCGTCGCCGCGACCGGCTGGTCCGGGACTTTCCCGACACGCTCGACCTCATGCTAGTGTGCGTCGAGGCCGGTCTGGGGCTCGAGGCGGCGTTCGATCGCGTCGGGCGCGAGATGATGCATTCCCATCCGCTGGTGGCGAAGCTGCTCGCCGGCGTGGTGCTCGAGCTTCGCGCCGGCCGCAGCCGCGAGGACGCGCTGCACCGCATGGGTGAGCGTGCACGGGTCGACCAGATCCGTTCGTTCGTCACGCTGGTTATCCAGTCCGACCGGCTCGGATCGAGCATCGGCAAGACGCTGCGCGTCTATGCTGCCGAGATGCGCGAACGCCGCCGCCTCTCGGCCGAGGAGCGGGCGCACCGGCTGCCCGTGCTGCTGTCGATCCCGCTGGTGGCGTGCATGCTGCCGGTGATGATCGGGGTGCTGATGCTGCCTGCTGCGATCCGCGTAGTGCGTGACCTGATTCCAGCGATGGCGGGGGGAGGCTGATGGGATCGTTCACCGCAACTACGGCGGCGTTGGCGGTATTTGCCGCACTCGCCGGCTGCGCAATGGCGCCGGGGCTGTCGGGGATCCGGCCGGTCGGAGGCGCGGCGGTCGGACAGACTAGCGTCGCCGCGGGCAACGAGCTGGTCGCGCGCGGTCAGTACGGTCTGGCGATCGCCGCCTATCGCCGCGTGTTGCGCCAAGACCCGGCCAACAGCCGCGCGATCGAGGGGCTGGCGATCAGCTACGAGCTGCTCGGCCGGCTCGACCTGTCCGACCGTTATTATCAGGAGGCGCTCGCGCTCGCGCCGCGCAACCCACGTATCTATCAGAACTTCGCCGCGTCGTTGCGCGCGCAGGGGCGCCATCGCGAAGCCGAGCAGCTGATGGCGGACCTGCGGATCGCGCTGCCCGACGCGCCGGTCGAGGCGGCGGCGGTCGTGACGCCCATCATTCAGCCTGCGCCCGTGCAACCGGCACCGGTGGCGGCTGCCGCTGCGCCCGAGCCCGATATCCGGACGATCCGGCAATCGGAGCGCTCCACGCTCGTGGTGACGATGCCGCGCCAACCCGCGGCAGTCGCGTCGAAACGGCCTGCCATGGCGTCGGGGCTGCCCGTACCGGCCGCTGGCGTTGTGCGTCCTGCTCGCGTGGTCAATGCCGTGGGACGGCACGGGATTGCCCGGCAGACCGCGGCCTTGCTGGCGAAGCGCGGAATTGGCGGGCTCGAGACCGGCGACGCGGCGTTCAAGCTCAAGCGCAGCCGCATCCTGGTTCCGCGGGAAGCGCGCGGGCTCGGCGAGCGGCTGGCACGGAACCTGCCCTTCGCTGCCCGGATCGAGGAAAGCGCGCGGGTCGATCGCGTGCAATTGCTGGTCGGCGAGGACGCGCTGCCGGCGTTGCGGGGGAGGGGCCGCTCGTGATGCGTCGGGCGGGACAAATGCTGCTCTCGGCAATCGTGGCGTCGGCACTTTGCCCGCCAGCGTTGGCATCGGGCGCGGATCTTCCGATCATCGCCGCGGCGATCCGCGCAGGGCGCCTGATCCAGGCGGAGGTGATGCTGGCGCGGCTTCCCGCGCCAGCCGATGCCGTCGAGGCGGAAGCGGTCGATGCGATCCGCGGCCAGTTCGCGCTCGCTACCGGTGCGTCCGCGCAAGCGCTCCAGATCTTCGGTAGACTGCGTGAGGTGGCTCCCGCGCGCTGCGACTATCTGCGCGATTTCGGGGTGGCCGCGGCGCGGCTTGGCGACGCGCGCGCGCTCGAGGCGTTGCGCGACACGGCGCCGCGTTGCGCGACGTGGCAGAGCAGCCAGATGCTGGGCGTCGTGCTGGCGCGGGGCCAGGGCTGGGCGGAGAGCGAGAGCGCCTTCGCACAGTCACTGAGCCTTTCCCCGGACAATCCGGTAACGCTCAACAACCGCGCTTTCGCCCGGATCGAGCAGGGCCGCTACGCGGACGCGCGAGACGATCTCGGCAAGGCCTTGCGCGCGGCGCCGGGCGACAGGCGCATCGCTGGCAATATCGATCTGGTGGAAGGCGCGATGGGCAATGCCCCGCGGCGCCGCGGCGGGGTCGATGACGACCGGCGATGGGCGTCGCGCCTGACTCTTGCGTCGAAGGGTGCGTTGCGCGCCGGACGACGGGATCTGGCGCGGGCGTTGCTGGCGGAGGCGATCCAGATCGATCCGCAGTTCACCCCCGAGGCGAACCGGCTTCTGGATGGACTCAAGGACGCTCGCGGAGAGGCACGGTGATCGCCACGGCGTTGCTTGCAATCCTGGTCCTGCTGCTGGCTATGGCGGCCATGCAGGACGTCTGCCAGCTGCGCATCGCCAATTTCTTCGCGGTGGCGATCTTCCTGCTCTTTCCCGCCTATGCGGTCGCGAAGGGCTTGGAGGCATCGCTGTGGCAGAACGGTGCGGTATTCCTCGGCGTTCTCGCGCTGGGCACCGCCGGATTCGCCGCGCGCTGGCTGGGCGGAGGGGACGTCAAGCTGCTCGCGGCGACGGCGCTCTGGTTCGATATCGCGGGTGCGGCGAGGCTGATTGGCGCGATCGCGGTCGCGGGTGCCGCCGTCACGCTGCTGTTCGTCGTGCTTCGCCGAGCCGTGCCGGCATCGGCGCTGTTGCGTTCGGGCATGGTGGCGCTGAAACCGCGGGGCCCGATCCCCTACGGATTGGCGATCGCGTGCGGTGCGATCACCGCGATCGGCCTAGGGTATGCCAGCCCTTGACATCCTTGGAATTGGTCTGTGCATGTCCCATCTGTGCAAAGCCGTCCGTTAGAGGCGGAGCAGGAAAGGAACGAGGATGGTTAGGCTGTTGGCCGCCCCGGCGATCGCCGGCGCGTTGTGTTGTGCACTTGCTCCCGCCGCGGCGCGGACGGGCGAAATCGGAACCGAGATGACGGTCACCGGCGAGCTGCGCGGGGTGACCCGCACGCAGACCGTGTCGCTCCGCGACCTCGACCTGCGCCGCGACGCGCATGTCGCGCGTGCCGAGAGCCGCCTGCGCTTCGCCTCGAAGCAGGTATGCGACCCGAGCGCGACGCAGGATCTCTACCAGAAGCGCGACTATGGCCTGTGCTTCGGCCAGGCGCTGACCGGCGCCCGCAGCGATCTTGATCGCCACGTGGCGCTGGCGCGCGGCGGCTGACGGCTCAGCCGAGCGGCGGCCCGGGGGGCAGCGGGAAGCGCGAGCGCGGCCCCTTGCCCCATTCGGGCGCCAGTTTCTTAGGCGCATTCGCTGCCGGATCGTCGAGATAGGCGGCGATGCGCCGAGCGCTCTGGCGATAGAAGGCGGCGGTCACCGGATCGGGCGTCAGCTGCGCGAGCAGGTTCTCGGGTAGCGCCAGGTTGGCCGGCTCGATCGCGTCGAGCAGCAGGCCGAGCGAGCCGCGCTGCATTTCGGTCGGGATGAACTCGGTCGGCGGCAGCGTGTCGCCCTTGACGACGATGTTCTGGTAGAGCCCACCGACATATTTGAGCGCGCTCTCGATCGCGTAGCGGTGGTGGAGATAGACCATCCACAGCCGCGCGTCGCGCAGCGTTCCGACCGGCTCCCCGGCGGTCAGCGCGCTCTGGCCATAGCCCGCCAGCATGATTTTCCGCGCGGCCATCGCCTCGCGCAGATTCTCGCCCGGGGTCGCGCGGTCGTCATACCAGGTCCAGCGCGGATCGGTGTCGGGGACATAGAGCAGCCCCTGGCCGCGCATGTCGGCGATCACGCCTTCCAGCCCCGCTTTCTCTGCCGCGGGAGCGAAGGGCGTATAGGCGTAGCGCACCATCATCGTGTCATAGGCGCCGATCCCCTTCATGAAGGATTCGGACAGATCGAGCCTGCCGTCCGTTACCTTCACCCGTGGCGTGGGATACTCCATCACCGACGCGCGGTCGCTGAGGCTGGAGGCGAAATTATGCCCGAAGCCGAGCGAATGGCCATATTCGTGCGCCATCAGCAGCGCCTGGCGCAGCAGCACCATGTCGCGCTGTCCCGCCGGCATGCCGGCGAGCGCGCCTTCGGTCAGCAGGCCGGGATCGGCCACCGTCACGCCCGCGCCGTCGCCGGGCAGCCCCGCCAGATAGGCGTCCCAGTAGTTGCCGATCGTGCGGATGCGGTGCGTGTCCATCCGCACCTTGGCGCCCAGGATCTCGCCGGTGCGCGGATCGCGAAAGGTGCCGCCGGACGAGAAGCCGCGCTCGTCGCGATTGATCCACAGGATAAAGGCGTAGCGGATGTCCATCGGGTCCATGTCGGCCGGCGCGTCGATCGCCTCGATCGCGTTGCTGAACCCGGCCGCCTCGAACGACTTGTTCCACCATAGCAGGCCCTGCTTCATCGCGGTGCGGATCGGCGCCGGGATCGCAGGGTCGAAATAGACGCGGATCGGCTTGACCGGATCGCTCATCGCCGCGGCGGGGTCCTTCTTCTCGAGCCGCCAGCGCGTGACCCATGACGTGTCGGTGCGCTCGCTGAACGGCTTCGAATAGTCGCGGAAGCGCAGCTCGCTCACCCCGATGCGCGGGTCCGCCACGCGCGGGACATAGCCGGTCGGGGGTTTCAGGAAGCTGTGATGGATGCGCATCGTCAGCGCGCGGGGCTCGGGCGCGACGTTGCGCACCAGCGCGCCGGGCGTATCCGCCGCGAAGGTGACGATCGTCTCGACCTCGCTATTCTCCGGAAACGCCTTGATCCGCGGCGCGTAGAAGGTGCTGCGCGCGGGATCGAGCTTGAAGCTGCCCTGGTTGGTGCGGCGCAGCGTCCCTTCGATATTGGCGGCATCGCGCATGAACAGCGCGGTCGCATCGACCGTCACCTTGCCGCCCGCGCTCGATTCGATCGGCAGGCTGGCGAGGACCGAGGTGGGGAAGGAGTCCGCGACGCCCTGCGCGGTCGCCGCGTTGCCGGTCGCGCGATAGCCGCTGTTGATCTCGACCACGAGCACGCGATTGCCGGCGCGCTGGAAGCGGATCACCGCAGTCTCCATGATGCCGCGGTCGAAGGGCAGCTCGACCGATCCGCCGCCGGTGGCCGCCGAGACATAGTAGAGCACGTCCTCGTCGAACGCTGGCACCTGCAGCAGCAGCTTGCCGCGCGCCGTGTCCCAGGCGAGCGGGATATAGCCGTCGGCCAGCGCGGACGGGGCCGCCTGGGCCGGTGCTGCCTTCACCGTATGTGGAAGCAGCACGCCTGCCGCCGCCGCGAGCGAAACAAATGCCGCGCCCAGCAGCGTCCGCGCCACGGAACGCCGCAGGCCTGGCCCGCGCGAGTCGATCTTGGTCATCACTTTCCCCGACAGATGGGGGACGCGACGCTCGCCCTTCGCTAACGGCGCGACCCGGTTGCACCTGCCTTTCCCCGCTCGAAGATGATCGGCACGTTCGAGCGGCGGGCAACCTCCCTCAACACGAAGCTGCTTCTGATCTTCGACACATGCGGAAGATTGGACAGCTCTTCTCGATAGATCTTGTCGTACTCGTCCAGCGAACTGACGTGGATCAGGATCATGAAGTCGGTATCGCCCGACACGAAGCCGCAGAACGAGACCGAGGGGCATTTGACCACTTCGCGCTCGAACTCGACCAGGATGTTCTCCGCCTGCGAGCTCAGCTCGACCATCACCATCACGGTGCCGGCGAAGCCCAGCGCCTTGAGCGAGAGCCGCGCGGAATAGCCCTCGATCACGCCGGTTTCTTCCAGGATACGCCGCCGACGGGCGACGGCCGTGCTGGAGAGGTTGATCATCTCGCCGAGCGCGACGTCGGAAATCCTCCCGTCTTCCGACAACGCTTTCAGGATTCGATAATCGATAGTATCAAGTGTTACAGGTTCGATATTCATCACGAATCTTCATATACAAGATGAAATTCGAATCAACGCCCTTGATTAAGTTCCAAATTTAGGCACTATCGTCATGGCGAATCTGCTAGGCTTCATGCCGATCGCAGATCACCGAATGGCCGCGCCGGCAACGATGCCGGAAGATGGCCGGATATTTTCCGCAGAGACCCGAACGAACCAGAACAGTTCAAGGAAGAGGATCCTGGCTGGCCCTATCAAACTAGATTTGGGGGCTAACGTGGGTTCAGAAAAGAACGAGTTTCAGGGCGGAAAAACCGGAACGTCGCGCGCGCAGCTGCTGGGCAGCGCAGTCATCCTTGCCGTATCGCTGATCGCCGGGGCGGCGCATGCCCAGACCGCGCCGGTCGAGACGGCCGAACCGGAGCAACCGGCGGAACCCGAGGCCGGTCCCGAGATCACCGTCACCGGGTCGCGCATCGTCCGCGACGGCTATGACGCGCCGACCCCGGTCAGCGTGATCAGCACCAAGGAGCTGAAGGCCGAGGCGCCCGCCAATATCTCGGACTTCGTCAACACGCTTCCCGCGGTGCGCGGCTCGGGCACGGCGGCGAGCTCGAACGGATCGCTGTCGAACGGCGCGGCGGGCATCAACAGCGTCAACCTGCGCAATCTCGGCGCGAACCGCACGCTGGTGCTGTTCGACGGCCAGCGCTCGGTCGCCTCGACCACGACGGGATCGGTCGACGTCAACACCTTCCCCCAGGCGCTGATCCAGCGGGTCGAAGTGGTGACCGGCGGCGCGTCCTCGGCCTATGGCTCGGACGCGGTCTCGGGCGTGGTCAACTTCATCCTCGACAAGACCTATACCGGGTTCAAGACCGAGTATGAGCACGGCGTCACCACCTATGGCGACGGCCCCAACCACAAGATCAGCGCGACCGGCGGCAAGAGCTTCGGCGACGGCAAGGGCCATATCCTGCTGTCGGGCGAGTATTTCACGCAGAAGGGCATCCAGTCGATCGACCGCGACTGGAACGACACCGGCTTCTTCCTGATCAACAATCCGGCGTACAGCACCGCCGTCGGCGGCAATTGCCGCCCCCCGGCGGGCTATGTCGCCGGCACGCCGATCACGGGCTGCGCGCCGGAATATCTGGTCAGCGCCAACGCCGGCACCGGCCAGTTCACGCCGGGCGGACTGATCTATTCCGGGCCGTTGCGCGGCACCTATTTCGGATCGATCAATCCGGCGACGGGCAAGGCCAGCGTCAACCAGCTCAACTTCGGCGCGACGAGCGGCCAGTGGATGCTGGGCGGCGATCTCGGCATCACCACCGCCGGCCACCGCAGCAGCGCAACGCTGCTTCCCGCCGAGAAGCGCGTCAGCGGATTTGGCCGAATCAGCTATGAATTCTCTCCCGCGATCGAGTTGTTCGCGCAGGCGGCGATCAGCCACTATCGCGGCCAGAGCTATTATCAACAGACGCCGACCGTGGGCGTGACGATCCAGCGCGACAACGCCTTCCTGCCCGATTCGGTGCGCGCCGATATGGTCACGAACAACCTGCAGACCATCCAGATCGGTACCAGCAACATCTTCCTGCCGCCGCAGGGCAGCGACAACCGCCGCCAGGTCCAGCGCTATGTCGTCGGCGGCGATGGCGAGTTCGCGACCGGCGGCATCACCTGGCAGTGGGACGGCTATTACCAGTTCGGCAAGACCGACACGGTCGAGCGGCTGACCAATGCCTGGCACATCCAGCGCATGGCGAATGCGACCGACGCGGTGGTCGCCGCGGCGGGCAATCCGGGGGGTTATGCGGCGGGCGCGATCGTCTGCCGGATCAACGTCGACGCGAATACTGCCAATGACGACCGCGCCTGCGTGCCGCTCAACCGCATCGGCACCAACGGCGCCTCGGCCCAGGCGATCCAATATGTGCTCCATGACGGCTTGCAGCCGCTGCGCCGCCAGCATCTCAAGCAGCAGGTCGCGGCACTGAACTTCTCGACCAACAATCTGTTCCGTCTCCCCGCCGGGCCGGTCAGCCTCGCCTTCGGCGGCGAGTGGCGCAAGGAGGAGGTGACCGGCAGCGTCGACGCGCTGTTCCGCCCGATCGTCGCCAACGGCGTCACCACCGGCACCTGGATCTACGGCAACTATCTGCCGACCTTCGGCAGCTACACGGTGAAGGAAGGCTTCGTCGAGACGATCATCCCGATCTTCAAGGGGATGGACTTCAACGGGGCCGCGCGGCTCACCGATTATTCGACCTCGGGCAGCGTGGTGACGTGGAAGGCGGGCCTGACCTGGCAGGTGATCGACGACATCAAGTTCCGCGGCACGATCTCCCGCGACATCCGCGCGCCCAATCTGTCCGAGCTGTTCGCACCCGGCACCGGCCGCACCAACACCGTCAATCGGCCCGTCGCGGTCGGTACCTGCCCAACCGCTCCGACATCCACCGTGTGCGCCGACCAGTTCAACGAGTCGACGGTCGGTAATCCAGCGCTGGTGCCGGAAAAGGCGCTCACCTATGGCGCGGGCGTCGTGGTGACGCCCAGCTTCATCCCGGGGCTCGCTTTCTCGGCCGACTATTACAAGATCGACCTCTCCGGCGCGATCGACTCGCTCACCGCGCAGACCCTGGTCGACCAATGCTATCTGCAGGGCATCACCGCGGCCTGCTCGGCGATCTCGACCACGGGCGGGCGCGGTGTCGTCACGCCCGGCCTTCCCGTGACCAGCATCGAGATCAAGCCGACCAACTTCGTCAGCGTGAAGACCAGCGGCATCGATCTGGAGGCAAGCTATCGCCGCGAGATCGGACCCGGCAATTTCTCGCTGCGCGCGCTGGTCAGCCGCGCGTTCGAGCTCAAGACCGAGAACGGCGTCACGCTGGCGACCGATTCCGCGGGGCAGAATACCGGCGGGCTGCCCGACTGGACCTATCGCTTCTCGGCTGGCTACGACATGGAAAGCGGCTTCTCGGTCCAGGGGATCGCGCGCGGCGTGTCGGGCGGGGTGTACAACAACAATTACATCGTGTGCACGACCGATTGCCCGGCCTCCACCGCGGACCGGCGGACGGTGAACACCAACTCGATCCCGGGCGCCTTCTTCTTCGACCTCAACTTCAACTACCGCTTCGAGGTCAAGAACGCGAAGGCCGAGCTGTTCCTTGCGATCCGCAACATCACCGATCGCGATCCGGTGCTGGTCGGCAACGGCCCGACCGGCAACAACACGCCCGCCTATCCGCAGACCAACCGCGCGCTCTACGACGTGCTCGGCCGCGTGTTCCGCATGGGGTTCAGGCTCGCAATCTGAACACCCCCCTCCACGGGAGGCGCCCCCCTGCGCCTCCCGTGGTTCTGTCCGCAGTCATTGATACAAGACCGTCATTCGACCTGGGAGAAGGCCATGTCCAAACTCGTCATGAAGTCGTTTCTTGCCGCGCTGCTCGTCACCACGCCGATGTCCGGCGCCCATGCCAAGGCATCCGATGCGCTCAAGAAGGAGGTCGCCGTGGGCGTCGAGGCCCGGGCCAAGCTCGTCCAGGAAATGGTCGACTCGGTGTTCAGCTTCCAGGAGCCGGGATTCCAGGAATTCCAGACGATGGAATATCTGACCGCCATCCTCGAGAAGAACGGGTTCACGATCGAAAAGGGCGTCGCCGGCATCCCCACCGCCTGGACCGCGACCTGGAGCAATGGCGAGGGGCCGACCGTGGCGCTGGGATCGGACGTCGACGGGCTGCTCGGCCTGTCGCAGATGCCCGGCCTGCCCCAGATCAAGCCGATCGTTCCCGGTGCGCCGGGCCATGGCGAGGGGCATAATTCGGGCATGCCGCTGGTCATCGCCGCCGCGCTCGCGACCAAGGACGTGATGACCAAGCACAACATCAAGGGCAAGCTGATGCTGTGGCCCGGCGTCGCCGAGGAGCTGCTGGCGACCAAGGCCTATTATGTCCGCGCCGGCCTGTTCAAGGACGTCGACGTCTCGATCTTCACCCATGTCGCCTCGAGCTTCGGTACGGGCTGGGGGGACTCGGGCAACAACGGCATGGTCTCGGTCGAGTATAATTTCAAAGGCCGCACCAGCCACGCCGCGGGCGCGCCCTGGGCCGGGCTCAGCGCGCTCGACGGGGTCGAGGTGATGAACATCGCGTGGAACATGCGGCGCGAGCATCTCCCGCTCACCCAGCGCTCTCACTACGTGATCACCAATGGCGGCGGCCAGCCCAACATCGTGCCGGGCGAAGCGACCGTCTGGTATTATTTCCGCGAGCAGACCTTCGATAAGATCCGCTCGCTGTTCGCCACCGGCAACGAGATCTCCGAAGCGGCGGCCAAGGCGACCGGCACCACCGTCACGCGCCGCATCTTGGGCTATGCCGCACCCAACCACGCTAACCGCCCGCTGGCCGAGGCCGCGCAGGCCAATATCGAGCGGGTCGGCATGCCCAAATGGAGCGCCGACGACCAGGCCTTCACCAAGGCGGTGCAGGAAGCGCTGAAGTTCAAGGTCGAGCCGCTCAAGGCGACGGTGGAGAAGCTCTCCACGCCTGAAACTCGCGATCGCTCGTTCGGTGGGGGATCGGACGATATCGGCGACATCATGTGGACGGTGCCGACGATCACCATCCGTTTCCCCTCGAACATCCCCAACATGATCGGCCACAACGTCACCGCGGCGATCGCGATGGCGACTCCGGTCGCGCACAAGGGTGCCGTCGCGGGTGCCAAGGCGGTGGCGATGACCGTGCTCGACGCGATGACCACGCCCAAGCTGATAACCGACGCAAAAGCCTATTTTCGCGACGTCCAGACCAAGGACCAGAAATACGATCCGGTGCTCACCGCAGCGGACCAGCCGGCGATCCACCTCAACAAGGAGGTGATGGAGCGGTTGCGGCCCGAGCTCACCAAATATTACTACGATCCGGCCAAATATCCGAGCTATCTCGACCAACTCGGCGTCAAATATCCGACGCTCGCCCCAATCAAGGACTAGGGCGCTTCCGTGCTCCGCGCTCCCGGCCCGATCGACGGGCCGGGAGGCTGGCTGTCGGGAGCAACCGCGATCGGATAGCTAGCTCAACTGTCGTCACTGAAGCCAACCTGGGCGTGGAGCGTCGGTGATCTCGATGCCTCGCAAGCCCCTTGCGCTGGACCAAGCTATACGCTCAGGGATTAGGCCTCTGCCGTTTTCGTGAGAGCCGAAATGTTCCAGGTGGAAGCTTGAGCAGATCGCCGACAGCGAACAGCATCCCGGATTCGCGCCGGATCCGCTCGGTGGTCATTCTGGGCGGCGGTACTGCGGGCTGGATGACGGCGACGGCTCTGGCGAAATCGCTCGGCGGCACGGTGCGCATCACGCTGCTCGAATCCGAGGAGATCGGCACGGTCGGTGTCGGCGAGGCGACGATACCCACCATCCACTGGTTCAACCAGCTGGTGGGGCTCGACGAGGGCAAGTTCCTCGCGGCGACCAAGGCGAGTTTCAAGCTCGGCATCGAATTTGTCGACTGGACCCGACCGGGCCATCGCTATTTCCACCCCTTCGGCACCTATGGCGCGCAATTACCCGGCGTCGCCTTCCATCACCGCTGGCTCAAAGCAGCGCGTGAGGGACTCGGCCTCCCGCTATCGGCGCTTTCGCTGGCCGGCACGCTGGCGGCGCAGAATCGCTTCGCCAAGCCCCAGGGCGACTCGCGATCGATCCTCTCGACGCTTGGTTATGCCTATCATTTCGACGCCAGCCTCTATGCTCTGCACCTGCGCGGCATCGCCGAGGCGGCGGGCGTGACGCGCGTCGAAGGGCTGCTGCAGGATGTCGAGCGCGACGGCGAGAGCGGCTTCGTCACCGCGCTGACCACGCAGCGCGGCGCGCGGCTCGACGGCGACCTGTTCATCGATTGCTCGGGCTTTCGCGCGCTGCTGATCGACAAGACGATGGGCGGCGATTTCGAGGACTGGTCGCACTGGCTTCCCTGCGATCGCGCCGCCGCGGTTCCCTCGGCGCGCGTGAGCGAGATCACGCCCTATACCCGCTCGACCGCGCGCGCGGCAGGCTGGCAGTGGCGCATCCCGCTCCAGCATCGCACCGGCAACGGCTATGTATTTTCGAGCCGCTTCATCGGCGAGGACGAGGCGATCGCGACCCTGCTCGCCAATCTCGACGGCGAGGCCCTAGCCGAACCCCGCGTCCTGCGCTTCGTGGCGGGAACGCGGCGGCGGGCGTGGATCGGCAATGTCGTGGCATTGGGCCTGTCCTCGGGCTTCCTCGAGCCGCTCGAATCGACCAGCATCCATCTGATTCAGAGCGGCATCGCCAAGCTGCTGACCCTGTTCCCCGATCGCGATTGCGATCCCGCCTTGGCGGATCGCTTCAACCGGCTGCTCAACGCCGACATGGACGTGATCAAGGATTTCCTGATCCTCCACTATCACGCGACCGATCGGACCGAGCCGATGTGGGTCGAACGACGCGAGATGGCGCTGCCCGACAGCCTCCTCGTGCGCGAGGCGCAATATCGCCGCTCCGGCCGGTTGATGCTCGATGCCGAGGAATTGTTCCGCGAGACGAGCTGGCTCGCCGTGCTCAACGGGCAGGGGGTGATCGCGCAAAACTATAATCCACTCGCCGATACGCTCGACCCAGCGGCCAACCGCGCGCAGGTGCAGCAGATCGCCGACGTCATCGCCCGCGCCGCACCGACACTGCCGCTGCACGGCGATGCGCTGGCGGCCGCGATGATCGCAAGGGCGTGATCGCGCCGGAGATCATCGCGCGCCGGATCGGTGCGGAGCAGCAGCCGATCGCGATCGTCGACGGCTTTCACCCCGATCCCGATACGCTCTGCGACGCCGCCTGCGCCGCAAGCTTCGGCCCGGCGCCGCGCCACTATCCCGGCATTCGCGCCGAGCTGCCGGCCGATTATTTCGCCCAGGTCCGCCCGGCGCTGACCACGGTGCTGCGCGATGTGTTCGGCGCGCCGCGGCAAATCGACCTGCTCGACGCGAGCTTTTCGATCGTGACGGCTCCGCCCGCCACGCTCACGCCGGCCCAGCGGCTGCCGCACGTCGACGCGGTCGCGCGCGGGCGGATCGCGCTGGTGCATTATCTTTCGCGCGACCATGGCGACGGCACCGCCTTTTTCCGCCACCGCACCACCGGATATGAGACGATCGATGAGGCGCGCTCGGCAGACTATCTCGCTCGCCTCGAGGCCGAGCTGCGCGGCAGCGCGCCGCCCGCCGGCTATCTCAACGGCGACACCGAGCTGTTCGCCGAGATCGCGCGGGTCGAGGCGCGCTACAACCGCGCGGTGATCTATCGCAGCGCGTTGCTCCATAGCGGCGCGATCTCACCGGATGCGCGCCTCGACCCCGATCCGGCCACCGGACGCCTGACCGTCACCGCTTTTCTGGCGACGGCATGAGCGACACGGGCGGGCGCACCGCGAGATAGACCGTGCTCCATAGCTGCGCTGCGTTGGATTCGTCGACATCTTGCTTGCCCGCGCCGAACGCCACGACCTGATAGCGCCCGTCGCGGTACGCCCAGGACCACAGCTCCGAATTGGCGGTCGCGCGCGCGGCATCGATCGCGCGCCACAGCTTGGCCCGCGCATCGGTCATCACCGTACGGGTTTTCGCGGGCAAGTCCCTGCGCGCCAGCTGCCGTTCGAGCCCGGCGGCGAACAATGCCTGCTGCCACGACCACACCACCGCCCCGTGATAGGCGCCCGGGCCGAACCGGTCCTCGACCTCGGGCGCCGCCTGCGCCGCATTGGCGACGAGCAGGCCGACATCGGTCATCAGCCCGGCGGGGAATGGCCGCATCGCCGCGCCGACGAACGTCTCCAGCTCCGTCGGCGAGGGGTGGCCGAACAACAGCAGGAAGCCGTCGTCCGAATTGACGATCGGCACCGGCCTACCGCTCGCATCGAGCGAGATGGCGTTGAAGCTCAGCGCCTGACCCCGCATCGCCGCCAGCGCCGGTTCGGCGGGCACGCCGACCCGCGCGGCATAGCCGCGCACCTCGTCTGCGGCCCGTGCGGCGGGGATGTCGGTGCGGAACAGGCCCGGCGCGCGAGCATGCCAGACCTTGGCCATGGCGCCCGCCCTGGCGAGCGCGGCACGATCGGCGGGCGTCAGATATGGATTGAGCAGCCCCGCTCTGTAGAGCTTGTCCGCCGCCTCGAGTGCAGCGGGCACGAACACGCCATTGACGTTGTAGGGATAGCGCCCGCGCCCGATCCCTTCCTCGCTGTCGCGCCATTCGCCGGTCATCCGGCCCGGCTTGAGCGCGATCAGCTTCTGCCAGCCGGGCGCGGCCGCGAACGCCGCCGCCTGATCGATCACGAAGCGTAGGTTGCGGACCAGCAGCTTGCCCGCCGCAGTCGGCGGCGCGCCGGTCTCGCTCGGGATATTGCGCGCGAGAAAGGCGCGCGCTTCGGCCGTTCCCGCCTGTCCCAGCAGGAATTCGCCGGCGACCGGCGCCAGCATGTAGTCGTCATCGACCATCGCATAATCGAGTGTCGCCTGGTCGCCGCCGGGCAGCTTGTGCCGCCGCCGGTCGAGAATCGCGAATTCGGACAGGCCCTCTTCGTGCGCGACTTCGCCGACCGCATTGAGTCGCGCCAGCACTGCGCCCAGGCCGGCCTCGACCGCTGCGGGCTGCAGCACGGGCATCAGCAGCCGCACCGACATCAGCGTGTCACGGCCAAAATAGGTGTTGAAGCGCCACGATCCGGCAAGGAACTTCTCGCGATAGCTGAGGAATCGCAGCGCGTTGCGTGCCTGCGGGTCGGCGGTGGCCTTGCCGTTGAGCAGCTCGCTTTCGCTGAGGCCGGTCAGCGGCGTGTCGCCGCTCGCCGCGATGATGCGCAGGCGGATCGGGCCGTTGGCAGGGGCGGCGATCGTGCCGTCGGCGAGGCTGCCCACCAGCACCTCAACCTCGAGCCGGTAGCCGGGCGCGCCATCGACACGGTCGCGCGCCCAGATCAGCTTGCGGCCCTCGGTCCGCGGCGCCGCCGCGACCTCGGCCGGGAATTTCGCGATCGACTGGTAGTCGCGCAGGAAGCGGACGTTGGAGAGCACGGCCTGCTTGACCATCAACGCCGGCGCATCGAGCGTCGCGGTGGTCGAGATCCCGTAGAGCGGCCGGCCCCTGGCATCCGCCAGCGTCACCGGCGCGGGCGCCTGCTCGATCCGCCAATTGGCCGGCCGGGCGAGTGGCGCGAACCAAAGACCGACGCCGCTGTTCCCCGCGGGAAAGGCGACGAGGACGCGCGGATCGGTGCCGTTGCGCAGCAGCAGATGCGCCGCGATCCGGCCGTCGCGGACGAACGCGTTGATGTTCTGACCCTCGGTGAGCTGATAGGCGAGCTCGGGCGCAGACTGTGCCAGCGTTGCCGCCGGGACCGTCAGGGCAAGGGGCGCCGTCATCGCAAGCAATCGGCCAAACATCATCGCATCACTCCTTTGCTTGCGTCGATGGAAGAAGGGCGCCGCGGATATTTTGCCGCGGCGCCCCGATTTCCGCCAGGAACTGACGGCCCTTTTCAGAACTTCATCGTCACCGAGCCGCCGAACGTCGTGCCGACGATGCCGCGGGCGTAGAAGAAGCCGTCGGTGATCGCCTGGGTCTGGCCCTGGCGCGGATTGCCCTCAGTCAGGCCGACCACATCGAACAGATTGTCGACGTTGAAGTTCGCCTGCAGCCGGTCGCTGAGGTTCAGGGTCACGCCCAGGCTGGTCACCCCATAGCTCGGCAGCGCCAGGCCATTGCCGTTGTCGGCGAAGATGCGCCCGACATATTTGTAGCGGCCATAGACCTCGCCCAGCCCATTGGGCAGCTGGATGACGGGCGTGATCGTGAACAGCCGCGCCGGGGTGCGTTCGGGGCGATTGCCCTCGAACCCGGACTGATCGACGCCGTTGAGCTGCAGGTTCTTGAGCTTGGGCTCCTGGAACACGCCCTGCAGGTTGAGCGAGAACCACTCGACTGGCCGGATCAGGAAGTCGAACTCGATGCCGCGCGTGCGCAGATCGGCGTTGAGATTGGTCTGCTGCGACGGGTTCACCGGATCCGCGAAATTATAGTTCTGATCGTCGAAATTGGTCTGGAACACCGTCGCTGAGCCGGAGAAGATGCGGCCGACCTGATAGCGCACGCCGATCTCGTAGAGTTCGATCGTGGTAATCGGATCGACATTGTTGGTCTGGAAGCCGTTCGCGTAGCGCGCATAGACCGCGAAGTTCGGCGTGATGAGATAATTGGCGCCGACCGTATAGGCCGCCTTTGACTGCGTCTTGCGGCGCGTCGTGTAGGTGCCGTCGAACGTCGCGCCGACCGTCGGCAGCACGCCGGCCGTGCCGGGCGGCACCGGCTGGTTGACCGCTGCCTGGTTGCCGTCGCGCGCGATCGCGCGCACGCTTTCCCATCGGACGCCGGCATCGATGCGCAGGTCGCCAATCGCGATCTCGTCGTTGACGTAGAGCGAGACCGCCGAATCCTCGCGCTCGCGGATGCCCGCACCCCAGTCGCCATAGGAAACCAGGCCATTGTCGGAGAGCGTGCCGATGACGTTGTTGTTCGCGTCGAGCGCGACGATGTCATAGACGTCGCTGTTGGTGCGCACGTCGTTGACCATGCTCGCGGTCGCCGACTGGTCCTGGTCGCGCTTGACGTTGTAGTACATGACGCCAGCAGTCAGCGAGTTCTTGAAACCGTCGGTCTCGACCTCCCAGCGCCCGCCCACGTTCATGCCGAAATCCCGGCCATCGATATAGTCGTGGTTGAGGGTCGTGCGCTGGAGGAATCCGTTGCCGTTGAGCGCGTTGAGCTCGGCGACCTGGTTGGAACCGAGCACGACCCCGGTGCGCAGGTTCTTGATGCCGAAGCGCGCGCGGGTGGGGAAGGCCGCGGTGCCCAGCGTCAGCAGCTCGTTGATCGGCGAGGTTGCGCCCGGCGTCAGATAGTTGACCGCGCTGGTCAGGCCGGCGTTGCCGGTGCCCGAACCCGGGAACAGACCGTTGAAGTCATAGGAATATTTAAGATAGCGCGCGCGTGCGAACAGGCTGAAATTGTCGCTCAGCGGCTTGTCGATGTCGAGCCGGACCTGCGCGCTCTTGGCCACGACGCCGTCGCGATAGCGGAATTCGCGGAAGCCGCTCGGGTGCGCGAAGGTCGACACCGGTACCGCGACGCTGGCAAAGGCATCGCCACCGACATTGCCGTCCTGCGTGTCGAGCCCCGGAATGCCACGGATCTCGCCGTCGACAAAGGCATAGGGCTGAGTTGCATAATAGGCATATTCGATATTGCCGCCCTTGCCCGACAGCCGGATCGAGCCGCCATCGTCGAAGCGATATTCGAGCATGCCCTTGAGCCGCCAGCCGGCATAGTCGAACGGGTTCTCGCGCACGCCCGGGCTCGATTGGATGAACCCGCCGACGTTGAACGCCAGCTTGTCGGTGATCGGCTGCGAGTAATAGAAGTCTCCGCGCTTCAGCCCGTAATTATAGGCGGTGACGCGTGCCGCCCCCTCGGCCTTGGTGAAATTGGGTGCCTTGGAGATGAAGTTGATCGTCGCGCCCGCGCCGTTGACGGTCAGCACGCCCGACGAGCCGCCCTTCACCGCTTCCAGTCGGTCGATCGTCAAATCCTGGTCGAAGAAGAAGTCGGCGCCGCCGCCGCCATAGAGGATGGGCATGCCGTCCTCCTCGAGCTGGACGAAGCGCTGGCCGCCGCCCTGCAGGCCACGAACCGAATAGTTGTTCGAAATCTGCCCCGCCGTGCCTTCGACGAAGATGCCGGGGACCAACTCGAGCATGTCGGCGGTCGAGCGCGGCGCCTTGCGGTCGAGATCGTCGCGGTTGGCGAGCGTGATGTCGGCCGATGAAGTGATCAGCGGGCGGTTGCGCGTGGTCTGACCCGTGACGACCACTTCCTGCGTCGCGCCATCGTCGGCGACCGGAGCCTCTTCGGGGGCCGCATCCTGCGCGTAAGCGGGCGCAAACGACAAGGTCGCGACCCCGGCAAGCAGCGTGGCGCGAAAGCCGGAACGAACGCGAATCATAGATCCTCTCCATGCCGAAGCGGCGCTCTGACGGCGGGCCTCGGGATAGCCTAGGTCGGATCGCGAACGGAAGAAAAGCATTTCTGAAAGAAATTCGATGAAGCTCATCTTTTCAGCGATGAAACCGCCGCCCCCCCGGACAAGAGCCACGACATCGCCTGATGGACGTGACCGCCCGCTGGATGCCCAGACGGTTCGGTCGGAGCAAAGCGGAGATAGAACGCCGGCCTCGGGGGCAAGCGTCAAGCTCCGCCCGAGCTACCCTCGCTCTGATGTGTGGCTGTGCCAGGCAGCCGCGGCGCCTGGTCTCCGCGCTGATAGGCCTCGAGCGCCGTGCGCTGCTCGTCATGGAGCGTGTCCGCCCAGCGAACCGCTTCTTGCAGCGTGTTCAATTCCTCGGTGGAGGCGCCTGCGTCACCGAGATGGCGGATGCGCTCCTCGACCGATCGCAACGCAGCGACATCGCGGCGATAAATAACGAGATAGGTCGGGTCACCCGTGTTGAGATATTGCCGTGCGTGGTGGCTCAACGCGTAGATTTCGGACCCCAGACGCGAAGTCGCCTTGTCCAGCTGGTAGCGTTGCTCCACCACGGCCCGTTCGCGATCCTGCGCATTCGAGGCGAGCAGCATCGTCGTACCGGATATGAGGGTCAGGACGAGAGTGGTTCCGTAGGCTCAGTTCGTATGGTCGCCAAGCGCATGGCGGCCAGGATAGGCGCACTCACTTTGGAAATGATTAACCGTCGGGTTCAATCCCTTTGTGGGGCGATCGATTCTCGTTCTATGATCGAGAACGGGATATGCACGGTCGCAGCTGCTTCATCCTCCTGCGGTTGGCGCAGGGACGCGACAAGACGCTGGGTTGCAAGTTCAGATATCTCCACAATGGGTTGCCGAACCGTAGTGAGGGCAGGCCAGATTTTCACCGCGATCGGGGTGTCGTCGAATCCCGCGATCGACAACTCGTCCGGAATCACGATGCCACGGCGATGCGCTTCCGAAACGACCGCCGCTGCGATGTCGTCGTTGAACGCGAAGATTGCCGATGGACGTTGCGGGAGGTCGAGCAGGCGCTGTGCCGCGATCAACCCCGAATCATAGGTGAAATCCCCCTTTGCAATCAGCGCGGCATCTTCGCTGATTCCCGCCAGCGCCAGCGCGGATCGATAACCCGCGAGGCGCGTCGCGCTCGCATAATGCTGGATAGGCCCTTCGATCAGGGCGATGCGGCGGTGGCCGAGCTCGATTAGGCGCAGCGTCATCGCCCGCGCCGCCTCAAAGTCGTCGACTCGCACGCCCGGCATGTTGGTCAGTTCACGTCCCGAGGAGAGGGCCATCATCGGAACGCCCGTCGTTTGCAGCTCCGGGGAGCGATCGATGATCTCGCAGAACGGCGGCGGGAGCAGCAGGGCGTTGGCGCCGCTGCGGATCAGGCCTTGCAGGGTGATGGCCGTGGCGTCCGCGGTTTCGGCTTCGCAGCTGCGGATAAGCAGCTGGGCGCCAAGCCGGGTCGAGGCGTTAAGCGCTCCAACGAGCACGGCGCTCAAGAACGCGCTTTGTGGATTGCGGTAGATGAGGCCGACGCGCAATTGCGATGCGCTGGCGAGTGCGCGGGCGGCGGCATTGGGGGTGTAGCCCAGCTCCTCGATCGCCTTATGCACCGCGTCCCGTGTGGCCTCGAGAACTTTCTTGCGGCCGCTCAGCACGTTGGAGACGGTCATGGCCGACACGCCGGCGCGAGCGGCCACGTCGCTGATCGTGACTGCCGAGCTCGATCGGCGTGAACGCTGGCTCATCGGCGCAGCTTTCGCGGCGGCATCGCTTTGCGTTCCATCGAAATCAATGATCTAGCCCCTGGGTTGACATGACGATCCTTTTCGCAGAGTTACCGGCAAAGGCAAGATTTAGCGCTAAACAAGATTCAAGGCCAACAGGTGGGCGCAAGAGGGGGAGAGGTTCGATGGAAGATATCGCTTTTCGCCGTTTCTGGAAGGCCGCGCGTTTCGCCCTGCCAACGCCGGCAGGGGCGAAGTGATGGCTACCGCCCTGGACAAGCCGGCTTCCCAGGTCTGGCCGTCCGCCGCGAGCGCATGGTATGCCGCGATCATCCTGATGCTGGCCAATACGCTGGCATTCGTCGACCGCCAGGCGCTGGCGCTGCTCGTCCAGCCGATCAAGAATGATCTTCAGGTCTCCGACACCGCGATGAGCCTGCTTTACGGGCTCAGCTTCACCATCTTCTACGTCGCGGTCGGCATACCGGTGGCGCGGCTCGCTGACCGTTCGAACCGGCGCAACATCGTCGCCTTTTCGGTGTTTCTGTGGAGCGGGATGACCGCGCTGTGCGGCCTAGCCCGCTCCTTTCCGCTGCTGTTCGCCGCACGCGTCGGCGTGGGGGCGGGAGAGGGCGGGCTCAGCCCTTCGGCCTATTCATTGCTCGCCGACTATTTCCCCCGAAACAAGCTGCCCGCCGCAATGGGCGTCTATCAGATGGGCATCTATCTGGGCGGTGCCTGTGCGCTGCTGATCGGCGGCCTCATCTCGACGGTGGTACCGCCGACCCAAGAGGTGGTCGTTCCGCTGCTCGGGGCGCTCAGGGGATGGCATATCGTGTTCCTGGCGCTCGGCATTCCCGGGCTGCTGCTTTCGCTGCTGTTGCTGACGGTGCGGGAACCGGCACGCCAGGGTGTGGCGGGAGACGTGGCGAAGGTGCCGATTTCGCACTTCCTGTCGCATCTGGGCGGGCGCAAGCGGGCCTATCTCGGCATCGCGCTGGGTTTCGCACTGATGATCTTCGTCGGCAACGGCACCGGTGCCTGGATCCCGGCATTCCTTGAGCGCAAATATGGCTGGAGCACCGCGGAAATCGGCGCGTCCTATGGCCTGATCGTGTTCTTCTGCGGCACCAGCGGCGCGCTCGCGGGCGGCTTCTTCGCGAGCTGGCTGCGCGGCCGCGGGCATGAGCGCGCGAACCTCCAGACCGCGCTGATCGGCTTTTCGGTCCTGATCCCCGTGACGATCGGCTTTCCGCTGATGCCGACGGCCGGGCTCGCGCTCGTCCTGATCGGCATCATGAACTTCTTTGCCGGATTCAACTTCGGCGGCGGGCTCGCCGCGTTGCAAGAATTGACGCCCAACCGGATGCGCGCGTTGCTGTCGGCGCTGTACATGTTGACAATCAACCTGATCGGCGCCGCGCTCGGTCCGACGGCCGTCGCGCTGATCACCGATTTCTGGTTCGGCGATCCGCAGCGCCTGCCCGACGCGCTGGCGATCACCTGCGCCATTGCCTCGCCGCTTGCCGTGATCGCGCTGCTGGTCGGCATGCGTGGCTATTCCGACGTCCAGACCGCCCAGGAGCCACAGTGACCCTCGAATCCGCAAGCCCGATGAGCGATCCGCTCGCCCTTGGCGTCGAGGACCGCGCCTGGGTCGACCGGCAGCTCGCCACGCTCAGCGCGGACGAGAAGATCGGGCAGCTCTTCATCTTCGCGGCCGAGCAGGACACGGTCGAGGAGGTCGCCGGTCTCGCGGCGCTGAAGCCCGGCGGGATCCACCGCTTTCCCGGCCATGACCTGACCAATGCCTGGTCGGCGACGCGCGCGGCGATCGACAGCGCCGAAACGCCGGTGGTGATCAGCGGCGATATCGAGGGCGGCACGATCTCGTACCGCTTCTCGACCGCGATCCCCAACCAACTTGGGATCGCCGCGTGCGACGACCTGGCGCTCACCGCCGAACTCGCCCGCATCGTTGCCGAGGAAAGCGCCGCGCTTGGCTACAATTGGTCGTTCACCCCGGTGATCGACATCAACGCGGCGTGGCGCAATCCGGTGGTGGGAACGCGCTCCTACGGCTCGGATCTTGGCCGGATCGGCGATCAGGCGCGCGCCTATATCCAGGCACTGCAGGTGCGAGGCGTCGCGGCGACGGCCAAGCACTGGCCGGGCGACGGCTATGACGATCGCGACCAGCATCTCGTCACTACGGTCAACCCGCTCGACATGGAGAGCTGGGAGGCAGGCTTCGGCAAACTCTATCGCCGGGTGATCGCAGACGGGGTGATGACGGTCATGTCGGCGCATATCGCGCTTCCCGCCTTCATCCGCTCGCTGCTGCCCGATGCGGGGCGCGAGGCATTCCGCCCGGCGTCGGTGTCGCACCTGCTTAATCAGGTGCTGTTGCGCGAGCGGCTCGGCTTCAGGGGGCTGATCGTGTCCGACGCCACCGGCATGGCCGGCCTCACCAGCTGGGCTGATCGCGAGGAACGGGTTCCTGCGGTGATCGAGAATGGCTGCGACATGTTCCTGTTCAGCCGCTCGCCGGCCGAGGACGTGGGGCTGATGACGAAGGGGCTGCGCGAGGGCCGCCTGTCCGAGGCGCGGCTCGAGGCGGCGGTCGAGCGAATCCTGGCGTTCAAGGCGAAGCTCGGCCTTCACCGGATGAGCACGGACGAGCGGCTGCCCCCGCTCGGCACCGTGCGCGAGCATCTGAGCACCGCCGCGAATCGCAACGTGGCGGAGCGCGCCGCGGGGCAGGGCATCACCTTGGTCAAGGACAGGCAGGGGTTGCTGCCGCTCGACCCCGCGCGCCACCGCCGCGTGGTGGTGATCGAGGATGCGGGCTGGAGCTTCTTCGTCGGCGCGCAGCCGCGCAACCTGGATGCGTTCAAGGAAGCGCTGCGCGTCGAGGGATTCGAGGTCCGCGACTTCGATCCCGACCACCGTCCCACGCGCGAAGATGCGGACCTGATCGTCTATCTGGCGGGGCAGGAAGCTACGCCGAGTCTTGGCAACATCTTCCTCGACTGGGCGAAGCTGCACGGCGGGTCGCGCAAGGCGATGCATCGCTTCGGGCCGGAAATCCCGACGCTGATGATCTCGCTCGGGCAGCCCTATTATCTGTTCGATGCCCCCGACATGGCGACCTATATCAACGCCTATTGCGGGCTGGAGAGCGTGCAGCGCGCGCTGGTCCCGCGACTGCTCGGCCGCGAGGCGTTTTCCGGGGTCAGCCCGGTCGATCCCTTTTGCGGGTTGGAACAGCTCCAATGGTGACCCCGCTGCCCAATGACCAGCAGGCGCAGCTGCAGGCGCTCTACGCAGTGATGGCGCCCGAGGGGCTGACGCCCCTTTGGGAGGTGCTGGGCGCGCTCGTCCCACCGCAGCCCAACTCGCCTGCGCGGCCGCATGCCTGGTCCTATGCCAAGGCGCGCGATTATCTGATGCGCGCTGGCGACCTGATCAGCGCCGCGCAGGCCGAGCGACGCGTGTTGATCCTCGAGAATCCGGGCCTCGCCGGCCGATCGTCGATCACCCCCAGCCTCTATGCCGGGCTCCAGCTGATCCTGCCGGGCGAGGTCGCCCCGTGCCACCGACACACGCAATGCGCGCTGCGCTTCGTGATGGAGGGCGAAGGCGCCTATACCAGTGTCGATGGCGAGAAGGCGGTGATGCGCCCGTTCGATCTGGTGCTGACGCCGGGCGGCCAGTGGCACGATCACGGCAATCCTACGGCGCAACCAATGATCTGGCTCGACGGGCTAGACATCCCGACGGTGCAGCATTTCGATGCCGGTTTCGCTGAGCGGCCGGAGACCGAACTCCATCCGGAAACCGCCGCGCCTGGCAGCACACTCGCCCAATATGGTCGCAATCTGCGCCCGTTCCGCGGCAGCGCGGCCGACCGCCATCCGGCGCACCAGCCGCTGTTCCACTATCGCTATCAGGATTGGCGCGCCTCGCTCGACCAAATGGCGGGGGGAGCGGTGATCGACCCGCATCTCGGCCATGCGCTCGAGTTCGTGAACCCGGCCGATGGCGGCCCGGTGATGCCGACGATCGCAGCGCATGTCCGGCTGCTTCCCGCCGGGTTCGCGACGAGGTCGCGCCGCTCGACCGACGGGACGGTGTTCGTCGTGGTCGAGGGCGAGGGCGAAGCGACGATCGGCGATCGGTGCACGCGATTGTCGGCGCGCGACATCTTCGTGGTGCCGTCGTGGCATGCGCTGACGCTGCGCGCGGAAACGCCGCTGGTCCTGTTCGGCTATTCGGACAAGGCCGCGCAGCAGAAGCTGAACCTGTTCAAGGAGGAATGCGCGTGAGCGACCTGTTTCAGCCGCAGCCGCCGGTCTATGCCGTAACCAGCGACGGCAACCGCTTCCCGGTGCGGCGGCTGTTCTGCATCGGCCGCAACTATGCCGCGCACGCGCGCGAGATGGGCCGCGATCCCGATTGCGAGCCGCCCTTCTTCTTCACCAAATGGGCCGAGACTGTCGTGCCGGGCGGCGCGACAATCGCGTACCCGTCCGAGACGGCGAACTTCCACTATGAGGCCGAACTGGTGGTCGCGATCGGCAAGGGTGGGCGCAACATCGCGGCGTCAGCCGCCTCGGATCACATTTACGGTTTCGCGGCGGGGCTAGACATGACCCGCCGCGACCTCCAGCTCGTCGCGCGCGAGCAGGGGCGGCCATGGGACACCGGCAAGAATGTCGAGCAATCCTCGCCGCTCGGCCTGATCCATCCGATCGCCGAAACCGGGCCGCTGACGACCGGCGCGATCCGCCTGGTGGTCAACGGCGCGGTGAAGCAGAATGCGGACCTCACTGACCTCATCTGGCCGGTCGACGAAGTGATCGCCTATGTCTCCCGCTTCTACAGGCTGGAGCCGGGCGACCTCATCTACACCGGCACGCCGGCCGGTGTCGGCCCGGTCGTCGAAGGCGACCGGATCGTGGTGACGATCGACGGCCTGACGCCGTGCGAGATCCTGATCGGTCCGGCCGCCACGGAATGAGCGCGATGCGGCTCCATGGCTATTTCCGCTCCACCGCATCCTACCGGGTGCGGGTCGCGCTCAATCTGAAGAGGCTGTCCTGCGACCAGTTCTCCCATCACCTGCGCAAGGGCGAGCAGCGCGCCCCGGCCTATCTGGCGATCAACCCGCAAGGGCTGGTGCCGGCGCTCGAGCTGGACGGCGGCGCGGTGCTGACCCAATCGCTGGCGATATGCGAGTATCTTGACGAGATCGCGCCCGATCCTCCGCTGCTGCCCGCAGACCCGCTCCCACGGGCGCGGGTGCGGGCCTTCGCGCAGGCGATCGGGTGCGACATCCATCCGGTGCAGAATCTGAAGATACTCGATCGGCTGCGCGCGCTGGGGCTGGACGAGGACGCGGTCACCGGCTGGGCGCGGACGACGATCGAGGAAGGACTGGATGCCTGCGATCGCCTGATCGCCGGCAGTCCAGGCCGATACTGCTTCGGCGATGCGGTGACGCTCGCCGACATCTGCCTGGTGCCGCAGCTGGTCAATGCCCGCCGCTTCGGCGCCGTTCTGCGCTGGCCACGATTGCTGGCGATCGAAGCGGCGTGTCTGTCGCTTCCCGCCTTTGCCGATGCCGTGCCGGAACGGCAGGCGGACGCCGAGTGATGATGAGCGAGGAGCGTAAGGAGAGGTTCGTGTCCCGAGTTCGAAGCCTGTTCCGCACGACGGCGCTGGCCGCGATGGCCGGCCTGATGGCAGCGCCGCTCGCCGCGGCCGATGCGCGCCAAGCCGGCGCGTCGAAAGAGCAGCCGCGCAAGCCCGCGCGCGCCGAGCGCCGTCCGAACGTCCTGCTGATCATGGCCGACGATCTCGCGCCGCGGCTCGGCAGCTACGGCGCACCCGTGCGCACGCCGAACATCGACCGGCTCGCTGCCCGGGGGGTCAGCTTTGATCGCGCCTATTCGCAATTCCCCTGGTGCGCACCGAGCCGCGCGTCGATGTTGACCGGCACGCGGCCCGACACCACGCGCGTCAAGGATCTGAACACGCCGTTCCGCGCGGCACTGCCCGACATCCAGACGCTGCCGCAATATTTCCGGTCCAACGGCTATTTCTCGGGGCGGGTCGGCAAGATATTCCACCAGGGCGTCCCCGGCGGGATCGGTGAGGCCGGGCCGGACGATGCGCAGTCCTGGGACAAGGTCGTCGATCCGCGCGGACGCGACCGCGACGCGGAGAATGGCCGGCTGGTCGATCTGACGCCGGGCATCCCCTATGGCTCGGCGATGGCCTATCTCGCCGACGCGGGCGAGGATGGCGAGCAGACCGACGGTAAGGTCGCGACCGAAGCGATCGAGATGATCCGGGCGAACCGCGACAAGCCCTTCTTCATCGGCGTCGGCTTCTATCGCCCGCACGTGCCCGAGGTGGCGCCGAAGCGCTATTTCGACATGTACCCGCTCGACACGATCCGGATCGAGAAGCAGGATCCGGCGATGCTCGCGCGCGTGCTCCCGGCGAGCAAGGCGTGGACGCCCGACAATTTCGGGATGACGCCCGATCAGCAGCGCGAGATGATCCGCGCCTATTATGCGGCGACAAGCTTCATGGACGCGCAGGTCGGGCGCGTGCTCGACGCGCTCGAGGAGCTGGGCCTGGCCGAGGACACGGTCGTCGTCTTCACCAGCGATCACGGCTTCATGCTCGGCGAGCATGGCCAGTGGATGAAGAATATCCTGTGGGAGCCCTCGGCGCGCGTACCGCTGATCGTCCGGGTGCCCGGGCGCAGCAGGACCGCTGGCAAGCGATCGCCGCGCACGGTGGAGCTGCTCGACATCTATCCCACCCTGGTCGAGCTGGCGGGACTGCCGGGCTATACGCGCAACGAGGGGAAGAGCCTGACGCCGCTGCTCATCCGCTCCGATGACCGGCAATGGACCAAGCCCGCGCTGTCGCAGGTGCGCGGCGGCCGCAGCGTGCGCACCGAGCGGTGGCGCTATACCGAATGGGAGGGCGGGAAGCTCGGTCGCGAGCTCTACGATCATACGCGCGATCCCGGCGAGTTACATAATCTGGCGGACGATCCGCGCCACGCCGCCACCATCGCCCGGCTGCGCGCGATGCTGCCGCAGGGACCGGTCGAAGCCAGGTCGAAGCCGATCGCCTATGATGCGGTGCGCGACTGCACCCATTTCCCGCGCCAGCCCGCGCCCGCGCCCGGCAAGGCGTCCGCGCCGGGAGGCGATGGCCTGGCCGGGCTGCAACGCTGCGAGGCGCTTGACCCCTGATTTCCCGGAACTGCCGCGAAGGATTGACCCGATGGCCGCAACGCAACGACGCATGAAAATCAAGGCCGCGCTCTGCGCCGCGGTCGCTGTTGCCCTGGCCGCACCTGCGGTGCAGGCGCAGACAGATACGCCTGGCGCGCAGCAGAAGGCTCCGCTGCCCGCGCCCGCCGCGCGCAAGGACAAGCGCCCCAACATCATCCTGATCCTGGCCGACGACATGGGCGTCGAGACGGTCAACGCCTATGGCGGCGAATATTATACACCCAATCTCGACCGCATGGCGCGCGAGGGGCTGCGTTTCGACAATGCGCATGCGACGCCGCTCTGCTCGCCGTCACGCACGCGGCTCATGACGGGGATCGAAAACCACCGCAACTATGAGGCGTTCGGCTATCTCGCGCCCGGCCAGCGGACGTTCGGCAACATCCTGAAGGATGTCGGCTACGCGACCGGCATGGTCGGCAAGTGGCAGCTCTCGGGGAACGGCTTCGACGGGCGCAAGGGGATTACGCCGGTCCAGGCCGGGTTCGAGGAGAGCGCGCTGTGGCAGCTCAAGCCGCTAGACGCGAAGGGATCGCGCTATTGGGGCCCCACTCGCGTCATCGACGGCAAGACGCGGATCGACGAGGAAGGCTTCGGCCCCGATCGCGACCAGGCGTTCGCGCTGAATTTCATCGAGCGGCACAAGGACCGTCCCTTCTTCCTCTATTATTCGATGACGCTGGTCCACGACCCGTTCGTGCCGACGCCGGCTTCGATGACGAGCGAGGGCGCAAAGGACCGCTTCGCCGGCATGATGAGCTATATGGACGCCCAGGTCGGCGCGCTGCTCGCTAAGCTTAAAACGCTCGGGCTGGACGAGGATACGATCGTCATCTTCACTGCGGACAACGGTACCAACACCGAAATCACGAGCATGCGGAACGGGGTCGCCGTGCAGGGCGGCAAGGGAAGGCCGACCCTGACGGGCACGCATGTACCGATGATCGTGCGTGCCCCGGGACGCGTCGCTGCGGGCGGAACGACGCCCGCGTTGTTCGACTTCCTCGATTTCGCTCCGACCTTTGCCGAATTTTCCGGCGCGACGTTGAAGCCGGGTGCGGGCGACGGCGTCAGCCAGGCGAGCGTGATAACCGGCAAGGCGAGCACGGCACGCGACTCCATCTTCATGCATTATGATCCGCGCTGGTTGGCGCGTCCGGCGCGCTTCGTGTTCGATGCCAGCCGCAAGCTCTATGGGGACGGCCGGTTCGTCGCGCTGGACCCGGCAACCGGCGTCGAGACCGAAATCTCCGCTGCGGGCATGAGCCCGGCGGACCGAGCGCGCAAGGCGGCATTCGAAGCGACCCTGCGCAGCATTCCCGACGTGCCGTTCAGCAAGGAACGCTTCCCGATGTGCGCGGGGCGGCCTTCGCGCGACCCGAAATTGCCGGCGATCGAGGCAGGGTGCCCGTCGCTTCGCGGCGAGGGGGCGTCGGATTGACGAAGCAGTGGGCCTGCGGACGTAAAGATGAGTGGAGAGAGTGGATGGGGACGTTTCGTATCAGCCTGTTGGGCGCGGCGATCAGTCTCGCGGCGGTACCGGCGCCGCTGGCGGCGCGGGATGCGGCTCCGCGGCCCACACCCGCGCAGGCAACGCGGGCGGCAGCTGCCGCCAAGCCGAAGAACGTGATCTTCGTGATCGTGGACGACCTGCGCTACGACGGTATGGGCTTCCTCCAGCCGCAGCTGCGGACGCCCAATATCGACCGCATGGCGCGCGAGGGAAGTTATTTCCCGAACACCGTAGTCACCTCGGCGCTCTGCTCGCCCAGCCGGGCGACTATCCTGACCGGCGAGACCGCGCGCAACCACCGCATCGTCGACAACAACAACTCGTCTGAGGAAGGGCTGACCTTCTTCCCCGCGCTGCTGCAGAAGGCCGGCTACCAGACGTCGTTCATCGGCAAATGGCATATGGGCAGTGACGACGACAATCCGCGCCCCGGCTTCGACAAATGGGTGAGCTTCCGCGGGCAGGGCACCTATTTCCCGACCACCGGCATTCCGGCGGCCGCCGCCGCGGCGGGCAAGCGCAACATGCTCAATGTCGATGGCAAGCCGGTGCCGCAGGCGGGCTATATCACCGACGAGCTCACAGATTATGCGATGACCTGGCTCGACAAGGAGCGCGACAAGTCGAAACCCTTCTTCCTCTACCTCAGCCACAAGGCGGTGCATTCGGACCCGCTGCCCGCGCCGCGCCATCGCGGCCAATATGACAAGGTGACCTTCGGTATCCCCGACACCGCGGCCGACACGCCCGAGAACCGGCGCGGCAAGCCGATGTGGGTCTATAACCAGCGCAACACCTGGCACGGCATCGATTTCTTCTACAACTCCGACATGAAGATGACGGAGTATCTGCGCTATTATTACTCCACCTTGTCGGCGGTCGACGACAGCCTGGGCCGCATCTTCGATTATCTCCGGAAGAACAAGCTCGACCGCGACACCATGGTGGTGTTCACCTCGGACAACGGCTTCCTGATCGGCGACCACGGGCTGATCGACAAGCGCAATGCCTATCAAGGATCGGTGCGGGTGCCGCTGCTGGTGTGGCAGCCGGGCAGCGTGCCCGCGGGCGCGACCAATCCGGGGCGTATCCGCAACCTCGACTATGCGCCGACTTTCCTCGACCTTGCCGGTGTGCCGCGCCCCGCGAATTTCGAGGGCAAGAGCGCGCTGCCGCTGATCACCGGCAAGATCGCCGCGAAGGTCTGGGCGCCGCAGGACTTCATCTACGAATATTATTGGGAATGGAGCTTCCCGATGACGCCGGGGACGTTCGCGATCCAGCGCGGCGACATGAAGTATATCCAATATTATGGCGTCTATGACACCGACGAACTCTATGACCTAGCGCGCGATCCGGACGAGCGGCGCAATCTGATCAACGATCCGGCCTATCTCGGAAAGAAGATCGAGCTGCGCAAGGCGCTGTTCGAGCAGTTGGCCGATCGCGACGGGCGGCATGCGATCCCCTATGGCGAGCGCCGGGCGATCGGCAGCGTACGCCGCGGCCGCAACGGCCCCGGTGCCGCGCAATTCCCCGACGAATGGCTGGTTGAGCCCAATCGGGCCGATCGCCTCGACGACATCCTGCCCGACAGTCCCGCCAAGCAGAAAGCCCATGCGGAGGGCCGGCCCTTCGCGCCGCAGGCGAGGCTCGGTCAAGAAAAGCTGGACGGGGAATGAGCGGCCGGATGAACCGCCGCGGGGTGATTGGTCTCGCCGTTGCGGCGACCGTCGCAGCGCGGGCCGCGTCAGCCGCCACCAGCGAGCGGCCGAACATCCTGTGGCTGGTGAGCGAGGACAATAGTCCGCTCGTCGGCGCCTATGGCGATCGGCTCGCGCATACCCCGGCGATCGACGCGCTGGCGCGCAAGGGTGTGCTCTATCGCAACGTCTATTCCAACGCGCCGGTCTGCGCCCCCTCGCGCTTTGCGATCCTGACCGGCGTCTATCCGGAGAGCTGCGCGCCGGCGAACCAGATGCGCGCCAACGCCAGGCTTCCCGAGGGCTTCCGCACCTATCCCGAGCTGATGCGGGCCGCGGGCTATTTCTGTACCAACGTCAGCAAGACCGACTATAATTGCGACGTCGATCCCAAGGCGATCTGGGACGTGCAAGGGGCCGAGGGCCATTGGCGCAAGCGCCCGGCGGGCAAGCCGTTCATGGCGGTCTTCAACTACGAGACCACGCATGAATCGCAGCTCTTCAAGCCGACGCCCGGCCGCGTCACGCCGGAAATGGTCACCCTCCCTCCCTACCTGCCGGACACGCCCGGCATCCGGCAGGATTTCGCCAGCTATTACAATCTGATCGAGAAAATGGACGGCCAGCTCGCGCAGCGCCTCGCCGATCTCGATGCGGACGGGCTGTCCGACGACACGATCGTCTTCCATTATTCGGACAATGGCGGCGTGCTGCCGCGATCGAAGCGCTATTGCTATGACGAGGGGCTGCGCTGCGAGCTGATCATCCATGTGCCGCCCAAATGGCGGCATCTGATGCCCGCCAAGCCGGGCAGCGTAATCGACGCCCCGGTTTCGTTCATCGATCTCGCCCCCACATTGTTGTCGATTGCCGGCGCCGCGCAGCCGCCGCAGATGCCGGGCCGTCCCCTGCTCGGCAAGCGCATCGGCAGACCGCAACGCTGGGCGTTCGGCATGCGCAACCGGATGGACGAGCGGATCGACTTCTCGCGCACCGTTACCGATGGGCGCTGGCGCTACATCCGCAATTACATGCCACACCGGCCCTGGGGGCAGCACCAGGCCTATGCGTGGCTCGCCAAGGGCTATCAGGACTGGGAGGCGGCTTGGCGCGCGGGCACGCTCAACGCCGCGCAGCGCCGCTTCTTCGAGGCGAAGCCGTTCGAGGAGCTCTACGACCTGCGCGCCGATCCGCACCAGGTCGTCAATCGCACCAACGATCCGGAAGCGTCGCGCATGCTCAAGTCGATGCGCGACGCGCTCGACGCGCATATGGTCGTGATCGGCGACAACGGCTTCATTCCCGAGGGCATGGCCGGCGAGGGCTATGTCGAGAGCCGCAATCCCGCGGTCTATCCGCTCCGCGAAGTGATGCAGCTCGCCAGCGCGGCGGCGAGCCGCGATCCGGCGCATCTCGGCACGCTGCGCACGCATCTGGCCAGTCCGGTGGCGGTCCTGCGCTACTGGGCGGCGACGGGCATGCTGATCCTGGACGAGGCGGCGCGGGGCGAGCTTGCAGGATTGCGGTCAATCATGGACGGCGATCCATCCCCGCATGTTCGCGTGGTCGCGGCGGAGGCGGTGGCTCGGCTGGAGGGTGGCGGCGATGCCGTGCGCGTGCTGGCGGAGATCATCGATGCGCCGCCCTCATGGCAAGTGCAGCTCCACGCGATCAATGCGCTCAACTTCGTCGGCGAATCCGCGCGGTCGGCGCTCGAGACGATCCGCCGCGCGGCACGCGGCGAGAACGACTATGTCCGCACCGTCGGCCGCTACCTCGAAGCGGTCCTCACCGGCACCTACACTCCCGCGACCCAGATCTTCGAGCTGGACCGTCTGCGCCAGCGGATGGGCGGCGGCGCGGGCCGCACCTGATCTGGAGAATAGATAGCGATGACGAATTCGTCTCCCGATACCCGCCCTGGTATGCCGGGCCGCCGTTGCGCCTGTCTCATGCTAGTCGGGGCCGGTGCCCTGATGCTGGCCTCCATGCCGGGCGCTGTCGCGCGGCAGCGGCCGGCGCCCCCGCCCAACATCGTCGTGATCGTGCTCGACGATGTCGGCTTTTCGGACCTCGGCGCGTTCGGCGGCGAGATCCGCACCCCTGCGATCGACCAGCTGGCGCGAGACGGGCTGCGCTACAACCGCTTTGACAGCAAATCGGTCTGCTCGCCGACCCGCGCGGCGCTGCTCACGGGACGCAATCCGCAAACGGTGCGGATGGCCGATCTGCCTGCGGCGAAGGTCGATCCCGCCGACCTGACCCGCGATCGCGGCGAGCTTCCGCAGAACGCGCAGACCATCGCGCAGGTGCTCCAGCGTGCCGGCTACCGCACCTATGGCCTCGGCAAATGGCACCTCGCCCCGGAGGACGAGGACGGCTCGCCCGGGCGAAACGGCTCATGGCCGCTGCAACGGGGTTTCGACAGCTTTTACGGCTTCTTCCTCGGCTGGACCGATCAGTACCGGCCATCGTTGATCGAGGGAAACCGGACCATTCCGACGCCAACGACGCCGGGCTATCACTTCTCGGTCGACATAACGGATCGTGCGATCGCCGCGATGACGCCCGAGCCGGACCGGGCGGCGAAGCCTAAATTCATCTATCTCGCCTATGGCGCGGGCCATTCGCCGATCCAGGTGCCGCGCAGCTATATCGATGCCTATCGCGGAGTCTATGAGAAGGGGTGGGACGCACTTCGCAGCGAGCGGCTGGCGCAGATGAAGCGGATCGGCATCGTCCCGCCGAACACGATGCTCGCCCCGCGCAGCCCGTCCGACCGGCGCTGGGACGACCTCACCGCGATCGAGAAGACGGTGTTCGCCCGGTTCATGGCGACCTATGCCGGGTTCATCACCCATACCGACGAGCAGATCGGGCGGCTGGTCGCGCATCTGAAGGCGACGGGCCAGTATGACAACACGATGATCGTGCTGTTGTCCGACAATGGCGGCGCGTCGGAGGCGGGACAAAAGGGCTTCTTCGAGAAGCTCTACCGGCCCAACACGCTGACGCCCGAGCAGATGCTGGCGCGGCTCGACGAGCTCGGCTCGGGCAAGACCCAGGCCGAGTATCCGCGCCCTTGGGCAATGACCAGCGTCACGCCGTTCCGCCGCTACAAGGTCTGGCCCTATCTAGGGGGCGTGCGCACCCCGTTGGTCGTGACTTGGCCGCGCCTCATTCGCGATGCCGGTGAGATCCGGCGCCAATATGTCGATACCGTCGATCTGGCGCCCACCTTGGCGGAGGTCGCCGGGGCACGCTTTCCGCGCAGCCTGAACGGCGTCGCGGAGATCCCCGTCGCGGGCAAGTCGATCCTGCCTACCCTGCGTTCCGCGAACGCGCCCAGCGCGCGCACCGTCCAGTATTTCGAATTGCGCGGCAACCGAGCGATCACCCGGGGCAAGTGGCGGGCGGTAGCGGTCCACCAGCCGGGCACCGATTTCGCGAAGGACCGCTGGCAGCTGTTCGACACCGAAGCCGACTTCGCCGAGGCGAACGACATCGCCGATCGTCATCCCGGCAAGGTCGAGGAGCTGAAGAAGCTGTGGTGGAGCGAGGCGCACAAGTACAGCACCCCGCCGCTCGCCGAGATGCCGGAGCGATTCCGGTCGCGCGAGCGTTTCGATGACAGCCCGGACCGGCAGGCGATTCCGCCGTTGACGGGCAACTGACTTCCCCGGTCGATCCGGCTAGAGGATGCCGATGCGCAGTTCCCCTGACGTTCGTTCCGCCACTGACTCCGGATTTGCCGGCATGCGTCATGTCGAAAGCGGCCGTTTCCGCATGGGCTCGGACCGCTTCTACCCGGAAGAGGCGCCGGTCCGCACCGTGCGGGTCGATCCGTTCTGGATCGACGAGACGCCGGTCACCAATGCGCAGTTCGCCGCGTTCGTAGCCGCGACGGGATACGTCACCTTCGCCGAGATCGCACCCGATCCGGCCGATTATCCCGGGCTCGACCCGGCACTCGCGCTGGCCGGCTCGCTGGTCTTCGAGAAGACCGCCGGCCCGGTTGACATGGGTGATTTTTCGCAATGGTGGGCCTTCCGCCCCGGCGCCGACTGGCGCCATCCGCTCGGGCCGGACAGCTCGCTCGACGGCCTGGACGATCATCCGGTGGTCCATGTCGCCTATGTGGACGCGGAGGCCTATGCGCGCTGGACGGGCAAGTCGCTTCCGACCGAGGCGGAGTGGGAGTTCGCCGCGCGCGGCGGTGCCGACAGCGACTATGCCTGGGGCGACGAACTCGCGCCGGGTGGGGCGATGCTCGCGAACTACTGGCAGGGCCGGTTCCCCTACGCCAACACCTTGCTCGATGGCTTCGAGCGGACCTCGCCGGTGCGGCACTATCCGTCGAACGGCTACGGGCTGTACGACATGATCGGGAACGTCTGGGAGTGGACGTCGGACTGGTTCGCGATGCCGGGCGCGGGGGACCGCAAGCCGGTCAAGAAGCAGGCGGGAGCCTGTTGCGCCGTTCCCAATCCGCGCGGCGGGCGCGAGCGCGACAGCTACGATCCCTGCACGCCGCAGGTGCGCATCCCGCGCAAAGTGCTGAAGGGCGGATCGCATCTGTGCGCGGAGAATTACTGCCAGCGCTACCGGCCTGCCGCCCGTCACCCGCAGCCGGTCGATTCGACCACCACCCATATCGGTTTCCGCTGCGTCGTTCGCGACTAGCTCCGGGGCACAAAGCTTATCTCCACCCGTTCCGATTGTCGCTTGACAACGTTCCCGCGCTCGATCAGTTTAGCGTTAAATCAAATGAGCGGCAGTCGACGAGTCGCCGTTGCTTAAGGCCAGCAGAGCCGCGCAAAGCCATCGTTTCTGGGGAGGTTGTATGAATCGTTCAGTCCATTTCCATGTCGTCGCGTCCGCCTTTGCGCTTGCTGTTTCGCTGGCGGGGCCGGCGCATGCGCAGGAGACCGCGACGGCATCCGAGCCGCAGGCCGAGGCCGCCGCGCCCGAAGATACCGGCGAGATCATCGTGACCGCGCAGAAGCGCGCCGAGCGGTTGCTCGACGTGCCGCTCGCGGTGACCGCGGTCACCGGCGATGCGCTGGCCGACCGGCAGATCTCCGATACCAGTTCGCTCGTTCAGGCGGTGCCCTCGCTCAGCTTCCAGCAGGGCGCCAACCCGACCAACACCAGCTTCCGCATCCGCGGTATCGGCACTTCGCTGTTCGGGCAGGGAACCGAATCCTCGGTCTCCACCGTGGTGGACGGCGTCGTCGCGGTGCGCCAGGCGCAGGGCTTCTCCGATCTCGCCGATATCGAGCGCGTCGAGATCCTGCGCGGTCCGCAGGGCACGCTGTTCGGCAAGAACGCGTCGGCGGGCGTGATCAGCGTGACCACCGCGCGGCCCTCGCGTGATTTCACCGTCAGCGGTGACTTCACCATCGCCGAGCATGGCGAATATCGCGCGCGCGGCACCGTCTCGGGCCCGCTGTCGAACACGCTGCGCGCACGCGTCACCGGCTATTACAACGACGTGCGCGGCATCACGCGCAACATCGGCACCGACCGCTGGGTCAACGGGTCGAGCGGGTGGGGCGTGCGCGGCAAGCTCGAATGGGATGCGACCGAGACGCTGAACTTCCTGCTGAGCGCCGAATATCGCAAGACCGATGCCGATTGCTGCGGCTCGACGATGGTCAGCATCGTCAACCCCGTGCTCCAGAGCCTGGTCGGCCCGATCCAGGCGTCGCGAACCAACCGCACGATCAACGAGGATGCGGACACCTACGCCAATTCCAGCCAGCAGACCTACTCGCTTCAGGCCGATTTGGATCTGGGCGCGGCGACGATCACCTCGATCACCGCGTTCCAGAAATATCATCTCGACGTCAATCAGCCGATCGACCGCATCAACGCGCCGGTTCCCATCTTCGCAGGCACGGGCGCGGCCTATTCCTGGTGGAACCAGAACCACGGCGTCGCTGATATCCAGGGGCTGAGCCAGGAACTGCGGATCGCCAGCAACGGCAGCAACGCGTTCAACTATGTCGCCGGCGTGTTCTACATGCACAGCTATATCGAGCGGCCGTTCGATCGCCGGCGCGCGCGCTGCACCGCGGGGGTGATCGGCCAGCCCTGCGCCGCGGCCAACATCATCTACCAGTCGTCCGCGAGCGAAATCCATCTCTCGCAGGACAGCATCGCCGCCTTCGGCCAGTTCGACTACAACATCGTCGGCGGCCTCAAGGTGATCGGCGGTCTGCGCGTCCAGTATGAGAAGGGCTTCAACCGTGGCTTCCGCATCGCCCCGATCCAGACCGGCGACGTGATCTTCCCGGCCAATCCCCCGGTCAGCGGGGAGTTCCGCGCCGACGACACCGCGGTGACCGGCAAGGCGGGCCTGCAATATGAGTTCAACCGCAATGCGCAGGCCTATGCGACCTACACGCGCGGCTACAAGGGCCTGGGCTACGAGATGGAAATCTCGGCCGATCTCGCCAACCAGAAGGCGCTCGAGCCCGAGCATGTGAACGCTTATGAGATCGGCTTCAAAGGCCGCACTTCGGACGGTTCGTTCACCATCTCTGCCGCTGCCTTCCTTGCAGACTATACCAATCTTCAGGTCCAGGCGAACCGCTCGGACCCGGTGACGGGCGTCGTGCAGTTCGTTTCGACCAACGCGGGCAAGTCGCAGACCAAGGGCTTCGAGATCGAGGCGACGATGCGTCCGACCGATGGCTTCACCGTGAACGCCGCGGTAACCTATGCAAAGTCGACGATCGACATCGATGGCCTGAACTGCCCGCTGCAGCTGCAGGCGGCCGCGCCGGTGATGACCGGTACGCCGATCAACGTCTGCTACCGCACCGCGGCCGGCGCGACCCCGCAGCAGAATCTGCGCGGCAAGCCGCTGGCGGCGAGCCCCGAGTGGCGCGTCAGCGTGTCGCCGCGCTACGAGGCGGACATCAGCTCGAGCCTGGCGGCGTTCGGCCAGTTCTCGATCAACTTTACCAGCGAGCAGCAGTTCGCGGTCGAGCAGGATCCGTTACTGTGGCAGCCGGCCTACACGCTGGTGGATGCCAGCATCGGCCTCAAGACGATCGACGACCGCTACAGCCTGACCCTGTTCGTCAAGAACCTGTTCGACGAGAACTATCTGACGAGCATCGCGCACAACTCGCTGCTGGCGACCACTGCAAATCCCTACGACCTGATCGGAACCTACAACAAGGATTCGAGCCGCTATTTCGGCGCGACCTTCGGCGTGAAATTCTGATCTTCGGCCTATCCAGCGTCTTCCCGAGAGCGACTGGTTCCCCTGGCGGCGCTCCCTTTGAGGGGCGCCGTCCCTGATCGCGGCATCCCGCTGCATGCTCGATAAGGAAGCCACGAAATGCGCAAACTGGCGAGATGCGTTCTGACGATCTTGACGCTGGGCTCGCTTGGTGCGGCGCCGCCAGATCGGCCGGCCTATCGCGATCTCAACCGCAATGGCGCGATGGACCCCTATGAGAACCCGGCGCTGCCCATCGAGGCGCGGCTGGACGACCTGCTCGCGCGCATGACGCTGGAAGAGAAGGTCGGTCAACTGCTGCACGGAACCTTGCCGGCCAAGGGCTCGGCGATCGGCGCCTCGGTCGCGGGCTATGATCTCGACAAGGCGAGGGAACTGATCGCCGGGCGTCATGTTTCCAGCTTCATCACCCGGCTGGTCATGCCGCCGGCGGATTTCGCGGCGCAGAACAATGCGGTGCAGAAAATGGCCGAGGCGACGCGCCTGGGCATCCCGGTGACGATCAGCACCGACCCGCGTCACCACTTCCACGCGACGGCGGGCGCCAGCACCAATGGCGGCGGCTTCTCGCAATGGCCGGAGACGCTGGCGTTCGCCGCGATCAGCGATCCCGCGCTCGTTCGCCGCTTCGGCGATGCGGCGCGGCGCGAATACCGTGCGGTCGGCATTCATATGGCGCTGTCGCCTCAGGCCGATATCGGGTCGGAGCCGCGCTGGCCGCGCATCACCGCGACCTTCGGATCGGATCCGGCGGCTGTCTCGCGGCTCGCCGGCGCTTACGTCGAGGGCTTCCAGGGCGGTTCCTCGGGCGTGACGCGCGGGGGCGTCGCGGCGGTGGTCAAGCATTGGGTCGGCTATGGTGCTGCCCCCGAAGGCTATGACGGCCACAATTTCTATGGCCGCGCCGTCAGCATGTCCGACGGCGAGTTCGCGAAACATGTCGAGGCGTTCAACGGGGCCTTCGCTGTCCGCGCCGCGGGTGTGATGCCGACCTATGTCATCGTGAACGGGCCGCGGCTGAACGGAGCGCCGCTCGAACCGGTTGGAGCGGGATTCAGCAAGCAATTGCTGACCGAGCTGCTGCGGCGCGAGAAGGGATATGGCGGCCTGATCATCTCAGACTGGGCAATCACCCGCGATTGCGATGCCGCGTGCACGTCGCCGAGTGCGGAGAATCAGCAGCTTCCGGCATCGATCGGGATGCCCTGGGGCGTCGAGCATCTCGCCGTCTCCGAACGCTTCGCCAAGGGGTTAGATGCGGGCCTCGACCAATTCGGCGGCGTGGACGATCCGGAGCCGCTCCTGGCGGCCGTGCGGGCAGGGAAGATCGCGGCGACCCGGATCGACGCGTCGGTACGCCGCATCCTTCGGCTCAAGTTCGAGCTGGGGCTGTTCGAGCAACCCTTTGTCGATCCCAGCGCGGCAGCGGCCGTCTTGGGCAATCCTGCGGTACGGATCGAGGCGGAAGCGGCACAGCGCGCAGGCATCGTAATGCTGCGCAATGCGGATGGCATGTTGCCGCTTCGCGCCGGCACCAAGCTCTGGCTGTACGGCATGGACGCCGCCTCGGCGCGTGCCGCTGGGTTCGAGGTTGTCACGAAGGCGGAGGACGCAGATGTTGCGCTGGTGCGCACCGCGACGCCGTTCGAGATGTTGCACCCGCATCACTTCTTCGGATCCCGCCAGCATGAAGGCCGGCTCGATTTCCGCGCGGACGATCCGGATACGAAGGCGATCGCCGCCGCCGCACGCCACGTGCCGGTGATCGTCGCAGTCGAGATGGATCGGCCCGCGATCCTGACGGCGCTGTTGCCGCATAGCCGTGCCATCGTGGTCACCTTCGGAGCCAGCGAAAGCGCGTTGCTCGACGTCGTGCGGGGCCATGCCAAGCCGCGAGGCCGGCTGCCTTTCGATCTGCCGCGGTCGATGGAGGGTCTCGCGCGATCCGGCGAGCGCGGTGAGTCGCCTTTGTTCTATCGCGGGGAAGGATTCCGGCAGTGAGAGTTGCCTCGCGTCCAGATCGTTCGAACGGCTCCGCGACGCGCTATCTTTTCTCTTCCGTCGAAGCGACCGGTCGGAATTCGCTGCGGAAGGTCGCGGCGCGGATGCGCGTATATTGCTCGCCGGAAAATTCGTAGAAGACGAAGCTGTTAAGATAATAGCGGTCGCCGCGGACCAATGGCTGCTTGAGGAAATCAGGTACGTCCTCCAGCGCAAGAAATTCCGATTCGATTTCCGCCGCCAACGTGACTTCGTTCGCCAGGCACTGCACGATCTCGATCGTTCGCCGTGTTTGCCGGTTCACCCGGGTATAGAAGTCGATGATCGCCTCGCGTCCCGCCAGTTCGGTGCCATTGCCGATCATCAGTCGCACCTCGGGCGCGTAGAAACCGCGCAAGGCGTTCCAGTCACGCCCGTTGAACGCATGAAGATAGGCGCGAAAGCGCGTTTCGGGATTCATCCGCCGGCGCGGGGCGCGCGTTCCTCGCCCACGACGTAAAAATCTTCCCGCAACGTGATCGACGCGATCAGGAAGCAGATCGAGGCGAGGAAAAACACGCACACCGCCGCCATCAGCGCCGTCTTGATGCCATGGGTCGCCGCGACCGCGCAGGGATCGGCCAAGCTCTTGGCCGCGGCCAGCGCCGCCTTGCCGCCGTGGCATTGCTCCAGGTAATTGCCTCCGGCGAACACCGATCCGGCGAAATGGTCGCTCATCCAGCCCACCGCGACGGGGCCCAGGCCCGAACCGAAGATCGTATAGAGAATGGCGAACAGCGCCGCGCCGGTCGCGCGCATGCGCGGTTCGAGCAGGTTCTGAATCATCCCCATCGTCGGACCATAGAAAACCAGCAGCGCCGCGCCCGAAAGGCACAGCATCACCGATCCCCATAGGATCGAATGCATGTTGAACGCGATCCAATAGAGCAGCGGCGCGACCGCCAGACCGATCGCCGATCCCCAGGCCGGCCAGCGCCGGTCCCCGCGCCGCGACAGCCAGTCGGTGCCGAACGATCCGATCAGCAGTCCCGACGCGAGCGCGATGGCGGAGATGGTGCCGTAAAGCGCGCCTGCCTGCTGCACCGGCAACTGGTAGATCCGCCCCAGATAGACTGCCAGGAACTGCGAGATCGCCGTCATCCCGAAACCGGCGAGCGCGCCGCCGGCGATGACGAACAGCAGGCCGCGCTTGCTCGCCACGACACGCAGGAACGCGCCGAAGTCCGGGATCGGCATGGGCTCGCGCGGGGCGTTGTCGGCAAGCCCTCGGCGCGGCTCGCGCAGCACCAGCAGCACGATCAGACCGACGATCACCCCCGGAACGCCGAGCGCGAAAAAGGCCGCGCGCCATCCCCATTGCGCGGCCACCCAGCCGCCCACTGCGGCGCCGAGAAAGGTGCCGGCCGGCGTGCCGAGCATGATCAGCGACATCGCCGACGCGCGCCGCTCGCGCGGGAAATGATCGCTGACCAGTGACGATGTCGCCGGTTGCGACCCCGCTTCGCCCATGCCCACGCCGACACGGCACAGCAGCAGATGGAGGAAGTTCCCCGCCAGGCCGCAGGCGGCGGTCATCAGCGACCAGAAGGTGATCGCAGTGGCAATGATCTTCACGCGTGAAACGCGTTCCGCAAGGCGCCCGATCGGTAGGCCGAGAATGGCATAGAGAAAGGCGAAGGCGACCCCCTGCAGAATGCCGAGCTGGAAGTCGGTGAGATGGAGATCGCGCTTGATCGGCTGGGCGAGCACCGCAAGCACCGATCGGTCGGCGAAGTTGAATACCGCGACGGTGAACGACATGCCGATGAAGGTGCGGCGGTAGCCCGGTGACAGCAGGCGTTCGTCGTCATCGTCGCGCAAGGTGCTCTTCCCCTCCTTGTGCCGCTTCTCGGCGCATCTCGCCGGGAACGGCTTGCCGGTTTCTTTCCGGCGGCATCCTGCGGCAAAGATGATGATTAATCAATATCTATTTACATGCACGACGGACTCGGCGTAGGTGACGGGACCCGCGGGAGAAGAGCAATCATGGTGCATGACGACCTGTATCTGCATATCGATGGCGAGCGGATCGGCTGCGGCGCGCGCCGGACCTTTCCCGTCCTGAACCCGGCGAGCGGCGATGTGCTGGGCGAGTTGCCGCTGGCCGACGCCAGTGATCTCGATCGCGCTCTCGACGCCGCCGCGCGCGGATTTCGCACTTGGCGCAATTCGACGCCGCAGCAGCGCGCGGAGGTGTTGAACGGCGCATCACGGCTGCTGGTGCAGCGTGCCGACATGCTCGCGCGAACGATGACGCTGGAGCAAGGCAAGACGCTGGGCGAGGCGCGCGGCGAGGTTATGATGACCGCCGGGCTGTTCGCTTTCTATGCCGGCGAATGTGCGCGCAACTATGGCCGTGTGCTGGTGCGCCCGGCGGGGCAGCGATCGACTGTCACGCATGAACCGGTGGGGCCGGTGGCGGCGTTCGCGCCATGGAATTTCCCGGCGGGCAATCCCGGCCGCAAGCTCGGCGCGCCAATCGCGGCCGGCTGTTCGGTGATCCTCAAGGCGGCCGAGGAAACGCCCGCATCGGCGCTGGCGGTACTTCAATGCCTGCTCGACGCCGGGTTGCCGGCAGGGGTGGCGCAGGCGGTGTTCGGCGTGCCCGACGAAGTGTCGCGGCACCTGCTTGCGTCGCCGGTGATCCGCAAGCTCAGTTTCACCGGATCGACCGCGGTGGGCAGACAACTCCTCAAACTCGCTGCCGACGACGTGAAGCGGACGACGATGGAGTTGGGCGGGCACGGCCCGGTTCTGGTGTTCGACGACGCCGACATGGATTGTGCGCTTGATACCATGGCGGCGTCAAAATGGCGCAATGCGGGGCAGGTGTGCGTCTCGCCGACACGCTACATCGTGCAGCAGGACATGTTCGCACGCTTCCGCGACGGGTTCATCGAACGCGCTCGTGCGTTGCGGGTGGGCGACGGGCTCGATCCGCAATCGCAGATGGGGCCGATGGCGAACGCGCGGCGGCCGGAGGCGATGGAGCGGCTCGTCGCCGACGCGGTGGCGCAGGGCGGCAAGCGGGCAGCGGGCGGCGAGAGGATCGGCAACCAGGGTTTCTTCTTCGCGCCGACCGTGTTGAGCGAGGTGCCGGCGTCGGCACAGGTGATGAACGAGGAGCCGTTCGGCCCCGTCGCGATCATCAACCCCTATCCCGACGAGGAGGCGATGGTCGCCGAGGCGAACCGGCTGCCCTACGGCCTGGCCGCCTATGTATGGACCAGGGATGCTCAGCGGCAGCGGCGCGTCGCGCGCGAGCTCGAGGCCGGCATGGTTGGGGTCAACACCTCGATGATCGGCGGCGCGGATTCGCCCTTTGGCGGCGTCAAATGGTCCGGACATGGCAGCGAGGACGGCCCGGAAGGCGTCCAGGCCTGCCTGGTTACAAAGGCGGTGCACGAAGCATGACTCACCCACTCGAGACCGGCGGCGGTCGCGGCTATCTGCGCGTTGCGACCGAGGAAGCCTTCGCCACGCGTGAGCAGATCGACGCATTCCTGCGGCTGATCCGCGAGGGCAGGGCGGACAAGGGCGTCACGTCGCTCTGGGGCTTCTATGCGCAATCGCCCTCGGAGCGCGCGATGACGATCATCGAGCGGCTGCTCGATCTCGATGAGCGCCGCATCGCCGACATGGACGCGACGGGAGTCGACGTCGCGGTGCTCGCGCTCACCTCGCCCGGCGGTCAGCCGTTCGAGACGGAGGAGGCAAAGGGCCTCGTCACCCGCGCCAACGACCAGCTTGCCGTCGCGGTGGAACGGCACCCTCGGCGCTATGTCGGGTTGACCAGCATCGCGCCGCAGGATCCCCTGTGGTCGGCGCGCGAGATCAAGCGCGGCGCGGAGGAACTCGGCTTCAAGGGCGTGATGGTCAACAGCCATACCCAGGGCCGTTATCTCGACGAGCCGTTCTTCGATCCGATCTTCCGCGCGCTCGCCGAGACCGGCCAGCCGCTCTACATCCACCCGCAGACGCCGCCCGACGCGATGATCGATCCGCTGCTCGAGGCGGGGCTCGACGGGGCGATCTTCGGCTTTGGCGTGGAGACCGGAATGCATCTGTTGCGATTGATGACCACTGGGGTCTTCGATCGCTATCCCGACTTGCAGGTCATCGCGGGACATGGTGGCGAGGCGCTGCCATACTGGCTCTATCGGCTCGATTTCATGCATCAGGCGGGGGTACGCTCGGGCCGCTATGAACGGTTGAAGCCGCTCAAGAAGGGCCTGATCGATTGCATGCGCGAAAATGTCCTCGCCACCACCAGCGGCTTGCCCTGGGAGCCTGCGATCAAGCTCTGCATCGAGGTGATGGGCGAGGATCGCGTGATGTATGCGATGGATTATCCCTACCAGTATGTCGCGGACGAAGTACGTATCCACGACAATCTCGAGCTGCCGCCGGCGACGCTCAGGAAGCTGATGCAGACCAATGCGGAACGCGTGTTCGGCTTCACCGCCGGCTGAGCGCCGTTACGACGCCCGTGCGGGAAGCCAGTTGCCGTGCAGGCCGAAGCGCATCCGCACCGGAATGCGCACGCGGGCGATCGGGCCTTTGGCGATTTCGGTCGCATCGAACAGCAGCAGATCGCTGGCGCGCTCCTCGAGCCGGTTGCAGATCTGGATGATCCAGCCATCGCCTTCGGGCGCGTCGGGGCTGCGCGGGATGAAGCAGGGCTCCTGCAAGCTGGAGACCGGGCCGCACCACCAGCTTTGTTCGGTGCCGGCCTGGTGGTCGATCATCCCCAGCGTGTTCATCACCGCGCCGCCCGCGCTGCCGCCCTTGAGCTCGACCGGCTTGGTGGGGTCGATCGCCAGCAGCCAGCCGTAGCGGTAAGGCAGACCTTGGTAGCGATCGTCGATGCGGGGGAATTCGCCGGCCATGTTCGTCAGCCGCGTCTGGCTTTCGAATGTGTCCGAGTTCGACGCCATGTCGACCGTCCAGCGCGTGAGGAAGCTCGCCGATTCAGCCGGATTGAAGGGGGCGCCGTGCACGTCGGGGAAGAAGGGGAACATGTTGTTCTTCGCCACCGGCGTGTCGAAATGGAGGCGGTCACCCTCTTGGAAGGCGTTCATGACATGGCTGGCAAAGCAATTGCCGGTGGTGAACCAGCGGATGTCCTGCGCTGTCGCGCCCTCGCGCCGGGGTAGTACGCCCAGATGGACGGGCAGGGTGGTGTCGAACCCGAAATGCGGTTTACCCTCCGCCATCCGTTCCCAGCTGCCGGTGATCGGCACGACATGGAACAGCGCATAATCGGGCGTGACCGCGAAATCATGCATCATGCAGTAATAGGGGTTCTCGAACCATATCTCGCGTTTGAGCGTGCCGTCGGGCGCGACCTCGTAATAGGTCATGTCGCGCGTGCAGATGCCTTTGGAGGCATAGCCGAAGCCGATCATGTCGCCGGTCGCGGGATCGACCTTGGGATGCGCGGTGAAAGTCTCGCCCGTCATCCGCCCGCCGAAATCGGTATAGCCGATTGTCTCCAGCGTCGCGGGGTCCATCACCAGCGCAGGGCTGTCCTCCTTGAGCGCATAGAGCCGGCCACCGTGCAGGAAGACGTTGGTGTTGGCGGTGCCGCGGATCGTGCCCTTGGCCGCGGGCTCGTCCGTCAGAGGATTGCGATAGGCGCCAAACAGCGAACGGCCCGCCGCATGCTCGATCTTCCATTTGTCGGTTCGCGCCCAGCGCTGGCGAAAATGGACCCGGCCATCCTCGAAGGTGAACATCGCGATCATCCCGTCGCCGTTGAATGGGATGTCGTTGCCGTGCAGCGGCGGGAATTGCGGGTCGGGCTGAACGCGATAGAAGGCGCCGCGGATCTCGGGCGGGATCGCCCCCTCCACCGCCAGGTCGAACGCGTCGGCCTCGACCCGCGAGGGCGTGTTGAAGCCGGTGAACGCCGGCGTGTCCGGGAAACTGCTCATGCGACCCTCTCTCCAACGCCCCGCTCCCACCCGCAAATGCGCGATCGGAGGTGCTGCTTCAGATAGTCTAGTATGAATTGATAAATCAACTAGAGTGAGTCGCATGGACACTGTTCGCGATATCACCATCGCGCTGCTGCGCAGCCTGGGCATGACCCGGATCTTCGGCAATCCGGGATCGACAGAACTGCCGATGTTCCGCGATTTTCCCGCCGATTTCGAATATATATTGGGCCTTCAGGAAGCCACGGTGCTGGCGATGGCCGATGGCTATGCGCAGGCGACGCGCAATGCGGCACTCGTCAGTCTGCATAGCTCGGCGGGAGTTGGGCACGCGCTGGGGAATCTGTTCACCGCCTATAAGAATCAGGCGCCGCTGGTCGTCATCGCGGGGCAGCAGGCGCGCTCGATCCTGCCGTTCGAACCCTTCCTCCATGCCGATCGGCCGACCGAGTTTCCGCGCCCCTTCGTCAAATGGGCCTGCGAGCCGGCGCGCGCGGCGGATGTGCCGCAGGCGATCGCGCGCGCCTATCGCATCGCCATGACACCGCCGTTCGGGCCTTGCTTCGTATCCGTGCCCGTCGACGATTGGGACCGGCCGGGAGAACCGGTGGCGCCGCGCGTGCTCGCGACGCGCAATCCGGGCGACCGCACGGCGCTCGATCAACTGGCAGGACAGCTTCGTGCCGCGAAGCGCCCCGCGCTGGTGCTCGGCGCGGGGGTGGCGCGCGATCAGGGATGGGAGGCGGCGGTCGTGCTTGCCGAAGTGCAGCGCGCGAGCGTCTATGTTGCGCCCTTCGCTTCCCGCAATGTCTTTCCGGAGCGGCATCCCCTGTTCGGCGGGTTTCTCAAAGCGAGCCGGAGCGACATCGTCTCGCAGCTCGCCCATCATGATCTGGTTGTCATCGTCGGCGGGCCACTGAATCTCTACCATACCGAGACGGGCGGGCCGCATCTGCCGCCGGGCACGTCCTCGTGGATCATCGACGACAATCCCGCCGTGTTGAGCTGGGCGCCCTCGGGCAATGCGATCCTCGCCGACAGCCGGATGGCGCTGACCCATCTCGCCGGCGCCGGGTGTGATGTCCGGCGGCCGATGCCTGACATGCCGAAACGATCGCCGCCGCCCCGAGCGATGAGCGACCGGTTGGCGATGGCGCGGATCGCGGCGCTGCGGCCCGCGGGGACGATCGTCGTCGAAGAGGCGCCGTCGAGCCGAAGCGCGATGCAGGAACTGTTGCCGATGCTCGTCCCCGACAGCTTTTACACGACCGCCAGCGGCGGGCTCGGCTATGCGTTGCCCGCCGCCGCTGGCATCGCACTGGCGCGCCGTGGCGAGCGGGTGATCGCGCTGCTGGGCGACGGATCCGCGATGTACTCGATCCAGGCCCTGTTCAGCGCTGCCCGTGCCGCGGTACCACTGAGCGTGCTCGTCATCGTCAACCGGCGCTATGAGGCGCTCGAGCAGTTCGGACGCCATTTCGGGCTGAGCGAGGTGGAGGGCACGGACCTGTCGGGGCTCGATTTCTGCGCGATCGCGCGGGGCCATGGCGTGGCGGCACGCCGCGCGGAAACGCCCGACGAGCTCGATGCGATGCTCGCATGGTCGTTCGGTGAAGCCGGACCCACGCTGGTGGAAATCATCGTTCCCTGACGGCGGAGATCGAAGCGGATGCCGGATCTATCGGTCGCAGTGGTCGGGGCAGGGGCAATGGGCTGCTTGTTCGCCGCGCGCATGGCGGAGGCGGGTGCGACGGTTGTCGTGATCGATGTCGATCAAGGCCGGCTCGATGCGATCCGCGGGCAGGGGATCGTGCTGACCGATGATGGCGGGACGCGGGCCGTCCCCGTCCGCGCCGCGCTGGCGGACGAGGTTGCCGGCCCCATCGACCTTATCGTCCTGTTCACGAAGGGAATGCACAGCGCGATGGCGATCGCCTCGATCGCGCATCTGCGGCGCTGGAATCCGGTCGCGCTGACCTTGCAGAACGGCATTGGCAATGCCGAGCTTCTTGCCGCGACCTTCGGTGCCGATCGCGTGCTGATGGGGACGGCGCTGATTCCGGCAGATCTCACTGCCGCATCCACGGTGGAGACGCACGGCTTTGCCAGCCTGCAGCTCGGTGCATTTGACGGCGCGGGGGCAGAGACAGTGGAACGCATGGGCGACTTGCTCGCGCGTTCGGGGTTCGAGGTCCACCGGCACGCGGACATCCGTGTCGCGGTGTGGGAGAAAGTGGCGTTCAATGCCGCGCTGAACGCCGCTGGAATGATCTGCGTGGTACCTAATGCCGGGCTGGACAATCCGGCCGGCCGCCGGATTGCGGCGGCTGTCGTCGACGAAACGGCGGCAGTCGCGGCGGCGAAGGGCCTGACGATCGATCGCGACGGCATCCTGGCGCATATCGATGCGGCACTGCGCGAGCATGGCGCCCACAAGGCGTCGATGCTTCAGGATCGCGAGGCGGGACGGCCGAGCGAGATCGAGACGATCAACGGCGCGATCGCCGCCGAAGGAAGGCGGGCGGGCATCGCGACCCCGGTGTGCGACACGCTCGCCGATCTCGTCCGGATCATCGAGGCATCCGGGGCGACGAAGCGGGATACGGATTAAAGATCGAACAAGTGCGGCGCGCTCTCGACCAGGCGGCGAGACACCTTGCCCAGCGCGGTGTTTAGCGCGACTCGTTCCTCCTCGGACAGATCGGTCAGCCATTGCTCGTAGAATTTTCCGCGTTCGCCGCGGATCGCGGCATGGACGGCCTTGCCCTCTTCCGTGAGCGAAACCAGGCTGCTCTTGCGGTTTCGCGGATTGGCCTCGCGCCGCACGAAGCCGCGTTGCTCGAGCGATCCGATCGCGCGGCTTACCTCGGCGCGGTCCGAATAGGCGACGCTCGCCACCTCGGCAGCGCTGCACTTGCCGATCATCTCGACATGAGTCAGCACACGCCATTCGGCGAGCGAGAGCTGCGCCGTGTCCCGAACATGCTGCGCGGTCGCCCGGTCCATCATCTTGCCGAGCAACAGGATCCGATAGGGAATGTGGGAGGGGCCGAATTCGAAGGGGGACCTGCTGGAAGCAGCTCCAGTCGCCTGGGTCCGGTTCTTGGTCTTCTGCATCGCAATTTCGTAGCCGCCGAAATCGATATTGTCTTCCCTTTCAGTGCCTAGTGGCATGAAATAATGTTGACAAATCAACTAATCTCCCTCCATCATGTATCTATGAGTGGACAACATCCTTTCGCCCCCGGGCTCGAATACGCCTTCACCATCTCGATCACGCTGTCGAAACCCTATTGGATCAAGCCGGGTGCGCGCGGAGATACCCGAGCGGCGATCTATGCCGCGCAGGGCGTGGTCGAGGGGCCGCGGCTCAACGGAACCGTGGTGCCGATGTCGGGCGGCGACTTCCCCTTGTCGCGCCCCAATGGCGTGATCGATTTCGATGCGCGCTATCTGCTCGAAGCCGATGATGGCGCGATCATCTATCTCGAAAATCGTGGTTTTCGCTGGGCACGCAGTCCGGAGATCGCCGAGAAGATGCGCCGCAACGAACCTGTCGCGTTCGACGATTATTATATGCGCGTCACGCCCCGGTTCGACGCACCGGCGGGGCCGCACGCATGGATGTCGCAGCACGTCTTCGTGGGGGTGGCGGAAAAGATTCCGAACGCCAACCGGATTCATTATTTCGTCGTGCTGTGAAGGGGGCGGGATGCGTTTCCAGCCGTCGATGCGCGCGGGGCGCGATCCATTCAGTCACCCGCTCAAGCCGCCCCCGCCGCCGGATCCCGCGCGCCGCGAGGAGCGCGGCCTGACGATCGAGTATAATCGCCGCATTCCGCTCCGCGACGGGGTGGAGATCCTGTGCGATCTCTATCGTCCGCAGCATGCCGCCACGGACATCCCGATCCTGCTCGCCTGGGGTCCCTACGGCAAACATGCGCGCAGCAATCGTGTGTTCTGGCCGCGATCGGGTGTCGATCCGGAATGGCTTTCGGATCTGACCGCGTTCGAGGCGCCCGATCCGGTCTGGTGGGGCGCGCAGGGCTATGCGGTCGCGGTGGCCGATCCGCGCGGCGCCTGGCTGTCGGGCGGCGACTTCCATCACAACGGCATCCAGGAGGCGGAGGATTGCGCCGACGCGATCGAATGGCTGGGGCGGCTGCCTTGGTCCAATGGCCGGATCGGGATGACGGGCGTGTCCTATCTGGCGGGCATCCAGTATCTGGTCGCGCCGCTGCGTCCCGGTGCGCTCGCCGCGCTCAACCCATGGGAGGCGTTTTCCGACTGGTACCGCGAATTCGCCTATCATGGTGGGATCCTTGAAACCAATTTCCTGCCGCGCGCATGCGACAATATCCGATGGTCGCTGGGCCGCACCGAGGACAGCTGGGCGAACATCGGCGCTCATCCGCTGATGGACGAATATTGGGAGTCGAAGGCACTCGATCTGGAGGCGATCCGCCAACCCGCTTATGTCGTGGCGAGCTGGTCCGATCAGGGCCTGCACCTGCGCGGCACGATCGAGGCGTGGCGGCGGATCGGCTCGCCCGAAAAATGGCTCGAGATCCACGGTCAAAAGAAATGGGCGCATTACTACGAGCCCCAGAGTCGCGCACGGCAGCTCGCCTTCTTCGATCATTATCTGCGCGACCGCCCGACGTCGCTGCCCGCCTGGCCCAAGGTACGGATGGAGGTGCGCGAGCGCCATAGCGTGGCCGAGGAGCGCGCGGAGCGCGAATGGCCGCTTGCGCGCACGCAATATCGCCGCTTGGCGCTCGACGCCGCCGGCAGAACGCTGGGCGAGGCGGCACCGGCGGCGGGCGAGCTGCGCTATCCGGCGCGCGACGGCCATGCGGCGTTCGACCATCATTTTGCCCAAGATACGGAGATCACCGGCCATGCCAGTCTGAAGCTCTGGGTCGAGGCGGAGGGCAGTGACGATATCGACCTGTTCGTCGCGCTGCAGAAGCTGGACCGGGCGGGGGAGACGGTCGGCTTCACCTTCTACGCGTTCTACGAGGACGGTCCGGTCGCGCTGGGATGGCAGCGCGTCAGCCACCGCGCGCTGGATCCGGCCCGCTCGCGGCCCGAGATGCCAGTCCATCCGCACACGCACGAGGAGCGGCTGGCGCCAGGCGAATGCGTGCCGGTGGAGATCGAAATCTGGCCGTTTTCGGCGCGGTTCGCCGCGGGCGAGACATTGCGTCTGATCGTCGCCGGATCCGACATCTATCGCCCGGAGCCGGGGATTATGCTGCCCTTTCCGCTTCATGAGCAGACGCGCAACGCGGGCACCCACATCATCCGCACCGGCGGTGGGTTCGATTCGTCGATCCTGCTGCCCTTTATCCCGTCAAAGGATCGCACCGCATGAGCCCCGCCGACTGCAAGCTGGAGCATGCCTTCGACATCGAGGTGCTGTTCGGCGCCGATCGCCACATCTTCGGCCCGCTGCCGGGCGGCGGCGGCCAAGGCTATACCCCGGCGATCGGCGGCACGATCCGCGGGCCACGGCTCACCGGTCGCGTCGTTCCCAACAGCGGCGCCGACTATGCGCTGGTGCGCGAGGACGGCACGATCGAGCTGAGCGCGCACTACATGCTCGAGGCCGAGGACGGCACCGGCATCTACATCCACAATCGCGGTTATCTGGTCCGCGCCGCGGCGGGCAGCGGCCAGCCCTCCTATTTCCGGCTCACGCCTTATTTCCGCGTACCCGCGGGGCCGCACGACTGGCTGTCGCGCACGGTGATCGTCGGCGGCGGCGAGCGGCGGACCGATCCCGACCGGTCGCTGTTCCGCTATTATGCGTTGATGTGAGCGCGCGACGCCGCGCGGGACTCGTAGCGGCCCGCCATCCGTCCGCGCGATTTTGAGGCGGCGCGGCGGCGGTCTTGCGTTATCGTTCCGCGAATGAGGCAGATTGAATCCAAAGTGCCGCGCGGCGCGGCCGACCGGCTCGCCTATCTCCTCAAGCTCGTCGCGGCGGGACCGCCGCAGTTCACGCTCGGCGAATTGGCCGTCTCCGCCGGCTTGCCAGCCAGCTCGGTCCACCGCCTGCTTCAGGCGTTGCTGCGCTCGGGCCTGGTCGAGCGCGGACACGGCCAGAGTTACCGCCCGGGACGCGAACTGCATCGGCTCGCGTCGCAGCTCGTCGCCGGGTTCGATCTGGTCCGCTGTGCCCGGCCGTTGCTGGAGGAACTCGTCGAGCAGTGGCAGGAGACTGCGGTTCTCTGCACCTATAGCCCGGTGATGCACGCCGCGGTCATCGCCGACGTGGTAATGACGCCGCACCCGCTGCGCTTCGCGGTCGAGCGGGGGGGCGAAATCCAGCTCCCCTGGGGATCGCTCGGCCACGCGATTCTCGCCTTCCTGCCGCAAGGTGACGCCGAAGCGATCATGCGCCAGGCGACGGTCGGGCCGTTGAGCGGCCGGCCGCGCTCCTCGCGCAAGGAACTCGAAATGGAGCTGCGGCAGATCCGGGATCGCGGCTATGCGCGCTATTTCGATCCGCGCTACGATATCGCCGGGATCGCGGGGCCCGTTTTCGGCGCCTTTGGCGATATCGTCGGATGTCTGGGCGTCACCATGCCGTCGAGGCGGTACCAGCTACATCTCGAAGACGATCTGGCGACCGCGGTCCGCCAGTCCGCGGTCGCGCTGAGCGAAATGGCCGCGATCTCACATAGTTGATCCCACGGCATTCCGATTACCTTTCCCCCTGCGTGATCAGGGGTTTTCCGTATTTCGGAATTGAGCTTTCGGGAGCTGGAATCGCCTTGACAGTTGATTATTCAACATGGTTCACTCCTGCTCAAGACGCCGGAAAAGCGCGTCGGCACATGGAGGGGACGGAAGATGGCACTTCGACTCAATCGGTTCAGTGCGACCGCATCGGTCATTGCGCTCGCCGGCGCCTTATCCGTGGGCGCGCCCGCCGCCGCGCAGGACAACGGCGCCCAGGCAGGCGGCGCGAGCCAGGCGGAAGCCGAGGAAGAAGTGGTCGTCACTGCGCAGTTCCGCGAACAGCGGCTGCAGGACGCGCCGCTCGCGATCACCGCGGTGACGGGCGACATGCTCGAGGCGCGCGGCCAGACCAGCGTCGTCGATATCGGCAATCAGGCCCCGAACGTCACGCTGCGCCAGGCGCCCGCCACCTATGGTCCCGCCGTCGTCGCCTATATCCGCGGCGTCGGCCAGCGCGACACCAGCTTCGCGCTCGAGCCGGGCGTCGGGCTGTATATCGACGATGTCTACCTGCCGACGATGCACGGATCGATGCTCGACCTGATCGACGTCGATCGCGTCGAGATCCTGCGCGGCCCACAGGGCACGCTTGCCGGCCAGAATTCGATCGGCGGCGCGATCAAGCTCTATTCCAAGAAGCCGGACGGCAGCGGCGGCGGCTATCTCCAGGCCACCTATGGCAGCTACAATCGTGTGGAAGTCCGCGGCGCGGCGAATTTCACGATCGTGCCCGATCAGCTGTTCGCGCGCGTGTCGGGAACCGCAGTGCACAAGGACGGCTATGTCACGCGGTACGATTATGCCTGCAGCCATCCGGGCACCGCGATCCCGTCGTCGCTGACCAACAACAAGGGCTGCAAGCTCGGCACCGAAGGCGGCAAGGACTATGTCGCGGGGCGGCTGGCGCTGCGCTATCAGCCCAGCGACGCCGTGACGCTCGATGTCTCCGCCGACATCACCCAGGACGAGAGCGAGGCCGGCCCGACCACGCTGCTCTATGTCGGCCAGAACGCAAATCCCGGCGCGATGAACACCGGATCGGCGACGACCGGGCCCTCGGCTCCCGCCTATGTGATGAACGGCGTGCGCTATGGCACGGCGACCGGATCGCCGTTCATCAGCTACTCGCCCTATGGCGATTTCGCGCAGGATACGTTCAAGCGCAGCCCCTATATCAGCTATGAGAACTATCTGGAGCTGGCGCCGCGCGACGGATCCGGGCCATGGGCCGCGCCGATCAAGTCGGCGATCGATTCCTGGGGCGTTTCAGCCAATCTGACGGTCGACCTGTCGCCGGATTTCAGCGTCACCTCGATCACCGCCTATCGCAAGTTCAACGGCATCTACGCCTCGGCCGATGGATCGCCGTTCACGCCGACGCTGCAGGCGAACCGGATCTTCAACCGCCAGTTCAGCCAGGAGCTGCGGCTGAACGGCCGGGTCGGGCCGTCGTTCAACTTTACCGTGGGCGGCTATTATCTGCACAAACGCAGCGAGAATATCTCACGCGTCACGCTGCCGACGCTCAACTTCGTTGAGGACAATGAGATCCCGGCGACGACCAAGGCGGTATTCGCCAACGCCGATTGGGAAGTGCTCGCCGGGCTGCATCTGGTCGGCGGCGTGCGCTACACGGATCTCAAGAAAAGTTTCATTTACGGCCGAAAGGGCATTCCCGGATCGAGCTCGGGTGGGGCGACGCCACCGTCGATCGCCTCGATCGACGGGTTGGTCGGCACCTTTGCCGGGGATCGCGTCGATTGGCGCGGCGTGATCCAGTATCGCTGGTCGGATCAGTTGATGACCTATGCTCAGGTCTCGACCGGGTTCAAGGGCGGCGGTGTCAATCCGCGCGTCTTCTTCCCGGCTCAGGCGCTGCCGTTCGGGCCGGAAAAACTGACTGCTTATGAAGCCGGCTTCAAGAGCGACTTGATCGACCGCAAGCTGCGGCTGAACGTCAGTGGCTTCATCAACAAATATGACGATATCCTGGTCTCGGTCACCAGCTGCCCGCTGCCGGGCGTGCCGGCCACGCCTTGCGCGCTGCCGCTCAACGCCGGCAAGGCGGATGTGCGGGGCGCGGAGGCGGAGCTGGCACTGCGCCCGGCAAGGGGCTTCATGATCGATGCCTCGCTCGCCTATCTCGATTTCAAATATACCTCAGTCTCCGCCGTGGCGGCGACTTCGGGAATCGGGCCGGAGGACAAGGGGCAATATATCTCGCCCTGGCAGTGGAGCATCGGCGCGCAATATGAGCATGAGTTCGCGAACGGCGCCACGCTGACTCCGCGGATCGACGTCAATCACCAGGATAGTTTCAACCGCAACGCCAACAACGTCGATGCGGTGACCGGCGGAAAGGACATTTTCGGCGAGGTGAAGGGGCGCACCCTGGTTAATGCCCGGCTGACGTTCCGCATGCCGGGCGACGATTGGGAATTTGCGCTCGAAGGCCGCAACCTGACCGACGAGCTCTATTACTCCGATGTTTTCGACAATCGCGGATCGACCAACTCGATCCAGGGATCGGTGGGCGAACCGCGCACCTTCGCGGTGACGGTGAAGCGCCGGTTCTAAGGCTGTCCGTAGCCGGGACGGCAGCCGTCGTCCCGGCAAGCGTAAAGTATGGGTACGAGGAAACATCGATATGGCCAGTCGTTCAAACATGGTTGCCGGCCAGGTCGCGGCGGGCGAACCGATCGTCGCCGGCTTGCCGATGCCCGAGTTCAAGCGGATCAGCGTGGAGCCGATCTCAGGGGCATGCGGCTGCGAGATCAGCGGGGTCGATCTACGCGAGCCGCTCGACGCCGAAATGCTCGACGAGATCATGAAGGCGTTCGAACATTTCCTGGTGATCGTGTTCCGCGACCAGGATCTGACGCCCGAGCAGCACAAGGCCTTCTCACGCCATTTCGGCGAGATCACCGAATTGCCGCAGGCGCCGATCTACGACGGCCACCGCGACATGCAGGAGGTGCGCCGCGAGGCGCATGAGCCCGAGAATGTCGTACCGTCCTTCGAGCATTTCCACACCGACAGCCCATTCCTGCTCCAGCCGCCGAAATGTATCGTGATGCGCGCGTTGGAGGTGCCGCAATGGGGCGGGGATACGGCATTCTCGAATGCCTATCTCGTCTATGAGCATATGTCCGATGGCTTGAAGACGCTGCTCGACGGATTGCAGGTCGTCTACTCGGGCAAGGATATCTGGTCGAAGAACGAGAAGCTTGCCCCCGAAAAGCGGCTGCGGCTGCGTGAGACGCATGGCTTCACCGAGGATCAGTTGGAAAGCATCCATCCGGCGGTGCGCGTCCATCCGGTGACCGGGCGCAAGGCGCTGTTCGCGACGACGGCCTATTTCAAGCGCTTCGTCGGCTGGAGCGAGGAGGAGAGTCGCGCGCTGCTCGCTTATCTGCAGAGCTTGGCCCAGCACCTTCACTATCATTGCCGGATCAAGTGGCGGAAGGACACGCTGATCGTCTGGGATAACCGCTTCACGCTTCATCGCGGCGTGCACGACTTCAAATATGAGCGCCGGCACCTGATCCGCACGACCGTGGTGGGCGAACGTCCGCTGGGTCCGGGGGATGCTGCGAGATCATGAAGGTTGGTGCAGCGATTGCCGAGATCCTGGCGCGCGAGGGCGTTGATGTGATCTTCGGATATCCCCGCAACGCGGTGCTGGAACAGGCTGCGGCGCGGGGTATCCGCACGGTAATTGTCCGCCAGGAACGGACCGGCCTCCATATGGCCGACGCGCTGTCGCGGCTGACGCGCGGCAAGCGGATGGGCGTGTTCGCGATGCAGCACGGACCGGGCACCGAAAACGCCTATGGCGGGGTCGCCCAGGCTTATTCGGAAAGCGTGCCGGTCCTGGTGCTGCCACAGGGTTACGCGCGGCGGCTGGCGCACGTGCCGGACAATTACAACGCCTGCATCTCGATGCGCGACATCACCAAGACCGCCGAGCCGATCCTGGGCGCAGAGGATACGCCCGATATCCTGCGCCGGGCGTTCACGGCGCTGCGCAACGGGCGGCTGCGCCCGGCACTGGTGGAGATGCCATGGGACGTGCTGGAGGAGGAGGTTCCCGAGCCGCTCGATTACGCGCCGGTGATCTCGACCCGCTCCGCGCCCGATCCCGCAGCGGTGGCCCGGGTGGCCGACCGGCTGGTCGCGGCCAAGCGGCTGGTGATCCATGCGGGGCAGGGGGTGCATTGGGCCGAAGCCTATGCCGAGCTGCGCGCGCTGGCCGAGTTGTTGGCGGCGCCGGTTTCGACCACGCTGGAAGGCAAGAGTGCGTTCGACGAGACGCATCCGCTGGCGCTTGGTTCGGGCGGGGCGGCCGTTCCCGGCCAGCTGCGCCATTTCGTCGACCGTGCGGACCTGATCCTCGGCATCGGTTGCAGCTTTTCCCGGACGGCGTTCGGCGTATCGATGCCGGTGGGCGCGCGGATCGTACATGCGACGCTCGATCCCGCGGATCTCAACAAGGGGGTGCCATGCATTGACGCGCTGATCGGCGACGCGAAGCTGACGCTGGCGATGCTGATCGACGCGTGCCGCGCCCGGCTGGATGCGCCGCGCGATCCTGGTCCGGCGGCGCGCGAGATCGCCGAGGTCGAGGCGGCATGGCTGGCGCAATGGCGCCCGCTGCTCGAAAGCGAAGATGCGCCGCTCAGTCCCTATCGCGTGCTGTGGGACCTGCAGCGCACGGTGGACGTTGCCAACACGATCATTACCCATGACGCCGGCTCGCCGCGCGACCAGCTGACGCCCTATTGGAAGTCGATCGCGCCGCTCAGCTATATCGGCTGGGGCAAGACCACCCAGCTTGGCTACGGGCTGGGGCTGGCGATGGGAGCAAAGATCGCCTGTCCCGACAAATTGTGCATCAATGTGTGGGGTGACGCCGCGATCGGTTTTACCGGCATGGATTTCGAGACCGCGGTGCGCGAGCGATTGCCGATCCTGTCGATTCTGCTCAACAATTCGGCGATGGCGATCGAATTGCCGATCATGCCGGTCGCCACCGAGCGCTTTCGCGCCACCGACATCTCGGGCGATTATGCCGCGTTCGCGCGCGCCCTGGGCGGCCATGGCGAACGCATCACCGCACCCGACCAGATCGTTCCGGCGATCCTGCGGGGAATCGCGGCAACGGAGGCGGGGCAACCAGCGCTGCTCGAGTTCATTACCACCCAGGAAACCCGGGCGTCGCGGCTGTGAACAGGGCGCCGAACGAAGCTCGCGCGCTCTGGCCCTGGCCGGCGACATGGACACTGTTCGTCCTGACGCTGGTGTCGATCTTCAACTATCTCGATCGCTCGTTGCTGGGCCTCGCCCTGCCAGCGATCAAGGCTGAACTGGGGTCGTCGGATACCGTGCTGGGGTTGGTCTCCGGTCTTGCCTTCATCCTGTTCTACTCGCTGCTCGGGATCCCGATTGCTTGGCTGGCCGATCGCAAGAACCGGCGGAACATCATCGCGGCAGGGCTTATGTTCTGGAGCCTGATGACCGCCTGCACCGGGGCGGTCGTCAACATCTGGCAACTGGCGGTCGTTCGCCTCCTGATGGGGGCGGGCGAGGCGTGCGCCATGGCGCCGTCCAATTCGATCATCGCCGATCGTTTCCCGCCCGAGCGGCGACCGTTGGCGCTGGCGATCTTCGGCACCGCCGCGCCGCTGTCCTACATCCTGTTCTTCCCGATCGCTGGATGGGTCGCGCAGCATCATGGCTGGCGCGCGATGTTCGTCGTCATGGGGTTGCCCGGCTGCCTGCTGGCGTTGTTGATGATGTTCACCATGCGCGAGCCCGAGCGCACCTCGCCGCCGCCCAAGCGGCTGCCGATCGCGCGTTCGCTGTTCGGCGACCTCGCCGCGCTGTTCGTCAACCGCTGCTTCGCCTGGATCTTCGCCGGAGTCACATTGATGGGCGCGAACATCTGGGCGGCCGGAGCATGGACGCCGACCTTCTTCGTGCGCGTCCACGGCCTGAATATCGCCGAGGTTGCCAATATCATCGGGCCGACGCGCGGCATCATCGGCCTGGTCGGCATCCTGCTGGGCGGACTGCTGATCGACCGGCTTCCCAAGCGGCGCGTCTTCTGGCGAGTCGGCATTCCCGCGGTCGCCTGCCTGCTGGCGGGACCGGCGGAGGCGCTGTTCCTGCTCGGCAACTCGCAGCTCGCATGGGTCGGCGGCTTCGCGCTCACCAGCTTCTTCACCCTCATCCACCAAGCGCCGATCTTCGCGGCGGTGGTGAACGTGGTCGGCGAGCGACGCCGCGCGCTGGGGATATCGGTGATATTGCTCGGCGCCAGCCTGATCGGCAATGTCGTGGGGCCAGGCGCAGTCGGACTGCTCAACGATCTGCTCGCCAGCCAACTGGGTGATCGCGCGATTCGCTATTCGATGCTGATCATCGCGGTGACGCCGGTGCTGGCGGCCTTATGCTTCTGGCGCGCCGCGGCGCTCTACGCCGGGGCGATGGAAGCGCAGCAGGACGCGGTGGCGAGCGGAAGCGGCGCATGACGATCGACTTGGCCGGGCTGATCGACGACCGGCCGGAAGAAGGCATTTTCCGCGTCAACCGTGCGATCTTTCGTGAGCCCGACATTTTCGACCTCGAGATTCGCCACATCTTCGAAGGCGGCTGGGTGTTCCTGGGTCTGGCGTCGCAGGCACCCGCGCCGCATGATTTCTTCACGACCGAGGCGGGACGCGTCCCCATCCTGATCATGCGCGACGGCGAAGGCCAGTTGCGTGCCTTCGTCAATTCGTGCCCGCACAAGGGCGCGCAGATTGCCCAGATGCGCGCCGGCAACGCACGAATGCATGTCTGCCCCTATCACAGCTGGAGCTTCGACAGCGCGGGCAGGAACAGGGGAATCAAATGGCAGCGCGCCGGCTGCTATGCCGAAGCCTTCGACCGGAGCGACCACGGCCTCGCGCGGCTGCCGCACTTCGAGGAATATCGCGGCTTCCTGTTCGGCAGCCTCGCCGCCGATGTGCCCACGCTCGCCCAGCATCTGGGCGGAGTCGCGCGCTTCCTCGATTTCGTCGTCGGTCAGCCCGAGGCGGGGGTGGAGCTCGTGCCGGGCGCGGTAGCCTTCACTTATGACGCGAACTGGAAGCTGCAGCTCGAAAACTGCTCGGACGCCTATCACTTCACTTCAGCGCATCCCTCCTACATCCGGATCATGGAGCGGCGGCAGAAGGGCGAAGGGGCCGTCGCCGTGCGGTCGATCTGGGAACAGTCGCAGGCGTGGAGCGAGAGTGCCGAAGGCGTGCAGGGGGGCAGCTACAGCTTCGAGCACGGACATGTGCTCAACTGGGGCCGGATCGGCGTCGCGGATTCGCATCCGCTGTATGAAAGCGCCGAGGCAATCGCCGCTCGGCACGGCGAGGCGGGCCGCGACTGGGTCTTCAACATGCGCAACCTGACGATCTTTCCCAATCTGCAGATCGCGGAGAATGCGTCGAGCCAGTTGCGCGTGATCCAGCCGCTCGCGCCCGGGCGCACCTTGATGCGCACTTGGTGCCTCGCACCCAAGGGTGAAAGCGCTGGCGCCCGGCGTCAGCGCATCCGGCAATATGAGGATTTCTTCAATCCATCCGGCATGGCGACTCCCGACGATACGGTGGCCTATGAAAGCTGCCAGCGCGGTCATGCCGGGCGGGTCGATCCTTGGCTGCAAGGCTATGCGCGCGGCATGACTGCGAGCCGCGAGGGCGGCAACTTGCTGTCGGACGCGATCGGTGCTTCGCCGATCCGGAGCGTGCTGGCGGATTCGCAGCTGTGCGACGAGACGCTCTACCATAATTATTATCGTGAATGGGCGCGGCGCATGGCTCTCGCAATGGAAGTCGGGCCCGCATGACCGCGACGCTCACTCGTGCCGAGGCCGAGGATCTGCTCTACCGCGAGGCGGCACTGCTCGACGAAGGCGGTTGGGACGAATGGCTCGCGCTCTATACCGAGGATGCGGTGTTCTGGATGCCCGCGTGGCGCGATGAGGAGGCGCCCGCCTCCGATCCGGACACCGAACTCTCGCTGATCTATTATGACGGGCGCTCCGGCCTGGAGGACCGCGTGTTCCGCGCGCGATCGGGTCAGTCGGTCGCATCGCGCCCGCGTCCGCGCTGCATGCACGCGATCGGCAATGTCCGGCTGATCGATTGTGCCGGCGGCATCGCCGAAATCGCCTCGAGCTTCACCGTCTTCCTGTACGACCTGCGCGCCGGCCGTACCCATCACTTCTTCGGCCGTTATCGCCACACGCTGCGCCACGAAGCGGGCGCTTGGCGGATCTCGCGCAAGCACATCCTGCTGCTCAACGACACGATCCCGACCGTCGTGGATTTCTATTCGATCTGAAGCGCGGGATTTCCGCGCTCACTCGTGGATACGCGTCAGCAGCGCGATCAATTGCTTGATCTCGCGCTTGTTGAAGCGGCTTTTGAGCCATGCCTCATGCTCGAGGATTGCCTTGCGCGCCTCCACCAACGCGATCTTGCCAAGCGGACGCAGGGTCAGCGTCTGCCGCCGCCGGTCGCCGGTCGATTTGCCGCGCTCGAGAAAATCGCGTGCCTGCAGGCGATTGACGATCGCCATCGTCGTCGCGCGGTCCATTTGCAGGCGCTGTGCGAGGTCGGTCTGCGCCATCCCCGGGTGGTCGTCGAGGAGCCAGAGCACCGATACCTGTTTCTGGGTCAGGCCGAGATGCTCGAAGGTTTCCATGAAGTGGCGATAGACGGCGCCATGGGCCAGTCGGATATGAAACCCGAGAATGTCCCCAATCGCGCCGATGCCGCCGTCGTCCTCGATCGCTTCGGCCTGTTCGGTCAAATGCAACTCCCTGTCGCTCCGGTGACATTTGCGTCCTGCGCGATTGCGACTGCGCAGTCCAGAGCGGGCGTATCGCGCTAGGCGGCGCTGCGCACAAGCGAGGCCCGAGCACCGGCGAGGCCGCCACGCAGCGCCCCTGGCTTCGAAACGCGGACCTCCACCCGTTGCACCCGGGGACAGGCGATGCATCGTTCGGCCAGCCGCATCGCATAGGTTTCGATCAATGCGGTCCTGCCGCGTGCGAGCGCGTGCGCATCGTCGGCAACGTGCTGATAGTCGATGGTTTCCTCCAGCGCATCGCATGCCGGCGCATCGATGTTCAGGATGATGTCCACGACCAGCGGCTGCGGGCGACCATGCTCGTGCGCATAAACGCCGATATCCGCCGTGACCTGCAGGTCCGAAATGGTGACCTCGATCGCCAGGCCGCTGGCCCTCGCCGCGCGGATGGCTTGGCCGGGGAATGGACGATCAGACGCCATGACGTTCCGCCGCGCGCACGGTGTTGGCCAGCAGACACGCGATCGTCATCGGACCGACGCCGCCAGGGACCGGCGTGATTGCCGCGGCATGCCCCATCCCCTCTCGAACCACGTCGCCGACGATGCGGGCCTTGCCGTCGATGCCGCGGACCCGGTTGATGCCGACGTCGATCACCACCGCTCCCGGCTTGACCCAATCGGGTTGTACGAGGCCCGGGCTCCCGGCGGCAGCCACCAATATGTCCGCTGTCCGCACGATCTCTGGCAGGGCGCGTGTCCGGATGTGGGTGATCGTCACGGTACACTCGCGATCGAGCAGCAGTAGCGCCACCGGCTTGCCGACGATGTTCGACTTGCCGATCACGACGGCTTTCAGCCCGCGAAAGTCCTCGATCACGGTTTCCAGCAGACGCATGCAGCCGAGCGGCGTACACGGGACCAGTCCGCCGGTGCCGGTCGACAGGCGTCCGACGTTGACAGGGTGGAAGCCATCGACGTCCTTTCGGGGATCGATCGCATCGAGCACGCGCGCCGAGTCGATCTGCGGCGGGAGCGGCAGCTGGACGAGGATGCCATGGACCGCATCGTCCGCATTGCAGGCCGCGATCAGCCCGAGCAGCATTTCCTGATCGGTATCGGCGGGCAGGCGATGCTCGAACGAGCGGACCCCGGCCTTGCCTGCCTGCCTCACCTTGCGATCGACATAAATGCGGCTTGCCGGATCCTCGCCGACCAGGATCACCGCGAGGCCGGGAACGATCCCGTGCTGCGACGAGAGTTGGGCGACTCGCGCTGCGGTTTCCTGCGTCATCCGCTCGGCCAGCGCCGTGCCGTCGATCAGCGCCGCCACGGCGTCAGCTCGTGAAGACGACGGTCTTGCTGCCGTTCAGCAGCACGCGGTCCTCGAGCTGGTAGCCGACCGCGCGCGCGAGCACCCGGCGTTCGATGTCGCGGCCCTTGCGTACCAGATCCTCGGGCGTGTCGGCATGCGACACCGCCTCGACGTCCTGGACGATGATCGGGCCCTCATCGAGGTCGGCGGTGACGTAGTGAGCCGTCGCGCCGATCATCTTCACGCCTCGCGCATGCGCCTGGTGGTAGGGCTTGGCGCCCTTGAACCCCGGCAGGAAGCTGTGGTGGATGTTGATGCAGCGGCCGGCCAGGAATGCGGAAAGATCGTCCGACAGGATCTGCATGTAGCGCGCCAGCACCACCAGTTCGGCGCCCGTCGCCGCCACCAGCGCCTTGATCTGCGCTTCCTGTTGCGGCTTGGTCTCCCTGGTGATCGGCAGGTGATGGAAGGGAATGTCGCCGATCAGCGAGACGTTGAGCGCCTCTCGCGGATGATTGGACACAATTCCCGCCACATCCATCCGCAGCTCGCCGATGCGAGTTCGGTACAGCAGGTCGCCCAGGCAATGATCCATGCGCGAGACGAGCAGTAGGGTGCGCGTGCGACGGTCACGCGCGCGCAGTTTCCAGTCCATTTCGAAGCGGGCTGCGGTCTCGGCGATACCGTCGTGAAGGGCCGCATAGGCGTTCGCCGGGCAATCGAAGAGGATGCGCATGAAGAAGCGCCCGGTTTCGACATCGTCGAATTGCTGTGCCTCGAGGATGTTCGCGCCGCCTCCGAAAAGCTGCCCCGAGATCGTTGCGACCAGGCCCGGCCGGTCGGTGCACGACAGCGTCAGGACATGCGCAATCCGAGTCATTCGATCTCTCCCTGTCTCGCGGACGTACCGCGCAATTTGTATGTATTGCATACCAATATCGCGCGAGATAGAAAGGGGCAAGCGCGATACGCGCGGCGGCTTAACCCTGTGAGAAAATCGAGAGAGGAATCGCTAGATGACGGCAACCAACCTGGAGCAGCTACTCAACGCGGCGGGCAATCCCGTCGATATGCTGCGCAATTCGCAGATCGGCGCCTATGTCTATCCCGTCGTCGCGCCGGAGTTTCACAATTGGCGTTCGGAGCAATGGGCCTGGCAGCACTCCGCCGTGCTGTTCGACCAGTCGCACCACATGGTCGACTTGTTCATCAGCGGCCCCGATGCGCTCAAGCTGATCAGCGACACCGCGATCAATTCGATGAAGGGCTTCGCGGTCAATAAGGCGAAGCAATATGTTCCGACGACGCCCTATGGCCACGTGATCGGCGATGGCATCCTGTTCTGGCTGGCCGAGCAGGAGTTCGTCTATGTCGGCCGCGCGCCGGCCGCCAACTGGCTGACGTTCCATGCCGAGACCGGCGGCTATGACGTCCAGATCGTCAAGGACGACCGCAGCCCGTCGCGCCCGATGGGCAAGCCGGTCAAGCGCGTCAACTGGCGTTTCCAGATCCAGGGCCCGCGCGCCTGGGAGATCATCGAGAAGCTCCATGGCGGTCCGCTCGAGCAGCTCAAGTTCTTCAACATGAGCGAGATGAACATCGCCGGCCGCAAGGTCCGCACGCTGCGCCACGGCATGTCGGGTGCGCCGGGCCTGGAGATCTGGGGCCCCTATGAGGAGCAGGAGGAGATCCGTGCCGCGATCCTGGCGGCGGGCGCGGAATTCGGCATCGTGCCGTGCGGTAGCCGCGCCTATCCCTCGAACACGCTGGAGAGCGGCTGGATCCCGTCGCCGCTTCCCGCGATCTACACCGGCGACAAGCTGAAGGCGTATCGCGAATGGCTGGGCGCCGACAGCTATGAAGCGACCGGCGCGATCGGCGGCAGCTTCGTGTCCGGCAATGTCGAGGACTATTACCTGACGCCTTATGAGCTCGGCTATGGCCCGTTCGTCAAGTTCGACCATGATTTCCATGGCCGCGAGGCGCTGGAAGCGCTCGACAAGGACAGCCAGCGCCGCAAAGTGACGCTCGCCTGGAATGGCGACGACATGGCCAAGATCTTCGCGTCGCTGTTCGACCCCGATGGCGATCAGTACAAGTTCTTCGACTTGCCGCTCGCGAACTATGCCTCGTCCAGCTATGACAAGGTAGTCGATGCCACCGGCGCAACGGTCGGGCTGTCGATGTTCACCGGCTACAGCTACAACGAGAAGACGGCGCTCAGCCTCGCGACGATCGATCCGGAAATCCCGGTCGGGACCGAGCTCCGCGTCGTCTGGGGCGAACCCGATGGCGGCACGCGCAAGACCACGGTGGAGCCGCACAAGCAGATCGAGGTGCGCGCGGTGGTCAGCCCCGTCCCCTATTCGCGCGTGGCGCGCGAGACCTATCATCAGGGCTGGCGCACCGCCAGGGTGGAGGCCTGATCGGAAGGAGGGCACGCCGCAGATGGCGTGCCCTCCCTGCTCAAGTCCGGCGCGCGCCGGCGATCCACTCGGCCGTCTTCTCGAGCCCGCCGAACGGGTAGAAGTGAAGCCGGACGTCTCCATGGACTACCGGCTCCAGCCGCTCGCCCAGTTCCTCGATCAGCGGACCCGGTCCGGCGCTGCCCAGCAATTGGGTGAGCGACAGCCCGTATTTCGCCATCACCTTCGCCGACACGCCGACGCCGCAGCGCGCGGCGAAGCGCATCAGCGCCTTGATGCTCGCAGGTCCCGCCACCCCGACGCGCACCGGCACGGCGGTGCGTGTGCGCAGCGTGGCCAACCAGTCCAGCACCGGATCGGCGTCGAAGCCGAACTGGGTCGCGATCCAACTGCCTTGACCAGCCGCCTCCAGCGCCTCCAGCTTGTCGAACAGCGCCCGCTCGAGCGCCGCTCGGGCGATGTCGGGGTGTCCCTCGGGATAGCCGGCAATGCCGACATGCCGGATACCGTGCCGTCCGAGCGCGCCCGAGCGGATCACCGAAAGCGCGTCGTCAAAGGGGCCCGCGGGCTGGGCGATATCGCCGGCGACGACGAATACCCGGTCGACCGAAGCCGTGCCGGTCAGCGCCGCCAGAAAGGAATCAAGTTCGCCGGCCGAATGCAGCCGTCGCGCGGAAATATGCGGAACCGGCGTAAACCCGGCATCGCGAACCCGGCGCGCCGCCAATACGCGGGAGTCGAAATCTTCGCCCGGCAGGAACGTGATCGAGATCGGCGTGCGATCCGGAACCCGCCCGCGGAGCGACCCGATCCTGTCATGGTCCTTTGCCGTGATTTCGATCGAGAGTCCGCGCAGCAGATCCGGCGCGCACTCCTGGCCCGCGGGCCGCACGTTCGCGTTGTTCTGCACGCCGCATCCCTCCATTGATTCTGTATGTAAGACATACATATTTCATGAGAGGGAGAACACAAGAATCTGTGGAATGCGTTTCATTGTAATTGTATGTAAGGCATTCGTTTTCGTTGCATCTGGAACCGTCGGGAATATTCTCGCCGGAGGAGGGCGGAGAGGCATGACCAAGGTGGAGCTGGTTGCCCGCGCGCTTGCCGCCAGCCGGACAGGGCGAACGGACGAGTGGAGCGAATGCTGTGCGGACGCGCTTCTCGTCCTCGCCGCATGCGACGCCAGCGCCACGCGCCCGCCGGACATCGCCTCGGATCACGCGGTCCAGCAGATCGCGAACGACCGCTGACCGTGGTAGAATTCCACGAAATGTCTAGCGGCGCGGCGAATGCGCAAACTGGAGATTCCAGGCAGGGCCGGCCTCGCGTGCACAGAGCATCGCGTCGACGATAACGAAGGAGAGCGGCGCACGGATTGACGGTGGGCGGCAAACATGCCTTCCGTCCAGCTTATGTCAAAGGAACAACATGGTCTCGGCGCGCTAGGCCCGCTCGTGGGATATCATCTACGCCGCGCCTCGGGCGCGTTCGCGGCGGATTTCGCGGCCGCGATGGAAGGCACGGAGATGCGCCAGGTGCTGATCGGCATACTCGCGGTGGTGTCGGGAAGCGCGGGTATCAATCAAGGCACCGTCGGGCGGATCCTTGGGATCAAGCGCGCGAACATGGTTTCTTTGATCAACGAACTGGTCGAGAGGGGGTTGATCACGCGCGACGTCGATCCCTCGGACCGCCGCGCTTTCGCGCTCAACATCACCGCGGCGGGAAGCGCGATGCTCGGCGAGTGTCTCTCGAGGATCGAGCGCCACGAACGGAACATGCTCGCAGGCTTCACGCAGCTCGAAAAGGCGACCCTTCTCGACCTGCTCGGCAGGATCGAGGGACGTGAGGCTCCGATCGCCTGAAGGCCGGCAGCTGCTTTGGCTCTCACGCGCGTGCCGGCGATCACGCCAAGCTTCGCCGCGTCCTCCTATCCAGCGAGGATTAGCGCATCGAGCGCCACCACGCCCTTGGGATAGACGACCACGGGATTGAGGTCGATCTCGCGGATCGACGGCGTGCCCGCGAGCACACGGCCGAGTCCGGCGATCAGCTTCGCCACCGCATCGACGTCGAGCGCGGGCGAGCCGCGATAGCCGTCGAGCAGCGCGCCCTGCTTGAGCCGGCGCAACTCGGCGGCGATCGCGTCATGTGTCAGGTCGATGGGCAGCAGGCGCACGTCGTGGAGCAGTTCGGCGGTCACGCCGCCGAATCCGGCCAGGATCACCGGACCCCAGTCGGGATCGCTGCGCGCGCCGACGATCAGCTCGACCCCGCGCTTGCCCATCGCCTCGACCAGCACGCCGTCGAGCGCGATCGATGCGTCATAGGCGGCGACATTGCCGTAGAGCTTGTCCCAGGCGGTACCGAGTGCGGCGTCATCGCCGATGTTGAGCAGCACCCCGCCTGCTTCGCTCTTGTGGCTGAGCGCCGCCGCCTGCGCCTTGATCGCCACGGGATAGCCGATGCGGGCAGCGATTGCCTTGGCCTCGTCAAGGCTCGCCGCGAACCCGCCGGCAGGGAAGGGGATTCCCGCCGCACCGAGCAGCGCCTTGGCGCGATATTCCGGGAGCACGCCCGATGGCGGGTCCAGTGCGAGTGGCGCGCCGCCGGCTCGGCTGAAATCGCGCTCGGCGAGGCGCTGCAGATGTCCTAGCGCGCGGAAGGCGCGGTCGGGCGAAGGGAAATAGGGAACGCCGATCGCGCGCAACGCCTCGACATATTCGGGCGGCACCGGCGCGCCTTCGTCCAACCCGGCAAAGATGACCGGCTTTTCGGGCTTCAGCGCAGTCACCGCTTCGATGATCGCGGGGAACTTGCGCTCGGACGTCGCCACGTCGGTCTGGATGATCCCGAACACGAGCGCCGCGAAATTGTCGTCCGCCAGCAGCGGCGTCATCGCGCGGCGATAGAGATCAGGATCGACCAGCGGTTGCGCCGTCAGGTCCATCGGGTTGGAAACCGGGATGAAATCGGGGATCGCCTTCCGCATCGCGTCCGCCGTCGCTCCCGCCATCGCGGGAAGGGCGAGGCCGATCTGCTCGGCAAGATCAAGGGTGAGCGCCTTGAACGCGCCGGATTCGGTGAGCACCGCGGTGCCACCCTTGCGCACCGTCGTGGCGCGCACGGTGAGTTCGAGCACGTCGCCCAAGGCTTCGAGGCTGTCGACCAGCACGACGCCGGCACGCTCGACCTTGGCTTTCATCAGCTGCCAGTCGCCGGCCATCGCGCCGGTATGGGTCGCGGCGGATTCGCGTGCGGCGCTGGATGTGCCGGGATGGAGCAGGACAATATACTTGCCCGCTGCGCGTGCCCGTTCGGCGAGCGCGAGGAAGCGTGCGGGCTTGCGGAACTGCTCGACGATCATGCCGATCGCCGGCGTGGCGGGGTCGGCGATCAGATGCTCGACATAGTCCTCGACGCCGGATGCGGCCTCGTTGCCGGTCGAGACCGAAACGCTGATGCCCAACCCCTTGCCCATCAGCGTCGTGCCCAGCACCACCGCCATCGCGCCTGATTGGCTGACGATGCCAACCGCCGGCTTGCCGGCGAGATTGAGCACGGGCGCCTCGACGAAAGTCAGCGGGACGCCTGCGGCGTGATTGACCATGCCGAGGCAATTGGGTCCCTCGACAATCATGCCATGTTCGGCGGCGATGCGTGCGACCTCAGCCTGCGCTGCGAGGCCCTCCTCACCGCCTTCGGCGAAACCCGCGGCGAAGATGATCGCCGCGCCCACGCCGCGGGCGGCGAGCGCCTGCACCGCGGGCAGCACCGCCGGACCGGGGATCGCCAGCACTGCCGCGTCCACGCCTTGCGGCAGTTCCTCGATCGACTTCAGGCACTTGCGTCCGTCGATCTCGTCGCGCTTGGGGTTGATGAGGTGGATCTCGCCCGCATAGTCGTGCCGTTCGAGGTTGCGCAGTACCGAATTGCCGAGCGCGCCTGGCGTGGGGGAGGCGCCGACGATCGCGACCGAGCGCGGGATAAGCAGGCGGGAAAGGTCGGGCATGAGGTGTCGATCCGCTTATGTGCATCGCAATCCTCCCCGGTATGGGGAGTAGCAGCGCGAAGCGCTGACGGAGGGGGTTCGTCTCGAAACACGCCGCTCGTGTCGACCCCCACCATGCTTCGCATGGTCCCCGTCTCCGTACCGAGGCGAGGAGAATTATCGTTCGATCACGCTTTCACGCGATCCTTGTCGTAGGCGCCAAGGCCGGGCTTGTAGCTCTTCTCGTCGATGAACTGGCGGATGCCTTCCTTGCGCCCGTCATTGTCGTACGAGTTTGCCGCCTCCTGCGCACGCACCAGATAGTCCTCGGCATCGTCATAGCTCATCACGCCGACGCGGCGGATCGCATCCTTGGTCGCCTTCAGCGCCACCGGGTTCTTCTGCAACAGCACATTGGCCACCTCGGTCACGCGGTCCTTGAGCTCGGCGAGCGGCAAGGCCTCGTTGACCAAGCCCCACTCGGCGGCGGTCTTGCCGTCGATATTCTCGCCCATCATCGCGTGGTACATCGCCTTGCGGAAGGGCATCAGCTCGGTCGCGACCTTGGTCGCGCCGCCGCCCGGCAGGATGCCCCAGTTGATCTCGCTGAGGCCGAACTTCGCTTCCTCCGCCGCAAATGCGAGGTCGCAGGCGAAGAGCGGACCATAGCCGCCGCCGAAGCACCAGCCATTGATCATCGCGATCGTCGGCTTCTGGTACCAGCGCAGGCGCCGCCACCAGCCATAGCTCTCGCGCTGCGCTTTGCGCGTGCCGGCGAGGCCCTGCGCCTCGGTCTCGCGGAAATATTCCTTGAGATCCATGCCCGCGGTCCACGCCGGGCCTTCGCCGCTCAGCACGAGTACACCGACATCGTCGCGGAACTCGAGCGCGTCGAGCACCTCCATCATGTCGCGGTTGAGCGTCGGGCTCATCGCGTTGCGTTTGTCCGGGCGATTGAAGCGCACCCAGGCGATGCCGTTCTCGACATCATAGGCGACGACGCCGTTGGCGGAAGTCTCGGTCATGTAGTTCGCTTTCCTTCTGATCGTCATCCCGCCGAAAGCCGGGATCCCATGCCGCAAGCGATGCGCATGCGGCGGGAGGCCCCAGCTTTCACCGGGGCGACGGCATTGCTTCAAATCGGATAATGGCCCGGCTCGGTCTCGATCGTGATCCAGCGCAGCTCGGTGAAGCTGTCGATCCCCGCCTTGCCGCCGAAGCGGCCATAGCCGGAAGCCTTGACCCCGCCGAACGGCATTTGCGCCTCGTCGTGCACGGTGGGGCCGTTGACATGGCAGATGCCCGACTTGATCTGCCTGGCGACCTTGAGCCCTCGCGCGGTGTCCCGGGTGAACACCGATGCGGACAAACCATATTCCGTGTCGTTGGCCAGCTCGATCGCTTGTGCCTCGTCGCGCGCCCGGATCACGCCGACCACGGGGCCGAAGCTCTCGTCGCGGAACAGCTTCATCTGCGGCGTCACCTTGTCGACGACATGGGCCGGCATCAGCACGCCATTCGCCTCGCCGCCGTTCACCTGCACCGCGCCATTGGCGAGCGCGTCGTCGATCAGCGATTTCACATGATCGACCGTCTTCTGATCGACCACCGCGCCGAGCGGCGTCTTGCCCTCGCGCGGATCGCCGACCGGCATCGTTCCCACCTTGGCCGCGAACTTCTCGACAAAGGCGTCGGCGACCGCGTCGACGACGATGATCCGCTCGGTCGACATGCAGATCTGGCCCTGGTTCATGAACGCGCCGAACGCAGCGGCCTTGACCGCCTCGTCCAGATCGGCGTCCTCCAGTACGATCATCGGGGCTTTGCCTCCCAGCTCCAGCAGGACCGGCTTGAGATGCTCTGCGGCGCGCTTGGCGATGATCCGGCCAACCGCGGTCGATCCGGTGAAGTTGATGCGGCGGACATGCGGGTTGTCGATCAGCGCCCCGACGATCGCGGGCGCGTCCTCGGGCGCATTGGTGACGATGCTCACCGCTCCCTTGGGTAGCGCCTCGTCAAACGCTTCGGCGATCAGGCTGTGGGTACGTGGGCATTGCTCGCTCGCCTTGAGCACTACCGTATTGCCGCATGCCAGCGGCACCGCCACCGCGCGCACGCCCAGAATGATCGGCGCGTTCCACGGCGCGATGCCGAGCAGCACCCCCACCGGCTCGCGGATCGCCATCGCGATGCAGCCGGGCTTGTCCGACGGGATCACCTCGCCGCCGATCTGGGTGGTGAGCGCCGCGGCCTCGCGGATCATGCTCACCGCAAGCATCAGGTTGAAGCGTGCCCAGCCTTCGGTCGCCCCGATCTCGCCTTTCATCGCCGCGACGAAGTCCTCGGCCTTCGCAGCGAGCGCATCGGCTGCCTTGGTGAGTGCCGCACGACGTGCGTTGGGGCCGAGCGCCGACCAGGCCGGGAAGGCGGCGGCGGCGGCCTCGACCGCTTGGTTCGCCTGATCGACGGTGAACGCCCGCGCCTCGGTCGCGACCTCGCCGGTCACGGGGTTGAGACGGGTGAAGGTGTCGCCGGGTGCCGGCGGTGCGATCGTTGCCATGACGCCTCTCCTAATATTGCTATATGCTATAGCATTAGGATCGCATTGCAACGGCTATTTGGACCCTGCGCGACGCTCGGGCGCATCAGGCACCGCTATTCCTGTGGCTCGAGGCTTCGACCGGCGCGGACCAGCCGCGCATCGCGAACAACGCGATCGCCCCGATGATCGAGCCCAGCCCCATCAGGATCGCGACCGTCTGGAGCCCGTGGCCCGCGGCAAACAGGAATCCGGCCAGCGCCGGCGCCAGCGCCGATCCGCCGCGGCCGACGCCGATCACGAAGCCGGTCGCCGTGGCGCGCACGCCGGTCGGGAAGGACTGGGCGATCAGCGCATAGAGCCCGACCACGCCTGCGTTGGTCGCGAAACCGGCCAGTGCCGCAACGGTCGAAAGCGCGGCAAGATCGCTCTGCGCGCGTCCGAACACGATCACCAGCACGGTCGAGAGCAGCATCGCGAAGATGGTGAGCGCGAGCAGCCGGATCTTGCCGGTGAGCAGCCCGAGGATCAGCGATCCGGTTGCCCCGCCGATGCTGGCCCATACCAGCACGCCCGCCGCCTCGGGCGGAGGAAAACCCATGTCCACCACGATCTTCGGGATCCATTTGAGGATGAAATAGAAGGTCATGATATGCGCGAGATAGGCGAGGGTGAGCAGCACCGTCGGCCGCATCAGGCCAGGCGAGAAGAGATCGACCAGCGGCACCTTGCGCGCCGCCGCCTGCGGTTCGGGCAGGGCATCGACCGGCGCATGGCCCATCCGCGCGAGCGTCGCGTTGATCCGTTCGAGTGCCCCGGGCGGGCGTTTGTGCATCAGAAACGCGACCGATTCGGGCGCGCGCCAGAGCACCAGCGGGATGAACAGCACCGAGCAGACCGCGCCGAACAGGAACACCGCGCGCCAGTCATACATCGACAGCAGCACCGCCGAGACCGACCCGCCGACGATCGTGCCGACCGGATAGCCGGCGGCCATCAGCACCACCGCCAGCGAGCGGTGCTTCGCATTCGCTGCCTCGGCGACCGCGGCGTTGGTCGCCGCAAGCATCCCGCCGATCCCGATCCCCGTGAGTACGCGCCACGCCGAGAGCACCTCCACGCCGTGCGCGCTCGCCGCGCCGAGCATGCCGACCGTCATCAGGCACAGGCAGGAAAGGATCGTCGCGCGCCGTCCGATCCGGTCGGCCACCCCGCCGAGGAACAGGGATCCGACCGCCATGCCGACCAGCTCCATCGACAGCACGATGCCCAGCGCGGCGCGGTCGATGCCCCAATCCTTGGCGATGCCGGGCGAGGCAAAGCTGATCGACAGCACGTCGAACCCGTCGAGCGCGTTCAAGCCGATCATCGTCGCGACGGCGCTCCATTGGAAGCGCGACATGGGCTCGCGGTCGATCACTTCGCGCGGATCGGTGGCCATATTCCCTCCCACATTCGCTGGTTTGTTATGTCTATTAACAAGTTTAGCGATAGATGCGCGCGCGCATTTCCTCAAGCGCCGTCCGCCGTCTTCGATCACACCCCGCTGCCACTGCAGCTGGCCTCCCGCGAGGGGCAATCCTCCGATAAATTGCTCTATGCCATAACAGTTATTGACGTAAACTAATTAGAGTGCGAACCTCGGCCCAGAATGAAACCCCGTGAGGGTTTCGAGCCTAGGGAGGATTGCATGGCTGGGCATTTGGCATTCACGCGCGCGCACTTCGCTTGCGGTGCCGCGATGGCGCTTATCCTGGCGAGCGGGTTGCTTCCGCAAGAAGCTCACGCCCAGGTCGATGCCCCGCCTGCCGGGGATCTGGCGGCCGAGGATCCGACGGAGATCCTGGTCACCGCCCGCCGCCGCGAGGAAAGCCTGCAGGACACGCCCGTCGCGATCTCCGCATTCAGTGCCGAGATGCTCGAGGACCGGCAAGTCCAGCAGACCCAGGATCTCGAGCGCATCACGCCGAGCCTCCAGTTCAAGCCGGCGGGCCAGCTTTCGGGCAACAGCGCCTCCTCCGTGGTGTTCATTCGCGGCGTCGGACAGGTCGATCCGACCGCGGCGGTCGATCCGGGGGTCGGCATCTATCTCGACGAGGTGTATCTCGGCCGCGCCGTCGGCGGCGCGATCGACTTCGGTGACATCGCCAGCGTCGAGGTGCTGCGCGGGCCGCAGGGTACCTTGTTCGGGCGCAACACGATCGGCGGCGCGATCCTCGTGCGCACGAAGCAACCCGAGCTCGGCGAATTCAGCGGCCGCGCGCGCTTCCGCGTCGGCGGCGACGACTGGTACGAGGGCTTCGCGGCGCTCAACATCCCGATTGGGGAGACCGTCGCGGCGCGCCTCTCGGGCGGATTCCGCAAGCGCGACGGCTATGTGATCCGCGCGTTCGACGGACTCGATCTGGGGAATGAGAACCGCTACTCGTTCGCGGGCTCGCTCAAATGGGAGCCGTCGGCGGACTTCGACCTGGTGATGCGCGCCGATTACAGCAAGCAGGACGAGCATGGCGCTCCGTTCGTGTTCGCAGGGATCAACGAGCAGGCGCCAGTGGCGGCGATCGTCAGCGTCGCGGCGGGCTGCCCCGGCGCGACCATTCCCTTCGCGCCGCTGGCGCCCGGCGATCCGCGCTTCGGCGCGCCCAACGTGCCGCTGATCAACGACGCGCGCTGCGCCAACGACTTCCAGGCGCGCGGCGATTTCGTCAACGGCGGCACCGCGGCGGTGCTGAGCACGTCCGAAGTCTGGGGGCTGGCCGCGACCGGCAATATCCGGCTCACGGATCAGGCAACCGTGAAGCTGATCACGGCTTACCGCGAGACCGAATCGCGCGGCATCCGCGATGCCGACAACACGCCGTTCCTGATGATCACCACCGATGTCGGCTCGAAGTCGCAACAGTTCAGCCAGGAGGTCCAGCTCCAGCTCGATCTGGGGAAGGTGAACGCGATCCTGGGTGGCTATTATTTCAACGAGACCACCAACGAGCGCGCGACCGTGCCGCTGTCTTTCCCGCCTTCGCCGCCGGTGATCGCGTCGATCCTCGCGGGCGGGCCGGCAACGCGCGATCTGCAGATTTCGCGGCTCGAGACCGATTCGGTCGCGGCATTCGGCGAGCTGAGCTGGGAGCCGGTGCAGGGCCTCGAGCTCAGCGGCGGGCTGCGCTACACTTCGGACCGCAAGACCTATCAGGGGACCGTGCTGAACTTGTTCCCGGGCACGCAGCCCGATCCCAGCCCGTTGCCGACGCTGGCGACCTCGCAGGGCGGGCCGCTGTTCATCTTCAACCGTCCCTTCACCGAGACCTTCTCGGCGCTGACCGGATCGGCGAGTGTCCAGTATCGCTGGAACGACGCAATCAGCACCTATGCCTCCTATGCGCGCAGCTTCAAGTCGGGCGGGTTCAACACCCGCTACAATGCCGCGCCCGCCGGCAACCTTCCGGTGCCCTTCGACGAGGAGAAGGTGACCAGCTACGAGGTCGGTGCGAAGACCCAGTTCGGCCGGCTGCGCGTCAACCTCGCCGCGTTCCAGGCAGAATATCAGGACATCCAGCTGATCTTCCGCCAGGGCGTGGTGCCGCTGCTGTTCAACGCGGGCGAAGCGCGCATCCGCGGCTTCGAGGCCGAGGCGAGCCTGCGCACGGCCTGGGGCCTGACCCTCGACGCGGGGCTCAGCATCCTCGACGACAAGATCAAGAGCATCACCCCAGTACCGGGCGCGACCGCGACCGTGGCGCCGGGTGACGATCTGCCCTTCACGCCCGATTACCAGGCGAATTTCGGTATCTCCTACGCGATCCCGCTGGGTGGCGAGACGACGCTGACGCCCCGGATCGACGGCAGCTACACCTCCAAGATCAGCTTCATCACCGGCAGCGTACCGCTGATCGAGGAGGACGGCTATTTCGTGGGCAATGCCTCGCTGACGCTCAAGCTCGACAACGGGGTCGAGCTGAGCGGGGGCGTGAACAACCTGTTCGACGAGCGTTATCTGATTCAGGGCAACGCCTCCCTCGCCACGCTGGGCTATGCCGAGCGCATCTTCGCACGGCCGCGCAGCTGGTATGTGCAGGTCTCCGGGCGCTTCTAGGTTGGGGACCCATATTCAAACTTCGTCATCCCCGCCCTTCGCGGGGATGACGAACGAAGGTGAATTGATTCCCGATAACAACGACTTGTATCGGTTCTTGACCTAGGCCCGGCGCGTCACGGACGTTTCGGGCCAATAGAGGCGCATCGGATTGGCGACCAGCAGCTTGTGCTGCAGCTCGGCGGCAGGCGCGATCGCCGGGATCACATCGACCAGCGCGCCATCGTCGGGCAGCACGCTTTCCATGTTGGGATGCGGCCAGTCGGTGCCCCACAGCACGCGGTCGGGATAGGCCTCGACCAGCGGCCGCACGGCGGCGATGAAATCGGCATAGGGCGGGCCTGCCGGATCGAGCCGGTCGGGGCAGGTCACCTTGGTCCAGATGTCGTCGCGGCTGTCGAGCAACGCGCGGAAGGCGCGCATGTCCGCGCCGTCGGAGCCCTGCCGGACATCGGGCCGGCCCATATGGTCGATCACCACCGGCACGGGAATCGCATCGAGGAACGGCCTCATCTCCTCGAGAATGTCCGCCTCGAAATAGACCACGACATGCCAGCCCAGCCGCGCGATGCGATGCGCCACGTCGAGGAACTTGTCCTTGGGCGCGTCGTCCACCAGCCGCTTGAGGAAATTGAACCGCACCCCGCGGATGCCGCCGTCGTGCAGCGAGTCGAGTTCTCCGTCGGAAATCGCCGGATCGACCACCGCGACCCCGCGGGCCTTCCCGTTCGACCTCGCGATCGCGTTCAGCGTGGCGCGATTGTCGGTTCCGTGACAGCTCGCCTGGACGATCACATTGCGGCTGAAGCCCAGCTGGTCACGCAGCGCGAACAGCATCTCCGGCCCCGCATCCTGCGGCAGGTACTTGGCCTTGGGGCTGAACGGGAACCGCGCCATCGGGCCGAAGACGTGACAATGGGCGTCCACGGCGCCCGGCGGCGGGGCGTAGCGCGGCTTGGATGGCTCGAGCGCCCAGCTGCGGATACGCCCCGCTTCGTCCTTCACGCGAATACCTCTCCATCCATCAATTTACGCGCGGTGCGCAGCATCCCGGCTTCGACCGGGGCGCCGTCCGCATCGACGGTGACCACGCATTCGGTGACGCCCGTGGGATGCTCGACTCCCAGCGTCTTGCTTGTCCCCCCGGGCACCTGCGCCAGCGCCGCGGCGGGCGATCCCTCGATCAGGCATGCCGTCGCCACGCTCACCGCGCCGAGCACCCCGATCGAGGCATGGACGCGATGCGGGATCAGCGAACGCACGGCGATCGCGCCGCCCTCTCGGGGTGCAGCGACCAGCATCATCTTGGGCACCGACTTTCCAGTGACGTCGCCCAGCTTCATCAGCGGCCCGGCCTTCAGGCGGATCGCCTCGACCTTCGCTTTCATAGCGGCATCGGCGTCGAGCGTGTCGCGGTCCTCGTAACCGGTGATGCCCATGTCGCTGGCGGCGATGACCACGCACGGCATGCCGTTGTCGATCAGCGTCACCTTCACCCCGTCGATCTCGTCGGCACCGTTGCCGGTCGGCAGCAATGCGCCGCAGGAGGATCCGGCGGTATCGCGGAAGGCAAGGGGGATCGGCGCCGCGGTGCCGGGAACGCCGCTGATCGCGGCACTCCCCGCGTAGCGCACCCTGCCGCCGGGCGTCTGCACGGTGGCGACGGCGACCTGCCCGGTATTCTCCATGAAGATCGCGACGCGGGTCTCGCCGTCCTGCGCCTGCACTAGACCGCGCTCGATCGCGAAGGGACCGATCCCGGCGAGGATATTGCCGCAATTCTGCGCATCGGTGACGATCGGCTGATCGACGAACACCTGCAGGAACAGATAGTCGACATCGACACCCTCGCGTGCCGACTTGCTCACGACCGCGACCTTGCTGGTCAGCGGATCGGCGCCGCCCATCCCGTCGATCTGCCTCGGGTCCGGCGATCCCATCACGCGCAGCAGGAACGCGTCGCGCGCGGCGGGATCGGCGGGCAGGTCGTCCTTGAGGAAGTAACCTCCCTTCGACGTGCCGCCGCGCATCCACATGCAGCGGATGCCGTCACTCATATTTGAGACCCATCTCGGCCAGTCTCGGGCGCATGTCGTAGATGTCGAGCCCCGGCTCGCCCGCCGCCAGGCGTTTGCGCTTGCTTTCCTCCGCCGCTTCGCGTGCGCGTGCCTGCTCCAGCACTGCCGTGGCATCCTGGCGCTTCACCACGCAAACGCCGTCGTCATCGGCGACGATCACATCGCCCGGTTCGATCGCCGCCCCGGCGCAGACGATCGGCACGTTCACCGACCCCAGCGTGTTCTTGACCGTACCCTGCGCGAACACCGCCTTCGACCAGACCGGGAAACCCATCCGGGTGAGGTCGCGCACGTCGCGCACGCCGGCGTCGATCACGAGGCCGCGACACCCGCGCGCCATCGCGCTGGTCGCCAGCAGATCGCCGAAATAGCCGTCCACGCACGGGCTGGTCGGTGCGAGGACGAGGATATCGCCTTCGCGCAGCTGCTCGATCGCGACATGCACCATCCAATTGTCGCCGGGCGGAGCGGAGATGGTGACGGCGTTGCCCGCGACCCGCGCGCCGGGATAGATCGGGCGCATATAATGGGCGAGCAGGCCGATCCGGCCCTGCGCCTCGTGCACGGTGGCGACGCCTGATTCTCCGAGGCCATCGACGATGTCCAAGGGGGTGCGGGGGGTGTTTTGCACGACGCGTGCCGACATTGGACATCTCCTCTGGGGAACGTGGATGGCGGGGTTGGGGGGAAAGGCAACATCGTACGTGACATGTTCCACTTAGGAATTGATGGCATCCCATAAGTTTTCCGGATATCTTATAGCGGTGCCGCGACCCTTCGAGCTCAATCTGCGCCATCTGCGCGCGCTCTCCGCGGTGGCGGGGCGGGGGAGCCTCAGCCGGGCGGCGGAGGCGGTGGGGCTGTCGCAGCCGGCGCTGACCCAGGGGCTGGGCAAGCTCGAGCGCCAGCTCGAGGTCGCGCTGTTCGACCGGCGGCCGGATGGCGTCGCGCCCACCGCGGCGGGCAGGGCGCTGGCCGAGCGTGCCGAGCGGGCGTTCGGCTATCTCGCCGCGGCGTCGCGGCCGGGGCGCGGCGCGCGCGGCTTCACCCGGCCCGAATGGCTGATGACCGCCACCCAGCTCGACGCGTTCCTGCATTTCAGCGACGCGCAGAGCTTCGTCGGCGCGGCGGGCGCGAGCGGCGCGTCGCAGCCTGCGATCCATCGCGCGGTCCGCGACCTGGAGCAGATCTGCGGCGTGACCCTGGCCGAGCGGCGCGGGCGCGGCACGGTGCTGACGCCCGCCGGAAGGGCGATGGCGCGCGGCGTGCGGCTAGCGGCGCGCGAGATCGCCGCCGGCATCGCCGAGGCGCGGGGCGACGGCGCCGATGTCGATCGGATCACGATCGGGGCGATGCCGCTCAGCCGCGCGCTGCTGCTCCCCCACGCGCTTGCCGCCTGGTTGCGCGAGGCGCCGGAGACGGTGATCGACGTGGTCGAGGGGTCGTGGCGCGAGCTGATCGAGCCGCTGCTCGACGGCGTGATCGACTTGGCGATCGGCGCATTGCGCGAGGCGCCGCCGGCGGGGGTCGAGCAGGTGCCGCTGTTCACCGACCGGCTCGCGATCTTCGGCCGCGCCGGGCATCCGCTTGCCGGGCGGCCGGTGACGCTCGACCAGCTCGCGGCGCGGCAATGGGTCGTCGGCCCGCCGGGAACCCCGCTGCGCGCGCACTGGGAGGCACTGTTCGCCGGCCGGGTATTGCCCGAGGTGCCGGTGGAGTGCGGATCGGTGATGGTGATCCGCGGAATGCTGGCGCAGAGCGACCTGCTGACCCTGCTCTCGCCCGATCAGGTCGCGCTCGAGGTGGAGGCGGGGATGCTCGCCCGGGTCGGTCCCGATTTGCCCGACATGGTGCGCACCATCGGCATCACCACGCGCGTCAACTGGCGCCCCACCGCGCGCCAGCAACGGCTGATCGACCTGATCCATTCGGCCTCGTCTGAAACAAGACTTCCGGAAAACCGATAGCCGGTGAGGCAATTGGATTTTGTTTAGTCCCAGATCCGCCCTAGCCGTGGGGGATGGAGAGAAAGCGGAACATGTCGTGTACGAAGTTGGCTTTCGCCCGATCCCCCGCGTCCACATCCAGGGCGGAACGTCCCCAAGATAGAACGCCGAAAGCGCGCTGGGCGTGAACGCCAAAGTCGCCTTTATCGGCTTTGGCGAGGCCGGCCGCGCCTTCGCGCGCGCCGGCGACGCGGCGTTCGATCTCAAGACCGGCGATCCGGCTGACCGCGCGGCCAAGCTGGCGGACTATGACGTCGGCGGCGTGCATGGCTGCGAGACGGCGCGAGAGGCACTGGACGGGGCTGCGGCCGTGCTGTCGCTGGTGACGGCCGATCAGGCGCTGGTTGCCGCGCAGGACAATGCCGCGCTGCTCGCACCCGGCGCCCTGTGGCTCGACATGAACAGCGTCGCGCCGGGCACGAAGCGTGCGGCGGCAGCGGCGATCGAGGCGGCGGGCGGGCGCTATGCCGATGTCGCAGTGATGGCGCCGGTGCATCCGGCGGGCCTGGCGGTGCCGCTGCTGGTCGCCGGGCCGCATGCCGCGGACGCCGCGGCGGCGCTGGCGGCGATCGGCTTCACCAAGGTCGAGATCGCCGGGCCGAAGGTGGGCGACGCGTCGGCGATCAAGATGATCCGATCGGTAATGGTCAAGGGGATCGAGGCGCTGACCGGGGAGTGCATCCTTGCCGCGAACCGCGCCGGCGTGACCGAAGCGGTGCTCGCTTCGCTCGATGCGAGCTCGAAGGTGCAAGGCTGGCGAGAGCGGGCGGACTATAATCTCGACCGGATGCTGGCGCACGGCACGCGGCGCGCGGCCGAGATGGAGGAAGTCGCCAACACGCTGGCGGAGCTGGGCATCGATCCGGTGATGACGCGTGGGACGATCGCCCGGCAGCGGGAGCTGGGGGCGCTGGGCGTAGTGCCGCCCGAAGGACTGGCGGCGAAGCTGGCGCGCATCGACGGTTCGGCGACGGGGCAAGCGGCGTGAGTGCCATGGCGCGCCCGGACTCTATCCGTCACCCCGGCCTCGTGCCGGGGTCCACTTGGCATCTCGGTCAGACCGGCGAGCCTCTATGGCATCGTGTGCGGCACGGAGGACCCCGGCACGAGGCCGGGGTGACGGCTGGTTCATGTGGAGAGGAACGGGCGTGAGCCTCATCATCGACTGTCACGGCCATTATACCGTGCTGCCCAAGGCGCACGACGCATGGCGCGAGGCGCAGAAGGCCGCGTTCAAGGCCGGAACGCCGTGTCCGCCCTATCCCGAGATCAGCGACGGCGAGATCCGCGAGACGATCGAGGCGAACCAGCTGCGGCTGATCCAGGAACGGGGCGCCGACCTCACGATCTTCAGCCCGCGCGCCTCGGCGATGGCGCCGCATGTCGGGGACGAGGCGGTCGCCAGGGAATGGGCGATGCGGTGCAACGACCTGATCGCGCGCGTCGTCGGGCTGTTCCCCGAGACCTTTGTCGGCGTGTGCATGCTGCCGCAATCGCCCAAGGCGGGCATGGCCGCGAGCATCGACGAGCTCGAGCGCTGCGTGAACGAGCTCGGCTTCATCGGCTGCAACCTCAACCCCGATCCGGGCGGCGGGCACTTCACCCATCCGCCGCTGACCGACCGCTATTGGTATCCCTTCTACGAGAAAATGGTCGAGCTCGACGTGCCGGCGATGATCCATGTCTCGGGCAGCTGCAATCCGGCGATGCATGCGACCGGCGGCTACTACATCGCGGCCGACACGATCGCGTTCATGCAGCTGCTGGAAGGCGACCTGTTCGCCGACTTCCCGACGCTGCGCTTCATCATCCCGCATGGCGGCGGCGCCGTGCCATATCATTGGGGACGCTATCGCGGGCTGGCGGACATGCTCAAGAAGCCGAGCCTCGACACGCATCTCATGAACAACATCTTCTTCGACACCTGCGTCTACCACCAGCCGGGCATCGACCTGCTCGCCGACGTGATCGCGAACAGGAACATCCTGTTCGGGTCCGAGATGATCGGCGCGGTGCGCGGGATCGATCCGACCACCGGGCATTATTTCGACGACACCAAGCGTTACGTCGATGCGCTGGACATTTCCGACGCCGAGCGCGCGGCGATCTTCGAGGGCAATGCGCGGCGGGTGTTCCCGCGGCTGGACGCCAAGCTGAAGGCGCGGGGGTTGTGATGGTTCTGGTTCACGCGGAGGCGCGAAGGCGCGAAGGCAGTTTCACGCGGAGGCGCGGAGACGCGGAGAGCTGCCCCTGCCGCGCCAGCGGCCTCCATTCCAAGCGGCCAGTCAAATATCATGCGAATGTGACAGCGGCTGACGCCGCAAAGCAGAGCAACGTCTCCGCGCCTCCGCGCCTCCGCGTGAATCAGCCTTCCGTTCTTCACGCCTTCGCGCCTTCGCGTGAACGAAATGGGGACAGCCGATGACAGGCCCCAAGGACATCCACGGCTACCTCGCCGAGTTCGAGGACATTCCCGGCACGCGTGTGTTCACCGCGGCGCGGGCACGGCAGGGCTATCACCTCAACCAGTTCGCGATGAGCCTGATGAAGCCCGAGAACCGCGAGCGCTGGAAGGCCGACGAGAAGGCCTATCTGGAGGAATGGCCGTTGACCGACGACCAGAAGGCGGCAGTGCTGGCGCGCGACTACAACAGGCTGCTCGACCTCGGCGGCAACATCTATTTCCTGTCCAAGGTCTTCTCCACCGATGGCCTGAGCTTCGTCCAGGCGGTGAGCACGATGACCGGCGTCTCGGTCGAGGAGTATCAGGCGATGATGAACGCCGGCGGGCGCTCGCCGGATGGGCAACGCTCGAAGAAGGAGGGCAGATAATGGCCCGCATCACCGCAGGCGTGGCGTCGAGCCATGTGCCGCTGCTGGGCGTCGCCCATGATTTCGGCAAGGACAAGGACGATTATTTCGGCCCGATCTTCGCCGGATACGACTGGACCCGCGAATGGGAGAAGGCGGAGAAGCCCGACGTGGTCGTGCTGGTCTATAACGACCATGCCTCCGCGTTCGACATGAAGATCATCCCGACCTTCGCGATCGGCTGCGGCGAGCGCTACAAGCCCGCCGACGAGGGCTGGGGACCGCGCCAGGTGCCGGATGTGATCGGGCATCCGGATCTTGCCTGGCACATCGCTCAGAGCCTGATCCTCGACGAGTTCGACATGACCATCATCAACGAGATGGATGTCGATCATGGGCTGACCGTGCCGCTCAGCATGATGTTCGGCGCGGCGGAGGAATGGCCGTGCAAGGTGATCCCGCTGGCGGTCAACGTCGTCACCTATCCGCCGCCCTCGGGCAATCGCTGCTGGGCACTGGGCGAGGCGATCGCCCGCGCCATCGCGAGCTTTCCCGAGGATCTCAACGTCCAGGTGTGGGGCACCGGCGGGATGAGCCACCAGCTGCAGGGACCGCGCGCGGGGCTGATCAACAAGATGTGGGACAATATGTTCCTCGACGGACTGATCGGCGACAGCGATCATCTGCGCCGCATCCCGCACATCGAATATCTGCGCGAGACCGGCAGCGAAGGCATCGAGATGGTGATGTGGCTGATCATGCGCGGCGCGCTGGGCAAGCGCACCGCCGCGCTGCACCGGCATTATCACGTGCCGTGCAGCAACACCGCGATCGGCCATCTCGTGCTGCGCCCGGACAATGGCGAAGGACTGGATATGACCGGCAGTGGCGCCGTGATGATTTGACCTTCTCCCCTCCCTGCAAGGGAGGGTCGGGGGTGGGTGCGAGCGCAGCTCGCCCTTCCGCCCTCACCGCATAAGCGGAACCGGCGGCATCGAGCCGCCGGTTCCGCTGGACCCACCCCTAGCCCCTCCCTTGCAGGGAGGGGGAGCCAGGAAGGATTGACGCATGAAGATCGCACTCGCGGGCGCCGGCGCATTCGGCGAAAAGCATCTCGACGGCCTCAGGAACATCGACGGTGTCGAGGTGATCTCGGTGGTCGGGCGGCGGCTGGAGCCCACTCAGCAGGTCGCCGACAAATATGGCATCCCGCATGCCACCACCGAGCTCGCCGAGGCGCTGGCGCAGCCGGGACTGGACGCGGTGATCCTGTGCACGCCGACGCAGATGCACGCCGCCCAGGCGATCCAGTGCATGGAGGCGGGCAAGCATGTGCAGGTCGAGATCCCGCTGTGCGACAGCCTGGCCGATGGCGAGGCGGTGCTGGCCAAGGCGCAGCAGACCGGCCTCACCTGCATGGTCGGCCATACCCGCCGCTTCAACCCGAGCCACCAGTATCTGCACCGCAAGATCGCGGCGGGCGAGCTCGCCGTCCAGCAGATGGACGTGCAGACCTATTTCTTCCGCCGCAAGAACATGAACGCCAAGGGCGAGGCGCGGAGCTGGACCGATCACCTGCTGTGGCACCATGCCGCGCACACCGTCGACCTGTTCGCCTATCAGGCCGGCCCGATCGTGGCGGCCAATGCGATCGAAGGGCCGCACCATCCCGAGCTCGGCATCGCGATGGACATGTCCATACAATTGAAGGCCGAGAGCGGCGCGATCTGCACGCTCTCGCTGAGCTTCAACAATGACGGGCCGCTCGGCACCTTCTTCCGCTACATCTGCGACAACGGCACCTGGATCGCGCGCTACGACGACCTGGTGACGGGCAAGGAAGAACCGGTCGACCTGGCCGGCGTGGCGGTGAGCAGCAACGGGATCGAGCTGCAGGATCGCGAGTTCGTGAGCGCGATCCACGAGGGCCGCGAGCCCAACGCCAGCGTGGCGCAGGTGCTGCCCTGCTATCGCGTGCTGGACGCGCTCGAGAAGCAGCTCGAAGCCGCGCGCTGATGCGCACGCAGGTCGCGATCATCGGGGCGGGGCCGTCGGGGCTGCTACTCGGCCATCTGCTGCGCCAGGCGGGGGTGGATTGCGTCGTGGTCGAGCGCCGGTCGGCCGACCATGTCCTCGGACGCATCCGCGCGGGCGTGCTGGAGACCGTGACGACCGGCCTGATGACCGAGCTCGGCATCGACGCGCGGATGAAGGCCGAGGGACTGATCGAGGAGGGGTTCAACCTTGCTTCGGGCGATCACCTGATCCGCATCGATATCACCGCCCTGACCGGCAGGCATGTGACGGTCTATGGCCAGACCGAGCTGACTCGCGACCTCATGGACGCGGCGCCGGAGCGCGGCCTGGAGATCGTCTATGAGGCGGAGGGCGCGGCGTTGCACGATGTGGAGGGTGATGCGCCTTATGTCACCTATGTGAAGGATGGCGAGACGCGGCGGATCGACTGCGCGTTCATCGCCGGGTGCGACGGATTCCACGGACCGTCGCGCAAGGCGATTCCGGGGCGCGCGGTGCGCGAGTACGAGCGCGAATATCCGTTCGGCTGGCTCGGCATCCTGGCGGACGTGCCGCCGTGCCACCCGGAGCTGATCTACGCCAATACGACACGCGGTTTCGCGCTCGCCTCGATGCGATCGGCGACGCGCAGCCGCTACTATATCCAGGTGCCGCTGACCGATCGGGTCGAGGACTGGAGCGAGGACCGGCTGTGGAACGAGCTGGCGGCGCGGTTCGACGCGTTGAGCGCGCATGGCGTGACCCGCGGGCCGGCGCTCGAGATGTCGATCGCGCCGCTCCGATCCTATGTGTTCGAGACGATGCGGCACGGGCGGCTGTTCCTCGCCGGGGACTCGGCGCACATCGTGCCGCCGACCGGGGCGAAGGGGCTGAACCTGGCGGCGTCCGACGTGGCCTATCTGTCGGAGGCGTTGATCGCATTCTTCAAGGCGGGCGATGAGGCGGGCCTTGCCGGATATCAGTCCAAGGCGCTGGCGCGGATCTGGAAGGCCGAGCGGTTCAGCTGGTATCTGACCAAGCTGATGCATCGCTTTCCCGAGGACGGGGCGTTCGAGCACCGCATGCAGGCGGCCGAACTCGACTATGTCGCGAGCTCACGGGCGATGCAGGCCGCGATCGCGGAGAATTACGTGGGGCTGCCGTTATAGCCGGTGGCGGCCTAGACTGCCCGCGATATGGAGCGCCCGACCGATGGCCGATGAAAAGCCCCGCTACAAGACTTACAACCGGCCTGCCGGCGGCTGGGGCGCGGCGGCGGCGACCGCCAAGGTCCTGCTCGAACAGAGCGTCGTCACCAAGGGGTCGCGCGCGCTCCTGTCGATGAACCAGCCGGGCGGCTTCAAATGCCCGAGCTGCGCCTTTCCCGATGCCGATTGCAAGAAGACGCTCGAATTCTGCGAGAATGGCGCAAAGGCCCTGGCGCACGAGGCGACCAAGTTTCGCGTCACCCGCGAATTCTTCGAGCGGCACACCGTCACCGAGCTGATGGCGCAATCGGACTACTGGCTGGAGATGCAGGGCCGGCTGACCGAGCCGATGCGGTATGATGCGCGGACCGACCGCTATGTCCCGGTCGGCTGGGACGACGCCTTCGTCCTGATCGCCAGGCACTTGCGGGCGTTGGACAGTCCCGACCAGGCGGAATTCTACACGTCGGGCCGCACGCCGAACGAGGCCGCCTTCCTCTATGCGATCTTCGTGCGCCAGTTCGGCACCAACAATTTTCCCGATTGCTCGAACATGTGTCACGAGCCCACCAGCCGCGGCCTGCCGCCATCGATCGGCATTGGAAAGGGAACGGTGGTGCTCGAGGATTTCGAGCATGCCGAGGCGATTTTCCTCTTCGGGCACAATACCGGGACCAATGCCCCGCGAATGATGACCAACCTGGTCGAGGCGCGGAAGCGGGGCGTGCCCATCGTCGCGGTCAATCCGATGCCCGAACGCGCGCTGATCCGCTTCACCGAGCCGCAGGACATCGTCCAGATGGCGACATTCGGCTCCACGCCGATCACCAGCGAGTTCGTTCACATCCGGATCGGCGGCGACCTTGCCCTGCTGAAGGGCATGATGCTGGCGATGTTCGAACGCGAGGCAGCGGGCGAGACGATTTTCGACCACGACTTCATTCGCGAGCATACCGCAGGATTCGAGGCGCTGCGCGACGACATATTGAGCCAGAGCTGGGCCGATCTGGTGGCGCATTCGGGCATCGACGAGCGCCAGATCCGCCGCTGCGCCGAAATCTATATCCGTTCGAACGCGACCATGATCTGCTACGGAATGGGGATCACCCAGCATCTGCAGGGCTCGAAGCTCGTGCAGCAGATCGCCAACATCCTGCTGCTCAAGGGCAATTTCGGCAAGCCGGGCGCGGGCATCTCGCCGATCCGCGGCCATTCGAACGTGCAGGGCGACCGCACTGTGGGCATCGATGAAAAGCCGCCCGAAGCCTATCTCGACCGGGTACGCGAGGTGTTCGACTTCGAACCGCCGCGCGCGCATGGGCACCATGCGGTGGAAGCGGTCGAGGCGATGCACGCCGGCACCGCCAAGGTGTTCATCGGCCTCGGCGGCAATTTCGTCCGCGCGATATCGGATACCGATCGTACCTATGACGCGATGCGCAAGCTGAACCTGACCGTCGGGATCGCAACCAAGCTCAACCGCGGGCATCTGGTCCATGGCCGCGAGGCGCTGATCCTGCCGGTGGTCGCGCGTTCGGAATGGATCCGCACGCCGGCCGGCGAACAGTTCGTCACGATCGAGGATTCGATGTCGAACGTGACCGCTTCGCGCGGGGTGCTGGCGCCGGCGAGCGAGCATCTCAAGCCCGAGGTCGAGATCGTCTGCCGCATGGCGATGGCGACGCTCCCGGACAGCAGGATTCCGTGGGCGAGCTATATCGAGAATTACGACCTCATCCGCGACAAGATCGCGGAGGTCTATCCGGCGATCTACAGCGGCTTTGGCGAGCGCATTCGGAATCCCGCCGGTTTCCACCTCGATATCCCGCCACGCCGGCGGATCTGGAACACGCCCAACGGCAAGGCGAACTTCCGCGTCCTGCCGGGGCTGGAGGTGAACGCGGCGGTGTCCGATCCGTCGATGCTGCGCCTCGCCACGGTGCGTTCGCACGACCAGTTCAACACCACGATCTACAGCTACAACGACCGCTATCGCGGCGTGTACGGCGACCGGATGGTGCTGCTCATGAACCGGGAGGACCGCGAAGCCCGCGGGCTGGAGGCGGGTTCCCAGGTTGCGCTCGAGACGATCAGCGACGACGGCATCCAACGCCGGGTGGAAGGGTTGACGATCGTCGACTATCCCATGTCGCGCGGCGCGGTCGCGGGCTATTATCCGGAGCTCAACCCGCTGCTTCCGCTGGGATATTTCGACAGGACCAGCGGCACGCCGGCCGCCAAGTCCATTCCCGTACGCGTGGTCGGGCGGGCGAGCGGCGGCAGCGCTCCGGCCGTTTGACGGATCAGCGCGTTGCCGCGTCGGCGAGGTCTTCGCTCGTTACAGCGGAAGCCGGCGCCGCCCGCGGCAGCTGCGCCAGATCGTCGGGCGTGTTGACGTTCGGCGGCGCGAAGCGCGTCGCGACCGCGCGCGCGCCGATCCTCTCCACAAAGGCCCGGACCGCTCGCTTGTCGCCTTCGGTCAGCATGTGTTCGAGCCGGGCGCGCGCAACGACCGGCCAGAGACCGATGACCGGCTGGCTCTCCAGATAGGCGGGGGCGGGTTCGAGGAGGCCGCGGATATCCGGGGGCAGGAAGATGCAGTCGACTGGAACGGACAGCACCTGCGCAAATTCATGCCCGGCGGCATGGGCAAGCGCGCCCGCCAGCCCGCCCAGCGGCCCCATTCCCGGCTCCGGCCAGTCTTCGATGCCGGGCCAGCCGCTGACCTTGCGGCCCACGATCGCGACCATGTCGCAATGCGGATGCAGCGCCGTGGCCGTGCGGTGAAGCAGGCTGCGCCCCTCGAATACGGCTTCCGCCTTGTCCGATCCGAAGCGGCGCGACATGCCCCCAGCAAGGACGACGCCAAGCGTTCTCATCGGATGCGGCCGCGATCGTCGCAGACGATCAGCGCGGAATCGGCACGGGCGAGCGTGACCAGCGTTAGCTCCGCTTCGATCGCGCGCTCGACGGCCAAGCTCGTCGGAGCGGAGATCGTGACCAGCATCGGGCAGCCGGCCCGCACCGTCTTTTCGACCAGTTCGTAGCTGCATCGTGCGGAGAGCAGGATGAAGCCGGTCGCCGGATCGATCCCGTCGGTGGCCAACGCTCCGATCAACTTGTCCAGCGCGTTATGCCTGCCCACATCCTCCCGGGCGCGGATGATCTCGCCATCCGGGGTGCAGAAGGCTGCGGCGTGAACCGCGCCCGTCGCCCGGCCGAGAGGCTGATGGTCCGGCAGAGACGCCAGTGCCCGCGCGACGGCGGCACGGCTGGTCGTGATGCCTGTCGTGAGAACCGGCAAGGGGCGAAGCACCTGCTCGATATTCTCGATGCCGCACAGGCCGCAGCTGCTTTCGGAAACGCGCTTGCGAGCGCGTTCGAGTGCATATTCCGCCTGTTCCGGTGGCAACCAGAGTCGGATGATCCAGCCGCCTTCGGCCTCGTGGATACCGATGTCGCCGATCTGGTGGGGCCAACTCACCAGCCCTTCGCTGAGCGCGAAACCAAACGCATAATCGCGCAGGTCCGACGGCGTCGCCATCATCACCGCATAGCCGATCCCGCAAACCTCGATCGAAATCGGCGCTTCGATCGGCACGCTGCGCAGCGACGCGCAGTCTCCAGGTTCCGCAAGACCGAGCCGGCGCACGGCGAGGTCCAAGGTCTGCAACCCTTGCAAGGCTGTCTCACTCATCATGGTCGTCGCTCTACCGGTGCTACGACTGCCGTCTTGCCGTTTCGCGCCATCTAGATCTCGTCAGCTTGCTGTTCGACGACTGTCGCGGCGGTGGACGGCGCCTGGGGTTCGTGCCGGATGAAATACCAGACCATCAGGGGCAGCGCGAGCGCGAACGATGCGGTCGCGACGGTTCCCACTGGAATGCCGAGCAGCTGGAGGAGTCCGCCCAGCGCGAGCCCGCCGAACGCAGCGCCGCCGAGATTGGCCATGCCCCACAGACTGCTGACCCGCCCGCGCATGCGATCGTCGACTTCCATCTGGACCAATGTCTGGGACAGTACGGCCGATCCGGTCGAGCCGAAGCCGATCAAGGTGACGCAGGCCAGGCCGAACCAAAGCGAATTCCAGAAGGGAAGGAAGAGCAGGGCGAACGCGTTCACGACCGTGAACATGATGCTGCCGAGCTGCAGCTGCCGGCTGTCGAGGACGAGGCGGGAAGTGAGAAAAGCCACGAGCAATGCCCCGCCGCCCGCCGCCCCGGACAGCGCGGCGAGACCGATCGCTCCCGACGAATAGAAGCGATCGGCATAGACCGGGAGCACTTCCAGGATGGAGCGCCCGAACAGGGCTGCCCAGCCGGTCAGGAGAAGCTGGACGCGAATGAAGCGGTTGGCGCTCGCATGCGCGAACCCCTGGGCAAGCTGGCTGAGAAACGTTTCGCGAGACCGGGGAGCGGCAGCGCGCGGCGGGACCTTCGAAAGTGCGTAGATGAGCGGAATGTAGGACAAGGCGTTGATCGCGAAAGCCGCAGCGATCGGCAATGTCACCAGCACGAGCCCCGCCACCGCCGGCCCGATCAGGCGCGAGGTGTTGAAGATCATCGAACTGATGCCGATGGCGCTGGCCAGCAGCTCGCGCGGGACGATCGAGGGGATGATCGACAGCCGGATCGGCGCGTAGGCGGCGGACGTCATGCCGATCGCGACCGAGACGAGGAAGAGCAGCCAGATATCGAGGATGCCCGCGATCGAAAGCAACGCCAGCAGCGTCGCCCAACCGCCCATCAGCATGTTGACGGCCATCGCCGTGCGCAGCGGCTCGAGCCGGTCCACCAGCACGCCGAACAATGCCGAGAAGAACAGGATCGGTCCGAACAGCGAGAAGGCGATCACGCCGACCCATAGCCCGGAATGGCTGAGCTGCCAGGCTAGCCAGCCGAGCGCTAGCCGCTGCACCCAAAGGCCCAGGCTGGAGGCGCCGCTGCCGATCGAATAGATGAAGAAGGCGCGGTTGCCGAGCGCGCCCGCGCCGCGCGCGATTTTCAACCTGCGGCTCCCGCCGCGTGCCGACCCGCTGCCCTGGTCACGATGCTAGAGATCTAGCACGAGCACGGGGCTGAGGGCCCGCGAACAGCATGGCGTGAATTCCTCGTTGGTATCGATCATCAGCATGTCGCGATGATCGGGCTCCCCTGCGATGACCCGGGTGACGCACGTGCCGCAGACGCCTTGCTCGCAGGAAACGGGTATTTCGATGCCGTGGCGGGCGAGTGCGGCGGCGGCGCTTTCGCGTGCGCCGACATCGATCGTTTCGCCGGTACTGGCGATGCGAAGCTGAAACGGCGTCTCGCCGCCCTCGTCCTCGGCCGCCGTCGCCGCGAAATATTCGCGATGTAGCCGGTCCTTCGGAAAGCCGGCATCGCCCGCGGCGGCCTGCACCCAGTCGATGAAGGCCGGGGGGCCGCAGACATAGGCGTCCGCGTCGCGCGCTGCGCCGGCGAACAGGGCCATGGGATCGAAGCGCTGTTCCGCCGGCCCGTCATCATGATGGAAGACGACGCGATCCGCGAAGGCGGCCTTGGCGATCCGGCCTCGAAAGGCGGTGCGCTCCGGCGTGCGCGTGCAATAGTGCATCACGAACGGCGCGCCGAGCGAGCCGAGCCTTTCGGCCATGCAGAGCAGGGGGGTCACGCCGATCCCGCCCGCGACCAGCAGCGCTTCGCTCTTCACCGGCTGGAGCGCGAAATGGTTGCGCGGCTCGCTCACCCGGATCAGGTCGCCTTCCCGAAAGCCATCGTGCATGGCGATCGAACCGCCCCGCGATGCCGGATCGCGCAACACGGCGATCTCATAATGGCCGCGATGATGAGGATTGTTGCAGAGCGAATATTGGCGGACGAGCTGCGGCGTCGCCTCGACGTCGATATGCGCGCCGGCGCTGAAGGGCGGGAGATCGCCGCCGGTGGGGCTGGCGAGCACCAGCGCGACCACATCCTCGGCCTCGACGCGGCGGGAGACGATCCGGAGTTCGAGCCACGATCGCTGCATGTTCGACCCGGCCTCTCAAGCGACGAGCGCGGGGCTTTCGGACCCACGCTCGTCGGCCAGGACCGCGACGGCGGCCTCGATTCCGCCCGATCGATGCGGAATGCCGGCGTGCCGCAGCGAAAGCTCGATCGCGGCCAGGGTGCCGAGCGTCTCCGCCGCGCTGAAGTCGCCGAGATGACCGATCCGGAATATGCGGTCCGCGAGCTGTCCGAGCCCGCCGCCGAGACTCATATTGCATCGCTCCAGCGCGGCCCGCCGCACGGCGTCCGCCGAGATGCCCTGCGGCATCCTCACCGCGGTGAGCACCGGGGAATGCGCCTGGTCGTGGCGGCATTGCGGCTCGAAGCCCCAATGCCTCACCGCGGCACGCGTCGCTTCCGCCGCGCGGCGATGGCGGCGGAAAACGGCCTCCAGGCCCTCCTCGTTCAACATGCCGATGGCGACCTTCAAGCCCTGGAGGAGGTTGGTGGCGGGCGTATAGGGGAATGCGCCGCTGTCGTTGGCGGCGAGTGTATCATGCCAATCCCAATAGCCGCGCGGCAGCCTCGCGCTCTGGCAGGCATCGAGCGCCTTGTTCGAAACCACGTTGAACGACAGGCCCGGCGGCAGCATCAGGCCTTTCTGCGAGCCGCAGATCGCGACATCGACGCCCCATTCGTCGTGGCGATAGTCGATCGCGCCGGCCGAAGACACGACGTCCACCATCAACAGCGCGGGATGATCCGCTCGGTCGATGGCCTTCCGCACCGCCGCAATGTCGGAGGTCACGCCGGTCGAGGTCTCGTTGTGGACGACGCACACCGCCTTGATGCGATGCGCGCGATCCTCGGCGAGGCGCGCTTCGATCGCTTGCGGGTCGACGGGCGAGCGCCAATCGCCGGGCAGCAACTCCGGCGCCAGCCCCGGCTTTGCGGCGAGCCGGAACCACAAGGTCGCGAACCAGCCCGTTTCGTACATCAGCACGCCATCGCCGGGCGATAACGTGTTGACGAGCGCCCCCTCCCACGCACCCGTCGCGGAGGATGGGTAGATGATGACCGGGCTGGCGGTCTTGAAGACCGGCTTGATGCCCGCCAGCACCTCCAGCGCCAGTGTGCGAAACTGGGGCCCGCGATGATCGATCGTGGCGCGCGCAACCGCTTCCGACACGCGCGGCGGCGTATTGGTCGGCCCGGGAAGCTGCAGGAAATGGCGCCCGCTCTGGTGGATCGGCGCGGATGTCATGCCGCCTTTTCCGGGGTCCGCGCCGCGGGACGGCGCATCCGCACGATCGGTTGCGCCGCGCCCCCGCTCCAGGCCGCGCGCCGCGCATTATAATAATCGAGCCAGTCGGCGTCCTTGGGCAGGACCGCGAAGCCGGCACGGACATTGTGGAAACGTTCGACCTCATCGACCTCCGCCGGGACGACTCCATCGTCGCGCAGCGCCGCTGCGGCGCGCATGAGCTTGCGGCGGGTGAGCATGATCATTCGGTCGCTGGTGCCCAGATGCTCCTTGGTGCGGTCGCAGATCGGACCCATGCTTTCGGTGATCGCCTGGTCCTGGACCGGGATGCCCTGAATGCCGGTGAAGCTCTCCGAATTCTGCACCTCGCGCGAGATCAAATGGTCGTTGCGCGGATTTTCTTCGATCCGCCAACGGCCGAGCCAGTCGGTCGTGTTGGGCAGATATCTGATCGGGCTCGACGTGCCCGGCACCGGCGTGCCGTCCTTGCGCACCGTCGTCGCGGACCTCGGCCCGCCGATCACGACCAGCATCGAATGAAAGTCGTCGATCGGGACCCAGGCGCGGGCACGGATATGATCCATCGGCTCGGACGGCGCCATCGTCCAGAACGGCATCGCGAACTGGCCGATCCGGTGATAGAAATGATCCGGCCCGGCATGGCGATAGGCGCAGTAGACGTTGCCGTAGCCGGTCTCGATCGCCTCGTATTTGGGCGCGAGATTTTCCGGCAGCTGCCGGTAATAGTTGAGCGTGCCTTCCTCGAAATCGTCGGGTCCTGCCGCGCCGAGATGCAGGAAGCCGACATGGCAGGTGTCGATGTCGCCTTCGAGCGCCTGCAGCCAGTTGCATTCGCGCATCATGAAGCTGACCGACAGCTCGTGCCCCGCCTCGAGCTCGTCCCAGTCGAAATGGGGGAGGGGCGGCGGCGTGGCGCGATCGCCCATATGGACCCAAACGACGCCATATTTCTCGGTGACATGAAGCGCCCTGAGCTTCACGCGCGCCTTGTAGTCGGTCTCGGCAGGCTCGCTCGGCATCTCGATGCACTGGCCGTTCCGGGCGAACTTCCAGCCATGATAGACGCAGCGCAGGCCGCCATCCTCGTTGCGGCCGTAGAAGAGCGACGCGCAACGATGGGCGCATTGATGGTCGATCACGCCGACTTCGCCGTCCGGCGAACGGAATGCGAGGAAATTCTCGCCCAGCAGGCGAAGGCGTACCGGAGCGCCGCCCGCGACCAGCTCTTGCGTCATCAGCGCCGGTATCCAGTAGAGCCGCATGAGCTTGCCCATCGGCGTGGCGGGACCGACTCGGGTGAGAAGCTCGTTTTCATCAGCTCGCATCAGCGCTCTCCCCGACACACCCGTCTTGCTGGTGGTATAACTGTATTACAGTTATTCACTAAATATGGATAGGGCGGACTGTCAAGGGAAGGGCCGGCCGGGCCGAATCGGCTTTGGGAACGGGAGCAACCGTGCCGTTGATCGTTATCGCCCATCTGTCATACTGTTAACACGGTTCGGTTCGACCGAATGATGAGAGGGGCTAAAAACGGGTGGCGAGTTCGGAGTTAGTCTTCAGTTCGATTCGGTCGCAGTCGCTCGCGTCCAGGATCGTGAATCAGGTGATCGAGGCGTTGTTCGCCGGGCAGCTCAAGCCGGGGCATTTCCTCGGCACCGAGGCCCAGCTCATCGAAACGTTCAAGACGAGCCGCGTGCCCATCCGCGAGGCCCTGGGCCGGCTCGAGGCGCTTGGCGTGGTGACGATCAAGACCGGGGCCGGCGGAGGCGCGACCATCGCCGAGGGACGGCCGGACCAGTTCGCCACGGCGCTCGCCGTGCAGTTCATGCTGGTGCAGGTCAGCCCCGAGGAGATATTCGACGCGCGCATCGGGATCGAATGCCGCGCAGTCGAGCTGGCCGCGGAACGGATCACCGACGAGGAGATCGCCGACCTGAAGCGCCTCCTCGATCGGGTGACGGAGCCTGATCTCAGCCGGCGCGAATCGGTGGAACGCATTCTGGCCTTTCACAGTGCGATCGTCGCGGCTTCGCAGTCCCGGACGCTCATCACGCTCATGCACGCGATCGAGCATGCATTGCTGAACCTCTTCAAGGCGGTCGAACCCGTGCCTGCCAATCGCTACAAGAGCCTGAAGGCCGTCTTGAACAGGATTGTGGCCCGGGACAGCGAGGGCGCTTACGCGGCGATGCGGGCGCACCTGCTCGATCGGCGGAAGTCGATGATCTATCGGCTGAAGCAGGCGAGCGGCCATTCTCTCGGACAAGGCGGCCCGTCCTTTGCCCTGCCCGAGGAAAGTGAATCCACCTGATATCCGGGCTTTCGATCGGCGCTCAAACCATATAATCATATCATGGTTTAAAAGGAGCCGCCATGCCGGACCGTTATGACATTCGCCCCGACGAAACCGGATGGACGGTTTGCGATCGCAAGGGGGTGCGAAGCATCCGTGACGCGCGCGCCATCCGGAGCGGCCTGCGTATCGAGGACGCCGACGAGATGGCCTATGAAATGTCGCACGATCCCGATCTGGCGGACCGCTGAGAGGCACGCCGGCCCCGATCGCGGTCACTGGCGCGAGGGCGTCGCGACGACCTGCAGCTCCATATAGGATCGCATCCCGGCCACGCCCTGTTCGCGGCCATAGCCGGAATATTTGGCGCCGCCGAACGGGGCGTCCTTCGTGTTGCCGCCATGCCGGTTGATCCACACTTGGCCCGCCTCGATCCTTCCGGCGATCTCGCTTCCCTTTGCCGGGTCGGACGTCCAGATCGATGCGCCGAGCCCGAACTCGGTCGCGTTGGCGCGCGCGATCGCATCATCCAGGTCGTCATAGACGAGCACGGGCACGACCGGGCCGAACTGCTCCTCGCGGACCAGCGGCGCATCGTCGGCAAGCCCGGCGACGATCGTCGGCTCGATGAAATAGCCCTTGCCGGTCCGCACCGTCCCGCCGGTGACGATTCGTGCGCCGGGCGTGTTGCGGACATCGTGGATCAGCCCAGCGACCTTGTCGAACTGCATCTTGTTCTGGAGGGGCCCCATGCGGCTCTCCGGATCGGTCCCGGGTCCGACCCGGATTGCTTCGGCGCGCACCACCAGCGCGTTCAGCAGGGCGTCCTGGATCGAGGAATGGACGAACACCCGTTTGACCGCCATGCAGATCTGGCCGCAATTGCCGAAGGCGCTGCGCGCGATGCCATCGGCCGCCGCCTCGATATCGGCATCGGGAAGGACGATGGCGGGATCATTGCCGCCAAGCTCGAGCGTCACCCGCTTGAACGTGCCCGCCGCGCTCTCCAGCACCCGCCGTCCCGTCGCGACCGAGCCGGTGAAGCTGATCTTGGCAATGCCGGGATGGCCGGTCATCCATGCGCCCAGGTCGTTGCCCCCGCTCACCACGTTGAGCACGCCGGCCGGGAGGATGTCGGCAATCGCCTGTCCATAAGCGAGCGTGGACAGCGGCGTCAGCGGCGACGGCTTCAGCACAAGGGTATTGCCCGTGTAGAGCGCCTGCGCGATCTTCAGGGTCGCCAACATGATCGGCACGTTCCACGGCGTGATCCCGCCGACCACGCCCAGCGGACGATGGCGGATCTCGACCCGCTCGTATCCGTCGTCGCGCAGCAGCTGGTCCGAAATGTCGAGCTGCACCAATCCCTCCATGTGCGCGGCAGCGCGGGCGATTTCGCCGATCGCGTCGCTCAGCGGCTTGCCCTGTTCGGTCGTCAACAGCTTGCCGATCGGTTCGGCCTGAGCGCGCAGCCGTTCCGCGACACGGACGAGCAACGCGCGGCGTTCTTCGATCGCGGTCGCGCTCCACGCCGGGAAGGCGCGCCGTGCCGCCGCGACCGCCTGGTCAAGCTCCGCCCGGGTTGCGTCCGGGGCGAGCGCGAACGGCGCGCCGGTGGCGGGATCGATCACCTCGATAAAGTGCTCGCCGGTCACGATGGCGCCGTCGATCAGCATGCCAGAGGCGATGTCCGGGAGGACGAGGTCTGCGCGGGTCCGTTCCATCGTGTCGCTCATGATCCGTCTCCTCGTCCGCTTGCGCTTTGCCTGCTCGAGCATCAAACGATATGACAGTACGATAGTTCGGGCAAGCTGCGGGGTGTGACGATGCTGGACGATTTCGTGACATTCGGCCGGTCGGGGCTGCGGGTGAGCCGCTACGCGCTGGGCGCGTTCAACTTTGGCGGCGATCAGCGTTGGAGCCTTGATGTCGAGGCGGCGCAGCGCCTGATCGCCCGCTATCGCGAGCTTGGCGGCAACTTCCTCGACGCCGCGAACAGCTATGGCGGCGGGGCGGCCGAGACCATTCTCGGCGATTATCTCGCCGCCAGTTCCGGCAGCCGCGATCGGCTGGTGATCGCCAGCAAGTTCGGCTCGAACACACGGCCTGGCGATCCCAATGCGGGCGGCGGCGGCCGCAAGGCGATCCTGCAAGCTTGCGAGGACTCGCTGCGCCGCCTGCGGACCGACCGGATCGACCTCTACTGGATGCACCTCTGGGATCCGCTGACGCCGATGGAGGAAACGCTGCGGGCACTCGACGATCTGGTGCGCGCCGGGAAAATCCTTCACATCGGCTTCTCCAACACGCCCGCCTGGAAGATTTCCGAAGCCCGCTGGCTGGCCGAGTTTCGCAACACCGCGCCTGTCGTCGGGCTCCAACTGCAATATTCCCTTCTGGAGCGCAGTATCGAGATCGAGCATGTGCCGATGGCCCTGGCCTATGGACTTGGTATCGCCGCCTGGTCGCCGCTCAAGAGCGGAGCGCTGAGCGGCCGCTACCGGCGAGACGACGTCGCCAATCACGACACCGAGGGCAGGGCAGCTTTCCTGGCGCGCGCCCTCGATGAGAAGGCGGAGGCGGTGCTGGCGGCCGTGGCCGGCATCGCCGATCGCCGCGGCATTTCGTTCGCGCAGGTCGCGCTTGCCTGGATTCAGGCGCAGCCGGCGCTCGCCGTAATCCTCATCGGGGCGCACGACGTGATGCAGCTCGAGGAGAATGCCGCGGCGGCAAACGTCGTGCTCTCGTCCGAAGATCTCGCCGAACTGGACGAGATCAGCAGGCCCGTGATTCCCTATCCCGGCGACTTCGCGCGGCGTGCCCATGGGGCGGTGAGCGGCGGCACGCGAATCAACGGCATCGAACCCACGCCCGGCGGAGGTTCGCCGAGCCAAGCGAAAGCCTGAGCCATTACTCGACGAAGCCGATGGCGGGAGACTTCGCTGCGCAGCGACGAAGCGGGCGTTACGGGCTTTCGGCAGCTTGTCTGCCTGCAGAATGTGCGGTGGATGCTAGACTGCTTTTCCATCCCGGCTCCAATATATAGTTGTCTCTATCATCGATTCGCGCAACAATGCCGCGCAGCATGATCATTCCTGCCCGGAACAAGGACAGGCATCGGAGGGAGAGGCGTTGAGCCACATTCGAGGCAAGGTTGCCGTGGTGACGGGCGCGAGCTCAGGGATAGGCGCCGCAGTGGCCGTCGAATTCGCGCGTTCCGGTGTATCCGTGGTCCTGGGAGCACGCCGGAAGGAGCCGCTCGACCAACTCGTCGCTGAGATCGAAGGCAGCGGAGGACGCGCGCTCGCCATGGTCTGTGACGTCATGGTGGAAGCGCAGGTTCGGGCGCTGTTCGCAGCCGGCCTCGAACGGTTCGGGCGAATCGACATCCTGATCAACAATGCCGGTGTCGCCGACCATACGCCCACCGAAGATCTGTCCCTCGATCGCTGGTCCGAAGTGATCGGCACCAACCTTACGGGGGCTTTCCTTTGTGCACGCGAGGCACTGCGCATCATGAAAGGGCAGGGCGCCGGCCGCATGATCCACATCGGCAGTCTTTCCGCCCTCGTGCCGCGGCAGAACACCATCGCTTACGCAGCGTCCAAATTCGCATTGGCGGGGCTAAATCATTCACTCGCGATCGATGGCCGCGACCATGGGGTCGCATCGTCCATCTATCATCCGGGTGTCGTTGGCACGGCTCTGGCCAGCGACGGGCGCGAGCGTGATCCGCTCACTCGGATCGGGCCCGATATCGTCGCCCGCGCAGTGCTTGCGATGGCCGACCTTCCCGATCACGTGAATTTCGTGGAGGGCACCATGCTGCCGCTCACCATGCCTTTCCTCGGTCGGGGATGATGCGGGAAAGGATATTATAGTTAGACTTTCTTATTGACAGCATCCGGCCGAATTGTAGGCTCTGACAACAAAATGACCTTGGGAGCACATAACCCCAGGGCGCGACAGGAGGGGAATTATGAACCGACGCCCTTGGTTGCTCGCGTCCGTCGCCTTCGTTGCGACGGCCTCCATGACCTCCCCCGCCCGCGCGCAGGACGCCGGGCCGCAGGCACCGGCGACGGGCACGGCCGATCAGGGCGAGGTGGTCGTCACCGGCTCGCGTGTCGCACGCGATGGCTTTCAGGCGCCGACGCCGACCACCGTCGTGACGTCGGAGGCGCTCGACAATCGCGGTCTCGCCAATGTCGGCGATTTCCTGAACGAGATTCCATCCTTCAGACCCAGCGTGACGAACCAGACCAACACGCAATCGTCGAACCTCTCCGGCGCGACCTTTGCGGACCTTCGTGCGCTCGGGAATATCCGGACGCTGGTCCTGGTCGACGGACGGCGGCACGTGCCGACCGCGGCTACCGGGCAGGTCGATCTCAACCTGGTTCCCACGATCCTGGTCGACCGTGTCGATGTGGTCACTGGCGGCGCGTCCGCCGCCTATGGTTCGGACGCCATTTCGGGGGTCGTTAACGTCGTCATCAACAAGCGTCTGAAGGGGCTGCGGGGGGACTTCGCGCTGGGCGTCGCGGAGGAAGGGGACAATTTCGAGCGTCGCGCGAGCCTCGCATGGGGCACCGACTTCGCGGGCGGCCGCGGCCACTTCGTGATCGGCGGCGATTATGTCCGTTCGGACGGCGTGGGGAGCTGGGAGGACCGCGACTGGAGCCGGCGCTACGAGGAGCTCGTCACCTTCGCGAACAACCGCCCGGCCGGGACGCCCTCGCGCGCCTTCTTCGGCGGCGTCCAGTTCGTCAACTCGCTGCCCGGCGGCATGATCCTCGGCAACAATGCCGACACCAATCCCGCCAATGGCGCCGACGTGCTGCGCGGCATCTGGTTTCCGCAGCCCGGCGTGGTCGCGAACTTCACCTACGGCCAAGAATCGGGCGGGTCGTCGTACAATTTCTCCAGCTCCGCCGGCACGCCGCCGCGGCTTGGGCAGACCCTGGTGCTGCCGATCGACCGGCACGTCGTGATGGCGCATCTCGACTATGAGATCAGCGACGCGATCAGCATCTTCGCGGAAGGCAGCTACGGCCGCGCGGGCACGGACTATTCCGGCCCGATCCCGCGCGACACCTCGACCACCGGGGCGCGAGCCATCACCATCCGGCGCGACAATGCGTTCCTTCCCGCCCAGATCGCGCAGATCATGGACGCGAACGGGATCACCTCATTCCCGATGGGACGCGCCAATGCGGACTTTTCGAGCACGCGCATCGTCAACTCCAACACCACCTATCGCCTTGCGGCCGGCCTGAAGGGCGATCTCGGCGGCGGCTGGGACTGGGACGCCTATGTCCAATATGGCGAGAACCGAACCGACTGGCAGATCCGCAACATGCGGATCCAGCAGAACTGGGCGTTCGCCTATGACGCGATCCGGCTTCCCTCCGGCCAGATCGTGTGCCGCGACGTCACCGCACGCGCGCAAGGCTGCGTCCCGCTGAACCTGTTCGGCGACGGCGCCATGTCGCAGGAGGCGGTCGATTATGTGAACGGCACCCAGTTCCACCAGGTGACGCTCACGCAGACGGTGGTCGCCGCCAACCTGCGCGGCGAGCCCTTCTCGACCTGGGCCGGGCCGGTCTCGCTCGCCGTGGGTGCGGAATATCGGCGCGATTCGGCCGAGGCCGTCTCGGATTCGATCGCCGAGGCGGGCGGGTACAATTTCTCCAACCCGCGGCCCTATGAAGGCGCCTTCGACGTGAAGGAAGCCTATGCCGAAGTCGTGGTGCCGCTCGCCCGCGAGGTGCCGTTCCTGCACTCCCTCGAGCTCAACGGCGCGATCCGCTTCACCGATTACAGTTCCTCGGGCGGGGTGACGACATGGAAGATCGGCGGCAGCTGGGAGCCCATTCCCGACCTGCGTTTCCGTGCCGTACGATCGCGCGACATCCGCGCGCCCAACAGCGCCGAGCTGTTCTCCGTCACCTCGACCCAGTCGACGCTGCGCAATCCGTTCAGCGGCGCGTCGCGTTCCTACACCGTCGTCTTCGAGCCCAGCCCGGCGCTCAAGCCGGAGCGGGCGGACACCTTCTCCGCCGGCGCCGTTCTCACGCCCCGCTTCCTTCCCGGCTTCTCGGCCTCGGTCGACTTCTACGACATCGACATCAGCGGCGCGATCGCGAGCTTCCCGGCGCAGCAGATTCTCGACAACTGCTTTGCCGAAACCCAGGCGGGCACGCCGGGCCCGTTCTGCTCGATGGTGAGCACGACCGGGTCGGGTGCGGCGACCGAGATCACTTCGGTCAGCGTCCAGCTGCTCAACCTCGCCTCGTTGCGCACCCGCGGCGTCGATTTCGAGGCGGCCTATCGCTTCAACCTTGGCCAGGGGCGGATCATCTCGCGGGTCTACGGCACCTATGTGGCCGACCTCATTTCGGACGACGGGCTGGGGATCGCGCCGACCTACAACGCGGCGGGCGTCATCCAGACCCGCGGCAGCGTGATCGATCGTGCGGGCCAGGTCGGCGGCTTCACCTCTGGGCTCAATCTCGGCGCGACCAGCGTTCCGACTTGGCAGCTCAACGGCAGTCTCACCTATGAGGCGCCGAGTTGGTCGACGACGCTCACCGCGCGCTGGATCGATGGCGGCATCGTCGATGCGACGCTCGTTCAGCCGGGCGACCCGGACTATGATCCGCTGTCGCCCATTTCGGTCGCAGATATGAACGTGAACTCGCGCTTCTATCTGAACTGGTCGGGCTCGATCAACATTATCGATCAGGGGCAGCGGAAGCTGCAATTCTACGCCGTCGTCAACAATCTGCTCAATGCCGAGCCGCCGTTCCCGAACACGCAGGTGGCCGGCCTGTATGACAGAATCGGACGCAGCTACAAAGTGGGTCTGCGCTTCGGCTTCTGACCCTGGCGGCGTCCCGCTGCGCAGAGGGTGATTGTCCCTATCCTGCGGCCCGGAGCGTTCCGGGACCGCAGCCATTGAGAATGGAAGGTTGAAGATGACGGTTGGCGCCTCCAGTTCCAGTACTGCCCGGACCAGGGGCGCCGCGGCCGTCGAATTGTTCATGCGTCCCCGCTCGATCGCGGTGGTCGGCGTGTCCGCGAAGCCGGGAACCGCCGGCCGGACCGTGCTCACCAACTTCAGGCTCAACAATTTCCCGGGCGAAGTCCATGTCGTCGGGCGCACGGACGGCGACATCGACGGCCATCCCGTCAAGCAGAGCATCGACGACCTGCCCGAGGGCGTCGATCTCGCCGTCTTCACGCTGCCCGCCGCGGCGGTGCGCGATGCCCTGGAAGCCTGTGCGCGGCGCCGGGTGCGCGCGGTCACGGTCTTCTCCTCGGGCTTTGCCGAGGCCGGCAACAAGGAAGCTCAGGACGAGCTGGCCGGAATCGCTCGCGAAGCGGAGATCGCGCTGCTCGGCCCGAACTGCCTTGGCTATACCAACCTCGTCGACGGCCTGCCCGTGGGCTTCGCCAATGCGCGCGAGGTCGTCCGGGTGCCGAAGGACGGCAGGAATCCGGCCGTTGCGATGGTGTCCCAAAGCGGCGGACTGATGGCATTTGCGAGCCTGACGCTCGCGTCGCGCGGTCTGCCGGTTGCCTATACGGTGGCGACGGGCAACGAGGCCGGCGTCGGCATGCCCGACTTCATCGATTTCTTCGCCGAGGACGACGCGACGAAGGTGATCGCGCTCTATCTCGAGGAAGTTCGCGATCCGCAGGCGTTCCTGGCCGCGGCGCGGCGCGCGCGCGCCGCCGGCAAATCGCTGGTCGCCATCCATCCGGGACGCGGCGAAAGGGGCAAGGCGGCGGTCCAGTCCCACACCGGCGCGCTCGCCGGCGATTATGCGACGATGCGCACGCATCTTGCCCGCGCCGGCGTGGTGCTGGTCGAGACGCTGGAGGAATGGGTCGATGTGATCGAGCTGCTCGCCCGCTATCCGGAGCCGCCGACCAAGGGCCCCGGCATCGTCACCTTCTCGGGCGGTTTCTGCGCCATCGCGCACGATTTCTTCGAGGATCTGGGGCTGGAGATGCCGCCGCTCACCGAGGAGAGCCAGGCCGAGCTCGCGCCGCAGCTGCCCTCCTACATCCCGCCGCGCAATCCGCTCGACCTCGGCACCCAGGCGATCTGGCAGCCGGAGCTGACCGGAATCGGCACCACGGCGCTGGTGAAGGACGGGAATGTCGGCAGCGTGCTGATCGCCGTGAACAGCGGCACGGCCAAGTCGCAGGGTGTCTATGCCCCACATTTCATCGGCGCGCTCAAGGGCCAGCGCAAGCCGGCGATCCTCGGCTTCCCCGCGCCCGAGCTGAACGCCGAGTTCGAAGCGGCGGCGCGCGAGAACGGCCTGATCCTGAGCCGCTCGCTGGAACGGTCGATGCGTGCGCTGGCGCGGGTGACGCATTACGGGCGGGATCTGGAACGGGCGGCGCGCTCGGTCGCCTATGCGCCATTCGCCAATCTGCCCGCGCTGGGCCGCGGAGCGCAGCCCGAATGGCTTGGCAAGCAGCTCCTGCGCGCGGTCGGCGTGCGGGTTCCGGACGGCGACCTGGCGACGAGCCTCGCCGCCGCCGAGGAGATCGCCGGCCGGGTCGGCTATCCGGTGGCGCTGAAAGCGCAGGCCGGGGAGCTCGCGCACAAGACCGAGGCTGGCGGCGTGCTGCTCGGCGTCGACGATGCCGCCGCGCTGCGCGACGCCTGGGCGAAGCTGCATGCCAATGTCGCCGCGGCGCAGCCCGGGCTGGTGCTCGACGGCGTGCTGGTCGAGCGGATGGCGCCCAAGGGGCTGGAGCTCATGATCGGCGCCAAGCGGGATCCCAAATGGGGGCCGGTCGTGCTGGTCGGGCTGGGCGGCATCTGGGTGGAGGCGCTCGGCGACGTCCGCCTGATCGCCGCCGACATGGCCGAGGCCGATATCGTGGAGGAGCTGGGCAAGCTGCGCAGCGCGAAGCTGCTGAAGGGATTCCGCGGCGCGCCTCCGGTCGATATCGCGGCGGTCGCGCGTACCGCCGGCCTGGTCGGCCGGCTGATGCTCACCGTTCCGGAGATCGACGAGATCGATCTCAACCCCGTCTTCGTCCATGCCGAGGGGGAGGGGTTGACCGCGGTCGATGCGCTGGTGATCACCGCGTCGGAGCGGGAGTGAGGCGATGAGCGGGAAACTGGCGACCTACGAGCTCGACGGCGACATCGCGATCGTCGGCATCGACCGCGTGGCCAAGCGCAACGCCGTCGACACCCAGGTGATGGCGGACCTGCACGAGGCATTTCAGCGCGCGGCCGAGGAAGCGCGCGCCGGCGTGCTGTTCGGCCATGGCGGCAATTTCTCCGCCGGGCTCGATCTGGCGGAGGCGGCGGCGCGGATGAAAGGCGGCAATCCGCCCAAGCCCTGGGAGCGCGGCCGCTGGACCGTGCCCCTCGATCTCGTCGCCCGCGGCCCGATCCCCTGGGTGGCGGCGCTGAGCGGCGCCTGCATCGGCGGCGGGCTGGAGATCGCTTCGGCCTGCCAGATACGCGTTGCCGACGCGACGACCTTCTTCGCGCTGCCCGAAGCCAAGCGGGGCATTTTCGTCGGCGGCGGCGGCGCGGTGCGCATCCAGCGGCTGATCGGCTATGCGCGCATGGCCGACATGATGCTGACGGGCCGGGTGCTGAATGCCGAGGAAGGCGAGCGCGCCAATCTGTGCCAATATGTCGTCCCTGCCGGCGAAGCGCTGGACAAGGCCAGGGAACTGGCCCGGGCGATCGCGGCCAACACGCCCAACACCAACTGGGCGATCTGCGCCGCCTTGCCCCGCATCGGCGACATGGCGCATGGCGACGGCCTGTTCTTCGAAGGCCTGATCGGCGGCGCATCGCGCAACAGCGAAGGTGCCAGCCGCATCGCGGCCTTTATCGAGCGCGGCGAGAACAAGGTCGCCTCGCCGTCCGGCAACGGCGAAGAGGACTAGACCATGGCGCTGCGCGACGCCGCGATCGTCGGCTATGCCGAAACCAAGATCGTTCCCAGGAGCGACGTCGACGTCTGGGAGCTCGGCGCGGAGATCCTCGAGCAGCTGCTCGACCGCACCGGCTTCGAGAAGGACGAGATCGACGGCTTGATCCTGTCCTCGTCGATCACCGGGGCGGGCAGCAACTTCTGGTCGCAGACCATGGCGGACCAGCTCGCGCTCGAGCTCGGCTTCTGCCAGACCGTGGATATCGGCGGATGCTCGCCGGTCGGCGCGGTGGCGCGCGCGGGTGCGGCGATCGACGCCGGGCTCTGCGAGACGGCGCTCTGCCTGTTCGCAGACACGGCGGTGGCGGAGAACAATGCCCGCCCGCGCTCCTATGGCGCGGAATGGACCAGTCCCTATGGCTATATCGGCGCGCCCGCTGCATTCGGAATGCTGAGCCGCTATTATGAGGACAGGTTCGGCCTCGACCATGCCGCGCTCGGCAAGCTCGCGGTCGCGCAGCGCGAGCATGCGCTGCGCAACGACAATGCCTGCGAGAAGCTGCGCAAGCCGATCACCGTCGAGGATTATCTCAATTCGCGGATGATCAACGACCCGATCCGCCTGCTCGATTGCGTCATGCCGTGCGACGGCGCCAGCGGACTCCTCGTCACCAGCCGCAAGCGAGCGGAGAAGCGGGGTCTCGACAAATGCGTGGTGCCGGTCGGCTACGGCGAGCGCACCAATCTCGGCGCGAACAGATCGATCGTCGATCCTACCGTCTCCGGCCATCGCGACGCGGGCGCGAAGGCCTTCGCCCAGGCGGGGATCCGGCCTGACGAGGTCGGCTCCTTCCATCCCTATGACGATTTCATCATCGCCAACATGATGCAGCTCGAGATGCTCGGGTTCTGCGGCCACGGCCAGGGCGCGGACTTCATCCGCGAAACCGACTTCCTCTTCTCGGGCGACCTCCCCCTCAATACCGGCGGCGGTCAGATTTCCGCTGGGCAATGCGGACTGGCGGGGGGTGGGACCAACCTGATCGAGGCGGTTCGCCAGCTGTTCGGCGAAGGCCGGGAGCGGCAGGTGCGCAACACCGCCAACGCGGTGGTGACCGGGATTGGCGGCATTCCCTATGGCCGCAACTGGAATACCAGCGTCGTCATGATCCTCACCCCGAACGCATGAGGGCGGGATGAACCCTTTCAGCGATCTGCTCGACATCGAGCGCCCGCTTCCGCCGGCGCGCAGCTTTTCCGAGCCCTTCTGGGAAGCAACACGGGAGAAACGGCTGCTGCTGCAATATGACCGGGTGGCGGAGGCCTATCAATTCTATCCACGTCCCACGAGCATCCACACCGGCAGGCGCAGCAATCTCGAATGGCGGGAGGTGGCGGGGCGCGGCCGCGTCTTCAGCTATACGATCGTGCGGCGCGCGCGCCCGCCCTTCCGCGACCGGGAGCCCTATGCGCTCGCCATGGTGACGCTGGACGAGGGGGTCAACGTGATGGGCAACGTCGTCAATTGCGCCGAGGAGGAGCTCGAAACGGGGCTGAGGGTAAAGCCTTGCTGGCTTCCGCTGCCGGACGGGCGTCATCTGCTGCTCTTCGAGCCCGATCGGTGACCACCGGCCGCAATTGTTGTCCATGGCAACAACCTGATTGAACTTCGCCGTCTGCCTGATATACGTATAACCATAATATAGAACCAAGATCGTTGCGCCGACATTTCGGATGGAGAGGATCCTATGGCGACGGAAGCAGTCGAGATCAGGCCGTCCGGGACCGCGACGGGCTGGCACTATCCCGGCTGGTGGGTGGTGGCGGCAGGCTTCGTCATCTTCTTCTTCTCGTTCGGCGGACCGACCTATTCCATGTCGCTCCTGTATAACGAGGTGATCGCGGAGTTCGGCTGGACCCGCGCCCAGGCGACCGGCATCTATGCCTGGAAAGGCATCACCGGCGCGGTCGTCGCGATCCTGGTGATCGGTCCGGCCGTGCAGCGCTTCGGGCTGAAACCGGTCTTCCTCACCGTGCTGACGCTGCAGGCGCTCGGCTTCTTCACCTTGCTCAACGTCAGCTCGATCGGCACCTACTTCCTCGCCGGCTTCCTGATCGGGCTGGGGCAGGGGGCCGTGCTGCTCTGCATCAAGCTGCTCGTCGCGCGCTGGTTCATCCGCAATGTCGGCTTCGCCGGGGCGATGGCGCTGGTCGGATCGAGCGCGGGCGGCGTCGTCTTTCCGATCGCGATCGCCTGGCTTCTGCCGGAACTCGGCTGGCGTGCCACTTATGCGCTGATCGGTGTCTCCATCCTGGCCATCTCGGTGCCGCTCGTCCTCTTCGCCAAGCAAAACCCGACTGAAGAGGATCTGCTGCCGGAGACGGTCACGGCCAAGGGGCCGCCGCCCGCAGTCGGACTGGTCGCGGCGATGCGCGCGGCCGATCACCGGGTCGGTTATGCCGAGCTGGTCCGCAAGCCGATGTTCTGGGCGATCATGATCGGCATTTTCATCATCGCCGCAGTCGATCAGGGGCTGTTCCAGAACATGCAGCTCTATTTCGTGCAGGAGGTGGGGCTGACTCGCGAGACCGCCGCCTGGTTGCTCTCGCTCACCGCGTTCATCGGCCTGCTCGCCAAGTTCATCGCCGGCAAGTTCTTCGACGTTTATTCGGTGAAAGGCATCGCCGCCTGGTATCTGATGATCGCCTTCATGGTGCTGCTCGCCTTCACGGTGTCGAACCTGTGGACCGCGATCATCTTCGTCTGCGTGCTCGGCCTGGCCCATGGCGGCCTCGTCTGCGAGGGGCCGGTGCTCGCCAAGCACGTCTTCGGGCCGTCGAACATGGACAAGGTCCTGCCGATCGTCACCGGCTGCTTCGCCCTCGGGTCGTCGGCGGGACCGATCGTGCTGGCCTCCATCTTCGACCGGACGGGCCATTATAATTTCGGCTTCGCCTTGTTCACGGGCCTGGCGTTGCTCGCCGCCTTCCTGCTGACCTGGATCGTACGCCCGCTCTATCGCGACCGGCTCCGCGCCGCGACCCAGACCGCAACTGCCGGAAGCTGAGCCGGCCCGCAACGCGTTGCGTCGTCGCGCCATTTTGTTTACCGAGTCTACAAAAAATTCAATCGAACCCGGAAAGAGGATATGGCCGAAATCGCGCTGGGCATGTGGACGTCGCACGGACCGACGCTGTCGACTTCGGCGGAGCAATGGCTGCTGCGCGTGTCGGCCGACAAGAAGAACCGTCATCCGTTCCGCGGCGAAGTCCATGACTTCGAAACGCTGGTCGAACTGCGCAAGGGCGAGGGGCTGGCCGAGGCGGTGACCTTGGCCGAGCGCGAGCGTCGCCATGCCGCGTGCCAGGCCGCGATCGCGGAAATGGCGGACCGGTTTGTGGCGGCGAAGGTCGATGTCGCCGTCATCATGGGCAACGACCAGCGCGAACTGTTCCTCGAGGACATCACCCCGGCCATCACGGTCTATCTCGGCGAGACGATCTGGGACCAGCCGGCAACCGCGGAGCAGGCGGCGCGGATGCCGCCCGGCATCCACGAGGCCGAATGGGGACACAGCCCGCCCGAGCGCCGGGAATATCCCTGCCTCCCGGACCTGGGCACGCATGTCTGCGAGGCGCTGGTGCCGCAGGGGTTCGACCTTGCCGTCTCGAAACGGCTGCCCGAGCCCGCAGGCCATTGGTCCAGCGGTGCCCCGCATTCGCTGGGCTTCATCTATCGGCAGATCATGCGGGACGAGGTCGTCCCCAATCTCCCGATCCTGCTGAACACCTTCTTCCCGCCCAACCAGCCCACCGCCCGCCGCTGTTTCGAGCTGGGCCGCGCAGTCGGCGAGGCGATCCGGAGCTGGGACAAGGATGTGCGGGTCGCCGTGTTCGGCTCAGGCGGCATGAGCCACTTCGTGATCGACGAGGACTTCGACCGGATGTTCTTCGAGGCGCTGCGCAACCGCGATGCGGAAACCCTGTGCCGGATCGAGGATCGGCATCTCCAGTCCGGCACCTCCGAGCTCAAGACCTGGATCGCGGCCGCGGGCGTGCTCTTCGACACCGATCTTGAAGGCGAGGTGGTCGGCTATGAGCCCTGCTATCGTTCTGAAGCCGGGACCGGCACCGCCAACGGCTTCGTCGCCTGGCAGTGAGCGATGCTATGACCGATCCCCATGTCGCGCGCCTCCGGCGCCTGGACGCCTGTGCCGTCTCCGACGCGCTGGACCGGCTCGGCCTGCCCGGCTGTGTCACCGGCCTGCGCTCGGCGCTGCCGGGGCGGCGCATCGCCGGGCACGTCCATACCGTCAAGCTGAGGGCGGGAACGCCGCCGCCCGGTCGTCCGCCGGTGCATCTCGGCGCCGCGGCGATCGATGCGAGCGGGCCGGACGACGTGATCGTGGTCGAGCAATCGACCGGCATCGATGCGGGCTGCTGGGGCGGCATCCTGTCGCGCGGGGCGCAGCGCAAGGGCGTCGCCGGCGTGATCTGCGAGGGCCTGGCGCGCGACGTCGACGAAGCGCGCGAGATCGGTTTTCCGGTCTTCTGCCGCGGCTATACCGCCCGCACGGCGCGAGGTCGCGTCTATGAGGACGCGACCGATGTGCCGGTCGAGGTCGGCGGCTTTACGGTCGAGCCGGGCTTCTACGCGATCTGCGATTCGAGCGCCGCCGTCTTCGTCGCGCCGCAGGATATCGCGGCAGTGCTTGCTGCCGCCGAGGACATCGCCGCGCGCGAGGCGGAGATGACGCGCAGGCTGGAGACGGGCGAGGCGGCGAGCGCGGTGCTCGGCGCCAATTACGAATATATGCTGAAGCGGGACTGATGCGCGACGATACAAATGTGAAGCGCGCCGCCGCGCTCGACACCGCCACGCTGAGCGACGCGCTCGACCGGCTCGGTATTGCCGGCCAATGCTATCGGATCGCCGGCCGCGACCCGGATTTCCGCATGGCCGGCCGCGCCTATACCATGCGTTGCGGCCCGGCATCGACCCCGCCGGGCACGGTCGGCGACTATATCGACGACGTACCGCCGGGACATGTCGTGGCGATCGACAATGGCGGGCGCGAGGATGCGACCATCTGGGGGGACATCCTGACCGAAATTGCCCATCGCCGCGGCCTTGCCGGAACGGTGATCGACGGGATCAGCCGCGACGTCGCGCTGTGCCGTGCGCTCGGCTATCCGGTGTTCAGCCGCGGCCACTGGATGCGCACGGGCAAGGACCGCGTCCAAGTCGAGGAGACCGGGTGCGTCGTCGAGATCGGCGGCGCGCGCGTGGCGCCGGGCGACATCCTGCGCGGCGATGCCGACGGCGTGGTCGTCATCCCACAGGCGCATGAAGCGGCGGTGCTCGCCGCGGCCGAGGAGATCCACGCGGCCGAGGAGCGCATCCGCGAGGCTTGCCGCTCGGGCATGCGCCTCGACGAGGCCCGCGCCCAGTTCAAATATCATCAGCTTCAGACGCGGCAGAAATAGGGGAAACGCGCCGATGATCATCGATTGCCACGGTCACGTCAGCGCTCCGGTGGAGCTGTGGGCCTACAAGGCGGGGCTGCTCGCCCATCGCGGCTCGCACGGTCGGGGCGGCGTCAAGGTGACCGACGAGCAGATCATCGCCGCCGCCCATCACAAGGAAACCTGGCCCGACGGCCATATCGAGCTGCTGCACAGCCACGGCACGGACCTTCAGCTCATCTCGCCGCGCCCGTTCCAGATGATGTCCTCGGCCAAGCCTGCCCGCCTGGTCCACTGGTTCTGCGAGGAAGTGAACACGCTCATCCACCGCCAGTGCACGCTGCTCCCCGACCTGTTCATCCCGGTCGCCGGCTTGCCGCAGGCGGCGGGCGAGCCGATCGAAGCCTGCTTTCCGGAAATGGACCGCTGCGTCTCGTTGGGGTTCAAGGGCTTCCTGCTCAATCCCGACCCCTATGAGAACGGACCGGAGGAGGCGCCGCCACTGGGCGACCGCTATTGGTATCCGCTCTACGAGAAGCTTTGCGAGCTGGACCTGCCCGCGCATATCCACGCCACCGGTTCGCAGTCCGAGCGCACGCCCTATTCGCTGCATTTCATCAACGAAGAGACGATCGCAACCTACAATCTGTGCACCTCGTCGGTGCTCGACGATTTCCCCGATCTCAAGATCGTCGTCAGCCATGGCGGCGGCGCGATCCCCTATCAGTTCGGCCGCTTCGAATCCCAGTCGCGGCGGACCAGGCATCTCTTCTCCGAGCGCATGGCGAAGCTCTATTTCGACACCGTGCTGTATACCGAAGGGGCGCTCAGGCTGCTGATCGAGACGGTGGGGCCGGAGCGCTGCCTGTTCGGCTCGGAATGCCCGGGCGTCGGCTCCTCGATCGATCCCGCGACCGGCCATACGATGGACCATATCGCCCCCTTCATCCAGAAGTTCGATTTCCTGAGCGAGGCCGACAAGAAGCTGATCTTCGAGGACAATGCGAAGAAGGTGTTTAGGCTGGAGCTTTAGGGCGAGGCGGCGTTCGGACGCGCGTGTAAACCGCGCTTCCCTCCCTGCAAGGAGGGGCCCGGGGTGGGTTGCAAGCGAACGAGCCTTTCCGCCGTTCGGATAAGTCGAAGGCCGGGGCATCGAGCCCCGTCCATCGACACCCACCCCTAACCCTCCCTTGCAGGGAGGGGAACGCGTTGAATGTCGATCCCCTAACCGAGCCAGCCGGAGCCCTCCATCCGCAAAGGGGAGGGGCCCGCCCTTGGGGGATGAGGCGCGAGAACACTTGCAGCCACCCCGCAGCAGGACGCTCAGGCGTCGATATAGCCCTTTGTGTCCTGCGTGATGCCCATCGCCTGCTCCTGCGCCAGGCGTACCGCCTCGGGCTGACCGTGCTGGAAGATGAAGCGTTTGAGGTGCAGCGCGCCGCCCGCTTTGATCTCCTCGGCGGTCATGCCTTCAGTGACGGCCTCGCGATCGATCGTGGGCAGCGGGATCGCCTTGTTGATCCCGGGATCGCGAATGATGCCTTTGGGATCCTCGCCCCTCCTCACCTTTTCGATGTCGCGCATGAACTGGCGGCGCAGCAGGCCGACGCCCTTGTCGCTCAGGCCCAAATGCTCTTGCGTCCGGTCGGAAATCCGGCCCTGGCCGATCCAGGCGACGAAGTCCTGGTTCATCACATGGCTGGTGATCCAATCGCCATTCTCGTCCCTGGTCGGGCCATACCAGACCGGAATCGAGTTCTGCACATAGGGTTCCTGATCCTTGGGGACCCGGGTGAAGAACCAGCCGATGCTCAACATGTTCTCGTCGTCCACCGGAACGCGGAACTCGAAATGGTCGCCGGTGAACATGCCGTTCGGCCACAGGCAGGCGCGGCCGATCGTCCAAAGCGGATGCGACTCGTCCGTATCCTCGCGAATCCGGTTGTAGGTGAATCCATAATCATATTCGCGGAAATCGATCTTGAGATGCTTGGGGCCATAGGGCCCGGTCTCACCGCGGAGCCGCTTGCTCCAGTTCGCGTGCATCCACTCGAAGTGGATCGGATCGATCGAATTCTCCTGCCCTTGAAGCCAGTTGCAGGGCAGTTCGGAGATCACGATCTGGCGAAAGCCGTTCTTCCACGAGAAGGGCTCCCAATCGGGCAGTTCGGGCGCAGGATCTGGGCCCATATAGGCCCATAGCAGCCCCGCATGCGCACGCACCTGGTAAGCCTTGATTGTGACCCGGTCCCTGTAGCGGCCCGCGGGATTGGCGGTGTCCTCATAGGGCTGGGCCAGGCACTTGCCGTCCCGATCGAACAGCCAGCCGTGATAGGAGCAGCGAAGGCCGCATTCCTCGACCATGCCATGGGCCATGTCCGCGCGGCGATGGGGGCAGTGGCGATCGACCAGGCCGTAATTGCCGGACAGATCCTTATAGAGAACGAGATTCTCGCCCATCAGCCGCACCGGCTTGGTGGCCCGGCCCTCGAACTCGCTCTCGCCGCCGATCGGATGCCAGTAGCGGCGCAGCAGCTCGCCCATCGGCGTGCCGGGGCCGACGGCCGTCAGCAGCTTGTTCTGCTCTTCAGATAGCATCTCTTGCCTTTCACGATGCCGGTAGCGCTAGATGTCATAGAGAACTATTTAGATGTATAAAACAACAATGCGTCAAGGGAGGCCGATGGATGTGCGACTTTCCTATTGCCGCCCGGCGGCAGCGTCCTATTGTCCCGGAGCGGACATTCAACGAGGGGACTTTGGTGGCGGCGAAGAAGGCCGAGCGGGCGACGACGCCGCCCACATTCCGCAACCTGATGACATTTCGGCTGCATCGGGTGGCACGGATCTCGGAGCGGATTTCCGAGCAATATTATCGCAAGCACATGGACCTTTCGCTGCCGGAATGCCGTGTGATCGGCATCACCGCCGGCTATGACTGCGTATCGTTCAAGCGTGTCGCGGCGGCGGCCAATCTCGAGAAGAGCTATGCCAGCCGCGTGGTCTCTTCCCTTGTCGAGCGTGGCATCATGGAGAAGCTCGCCAACCCGTCCGACAGCCGGTCCGTGCTGCTCCAGCTTACCGAATATGGCCGGGGCATCCATGAGCAGACCTATGCGCTGGCGCTGCAGCTCAATGCGCGCCTTCAGGCTCCTTTCCGGCGGGAGCAGGTGGAAGCATTCGTGGATTTTCTGGGAATGCTCGAGCAGCAGCTCGGCCGCACCGATGCGCTTGCCGAGGGGCCCAGCGACTGGCCTTCGCCCATGACATCGCAGGCCGGCGACTCGCTTGTCACGCGGGATTCGGCCGCGGTGGAGCTCGATCGGGAGTTTGCCCGCCACCTTCATGAACTGCTGGGAGCGTATCTCGCCGGGGAAAAATGAGCCCGGCGCGGAATGTGGGTTGTGGATTCAGGCAACAATATTCATCCTCTCGCGGAACGCAGCGGGAGAGGTGAGATGGGCCGATTGGACAAGCTGGCGCGGCCGGCGCTCGTCGCGGGTGCCGACGCCCATCTCATCGGTGGCCGGCTGGTGTCCGGCGGCGACATGATTGATGTGGTCGACCCTGCGACCGGCCAGGTCTTCGCGCTCTGTCCTGATGCCTCCCGGGCCGATCTCGAAGCGGCCGTCGTCGCTGCCCGCAGCGCCTTTCCGGGTTGGGCGGCGATGGGTTTCGAGCGGCGGCGCGAGCTGATCTTCGCCTTTGCCGACCGCATTGCCGCGGCCGCCGACGAGCTGGCGCCGCTGCTGACCCGCGAGCATGGCAAGCCGCTCGAGCAGGCGCGCATGGAGCTTGCGATTTCCGGTCATCACATGAAGCAGCTCGCCTCGCTCGAACTGCCGGACGAAATCCTGCGCGACGATGAACGGGGGCGGGTGGAGTTGCGCTATCATCCGCTGGGTGTCGTCGGGGCGATCGCGCCGTGGAACTTTCCCGTGGCGCTCGCCATGCACAAGGTCGCGCAGGCCCTCTATACCGGCAACAGCCTCGTGCTGAAGCCGTCGCCATTTACGCCGTTGACGACGCTCGCGGTCGGGGCGCTCGCGGCGGATCTGCTGCCGCCCGGTGTGCTGAATGTGGTTGCCGGAGGCAACGATCTCGGCGCATGGATGACCGCGCACCCGGATATCGACAAGATCAGCTTCACCGGCTCGGTCGCGACCGGCAAGAAGGTGCTGGCGAGCGCTTCCGCGACGCTGAAACGGGTGACGCTCGAGCTGGGCGGCAACGACGCGACGCTGGTGCTCGATGATGCCGATCTCGATCTCGCGGCGGCCGGGATCGCGCGCAGCGGCTTCTTCAACTGCGGACAGATCTGCATGGCGATCAAGCGCGTCTATGTGGCGGAAAGCGTGCACGACGCATTGGTCGAGAAGCTGATCGCGAAGGTCGGGGCACTCAAGGTCGGCCCCGGCACGATCCCCGGCATGGACATGGGGCCGATCCAGAACCGCGCGCAATATGGGAAGGTGAGGGCCTATCTCGAAGACGCAATCGCTCGCCCGGGCGCGGAGGTGCTGACCGGCGGGAATATCCCGGACGGCGAGGGGTATTTCATCGAACCTACGATCATCGCCGGCCTGGACGACGATGTCCCGCTGGTCTGCGAGGAGCAGTTCGGTCCCGTGCTGCCGGTGCTCGCCTTCGCGTCGGAAGACGAGGCGGTCGCGCGCGCCAATCACGGCCGTCTGGGACTGGGCGCCTCGGTCTGGAGCCGGGACCCGCGCCGGGCGCACGAGGTGGCCGGCCGGCTCATGGCCGGCACGGTCTGGATCAATCGCCACGGGCTCAACGAATCCGACGTGCCGTTCGGCGGCATGAAGGAATCGGGCTATGGTCGCGAGCATGGCGTGCTCGGCATCCGCTCCTATCAGGAGCTGCAGGTGATCAGCCGCCCCGCGGCCTGAGGACGATGTTCGCCATGTTCAGGCGTGGCGGGCGACCTTCACCTCGATCAGGGCCTGGCGGCGTTCTTCTCGGATCACGCGAGCGGCGTCTGCCAGCGTGGCGACAAGCTCCTCCGCCCGCTCGACGCGCGCGGTCCAGGCACGCGATGCTTCGGCGATTTTGCAGAAATCCGGCAGCGGCTCGAGCGATGTGATCGGCATCACGTTGGCGCGCGCCGCATGCCCCTGCGGATAGATGCCGAGCGTCGAGCCGCGAACGGCGCCCCAGATCCCGTTATTGTAGACCACGGTGAGCAGCGGCAGGCGGTGCGCCTCCGCAACCTGATGGCAGGCCACCGGATTGGCGAACATGTAGCTGCCGTCGCCGACGGTCGCGACGACGAGACGCTCACGATCCGCCAATTGCATGCCGAGCGCGGCGGGCAACCCCCAGCCGAGCCCGCCCGAGATCGGATTCTGGAAGAACTGATCGCCGCGCAGCGTCGGCAGGAACTCCGGCTTGGCGCCGAGCTCGCTGACGATGCAGCCGTCATTCCCGATCAGCTCGACGATGGCGCGGGTGACGAAAGCGGCAGACATGGGCGGGCCGGACTCCGCTGCCTTTGCGTCGAGCGCCCTGCGGCGCGCCGCATTGCGCTCCGCCAGGGCTGCGAAACGTGCGCTTCGATCCCGGATCGGCATGGCTGCATCGAGGGCGGCAAGGATATCCGCCGATTCCCCGGTCAGCGCGAGGTCCGCCGCGAAGCCGCGGATCGGTGTTTCGATCTGATGGGGATCCGGCCCGGCCTGGATCACCGCCGTTCCCTCGGCGAAGCCATGACGGTGCGGTAGCCAGGGCACGATCGCGTCGAGTACCAGCACTACGTCCGCCCGCGCGAGATCCTCGGCGGGATCGAAGCCGGCGTGCATCGGCGACGTGCCGGCAATGGAGAGCTGCGACGGCCAGAATTCCACGACCGGTATCGCGTGTCGCTCGGCAAAGGCGGTGAGCCCGTCGAAGCCGCCGTCACGCGCGCCCACGCGGAACGCGATGATCAGCGGATGCCTGGCATCGCCGAGCAGGCGGGCAGCCTCGGCGATCGCGCCGGGATGCGGCGCGCAGCGCGCTGGAGCGTTACGGGGCGGCACATCGCGATAGGTGACCACCTCGCACAGGGTTTCGCGCGGCAGACCGAGATAGACGGGGCCGCGCGGCAGAGAAGTTGCAATCGCCACGCCGCGGTCCACCAGGCTGGCCATTTGCTCGGGCTGGGCTAGCGTGGCGTCCCATTTCACCGGCTCGCGGACCATCGCCGTCTGATCCCGCATGTTCTGGCCCCAGTTGATCGGCGAGTTGCGGTGGCCGAGCGGGCCATATTCCGTCGCCGGGGTCAGTCCGCTGGCGACGATCACCGGCACTTGATCGGACGCCGCATTGAGCAGGCCCATCACGCAATTGGCGAGCCCCACATTGGTGTGGACCATCACCGCCTGCGGCTTTCCGGTCGCGAGATAATAGCCGTGCGCCATGCCGAGCGCCGCGGTTTCGTGCGGCACCAGCATCGGCGTCGGCACCTTGAAATCCGCCACCTGGGCATGGGCGAAACCCTCGATCACCGGCGCGAAGTCGGTGCCGCCATTGGCAAACAGATAGTCGACGCCATTGGCCGCGAGCCGGCGCAGGAAGATCTCGCCAGCGGTCGCCTCGATCTCGTCAACGACCGGATCCCGCGTGTTGTCGGACGTCGCTGCGACTGGGGACATGACCTTCTCCTGATAGCGGGGCTTCGGCGCCTCTTCGTTCCGGTTGGCAGGACTCGAACGCGGCGCTCGAGGCTTCCCGATAGCGATCTCGCTTGAATTTAGTTTTCTAAGGCTACAAAAATAGTTTCAAGAATCAACCTAGGAGAGTTTCTTGGCACAGGGGAAATCCGCGCCGTTCCGTGCCGACCATGTCGGCAGCCTGATCCGGCCAGACCAGCTAATCCAGGCGCGCGAGCGCCATCAGGCCGGTGAGATCGGGGACGAAGAATTGCGTGCGGTCCAGGAGGGGGCGATCCGCGAGGTCGTCGCGTTGCAGGAAGATGTCGGGCTGAAATCGATCACCGACGGCGAATATAATCGCGGCAGCTGGCACACCGACTTCCTGCTGCGGTTCGCGAATGTCGAGCCCTGGCAGTCCAACTACACCACCACCTTCCACAACGAGGAAGGATCGGTGGAGAGCAAGCCGCACACGATGCGCGTCACCGGCAAGCTCGGCCGCCCGAAGCCGATCTTCGTCGATGACTTCAAATTCCTGAAGTCGGTGACCCGGGAGACTCCGAAAATCACCATTCCCTCGCCCTCGATCATGCATTTTCGGGGCGGGCGGGAAGCGATCGACACCAATGCCTATCCCTCGATGGAGGAATTTTATTCCGATCTCGCCGGAGTCTATGCGGAGGAGATCGGCGACCTGATCGAAGCCGGCTGTCGCTACCTCCAGATCGACGAGACCAATTTCGCCTATCTGTGCGATCCCTCGCTCCGTGCGCAGGTCCAGACCAGCATCGGCGAGGACCCGAACGAGTTGCCGCACGTCTATGCGAAGCTGATCAACAGCGCGATCGCCGGCCGACCCGCGGACATGACTGTGTGCATGCATGTCTGCCGCGGGAACTTCGCCGGGAAGTGGGTGGCGGAGGGCGGCTATGAACCGGTCGCCGATGTATTGTTCAACGAGATCGAGGTCGACGGATATTTCCTCGAATATGATTCCGTACGTGCCGGCGGGTTCGAGCCGCTGCGCCTGCTTCCGAAGGGCAAGCGCGTCGTGCTCGGGCTGGTCACCACCAAGCGCGGCGAGATGGAGAGTGCCGAGGAGCTGAAGCGCCGCATCGACGAGGCCGCGAGGTTCGTCGATCTGGATCAGCTCGCGCTTTCCCCGCAATGCGGCTTCTCCAGCGGTATCGGCGGCAACACGATGGGCATTGAGGAAGAGAAGGCGAAGCTGCGTCTTGTGGTCGAAGTGGCTCAGGAGGTGTGGGGCTGAAACTGATGCCGGGCCGGTGACGAGCCAACCGGCTGCGGCCGGGTTGCGATGGCCGGCCTCGGCGCGAAAGAGCGGGACGCGATACGCGCATTCCTGATCCGTTCGATCGACGCGGTCGGGGCAACGATTGGAGGCCTGAAGGCGATGACGCATGAGACGCGGTTTGAAACGATCCGAGTGACGGTGGACGAGGGAATTGCCTGGGTCGCGCTGAACCGGCCGGACAAGCGCAACGCGATGAGCCCGACGCTCAACAGCGAGATGAAGCAGGCGCTCGACGACCTCGAGATCAATGACGATGCCGGTGTCATCGTGCTGACCGGGGAGGGCGAGGCCTTTTCCGCCGGCATGGATCTCAAGGAATATTTCCGGGAGACGGAGGGGGAGTCGGCGATCGTCCAGGCGCGGTTCCGCCGGGCGGCGACCGACTGGATGTGGCGCCGGCTGATGCACTATCCCAAGCCCACCATCGCAATGGTCAACGGCTGGTGCTTCGGCGGCGCGTTCACGCCGCTGGTCGCATGCGATCTCGCCATTGCCGCGAACGAGGCGACGTTCGGCCTGTCCGAGATCAACTGGGGCATCATCCCGGCGGGCAACGTCACCCGCGCCGTCGCCCAGGTCATGAACCATCGCGACTCGCTCTACTACATCATGACCGGCGAGCCGTTCGACGGGCGCAAGGCGGCCGAAATGGGCCTCGTCAACCGTTCCGTGCCGCTTGCCGATCTACGCGCGGCAACCGAGCAGCTGGCCCGCACCTTGCTAGGCAAGAATCCCACGGTCCTGCGGCAGGCCAAGTCGGCGTTCAAATATGTGGAGAGCCTGGACTGGGACACGGCCGAGGCGATGCTGGGTCAGATGGCCGCCGCCACCGCCGCCCAGGATCCGGAGCGCGGGCGCCGCAAGGGCATGGCGCAGTTCCTCGACGAGAAATCGTTCCGGCCGGGTCTTGAAGGCTATCGCCGAGACGCCTGAGCGGGCTGGAGCGCCGCGCAACTCACATCGCTTGTGCCCATTCCATGTCCGGCGGATTGAAAGCGTCGATCGCCCTCCAATCTTCGCCCTTGCGATAGGTGGCGGAGACGGCGCGGAGGCCCTGTACGTCCGGGTGGACGCCCAGGAATGGCACGACTCCCGCATCCCGGTGCGCCTTCACTGCCCCCAGCAGCTGGCGCCGGGCGAGTGAGATGATCACGTCGGCCGCGCCCAGGAACTCCCGACTGCGGTCGACGATCGGGCCCATCGATTCCTGGACGACGAAATCCTCATAGGCGTTGGTCCGCCCGACGATGCCGCTCCAATGCCCGGCCTTCATCGCCGCGCGATCCTGGTGCCACATGTTGGTGACGTCGCCCATGTCGGAGTTGAAGTGGTCGGGATCGCCGGAATCGGAGCCGAACTGGAGATAGGCCTCGGGATCGATCGGCGCCGCCATGTCGAAGCGCAGATACCATTGGATCACCGCCTCGTCGTCGATCGGCACGGAGATGACGGTGACGCCGGCATGGCCCGGGGGCCGGGGGATCAGCGAGTAATTGGGCAGCACGACCTCGCGAATCCGCGCATAGCATTCGCTGCCGGACAGCTCGCGGATCGCCGCCTCGCGGAAGCCGTAGGGCTGCACCTCGAATTCGAAGCGCGGCGTCTTGTAGGTGCGCATGAAGGTGGATTCGGAACGCTGGCCCTTGGTGCCCTTGAGCGCGCCGTCGCGGGCATGGAGAAATCCGACATGCGCCGAATCGAGGGTCGCCTCCAGCGCCTGCAGCCAGTTGCATCGGAGCACGCCGCGCTGCGGCTGGACATGGTCGTCCGGAAGACCGGCCCATTCGAAATTGGGCAGCGGCGGCGGCGTTTCGCGGCGGCCGACATAGACCCAGACCATCCCCGCCATTTCGCGGGCATGATGGCGGCGGGTGGGAACCGCGCTCGCGAACCGCGTGCGCCGGTTCTCGGGTTCGGTAGGGCAGTCGATGACGCGGCCTTCGATATCGACCTTCCAACCGTGGAAGATGCACCTCAGGCCATTCTCCTCGTTGCGGGCGAGCGCCATCGAGGCGCAGCGATGCGGGCAGGACTCGTCGATGAATCCCACCTGGCCGTCGGTCGCCCGGAACGCCACGAAATTCTCGCCGAGCAGCCGCACGCGCTCCGGCGCGCCGTCCGCTTCCAGCTTTGCCGAGCGGACCACCGGGAACCAATATTCGCGCATCAGCTCGCCCATCGGTGTCCCCGGGCCGACGCGCGTCAGCAACTCATTATCCTCCTTGCTCAGCATGGCCTCTCCTTCTCGTCCGACTTTGCGCCCTGCAGCTTGATTGTGAAAGACTATAACGATAAGACAGTAAGATGAAAATAGCGGGCGGAGGTGGCACGGCCGTGCGGGAGACGATTCTGGAAGCGGCCCGGGAGATCCCGGTGGCCAGGCGCACGCAGATACTCGTCATCGGTGCGGGAGCAGGCGGCTATCCCGCCGCGATCCGTGCCGCGCGGCACGGCGCCGATGTGCTGCTGATCGAGCGCAATCCCGTGGTGGGCGGGACCGGACCGATGTCCTTCGTCACGGAATTCCTGAGCTGCGAGAATATCAGCGGCATCTTGCGCGAGGTGCAGCAGCGCCTTGCCGCGCACGATGCCGCCCCGGCGGAGTTCCTGCCCGAATATTTCAATCTCGCCTACGATCCCGAGATGCTGAAGCTTGTGGTTCTCGACATGCTGGTCGAAGCCGGCGTCGACATCCTGCTCAACACCCAGGTCGTCGACGCGATCATGGAGGGCGACAGGATCAAGGGCGTGATCGTCGAGAACAAGTCGGGGCGGCAAGCGATCCTCGCCGACGTCGTCATCGACGCCAGCGGCGATGCCGATGTGGCGGCGCGCGCCGGCGTCGCGATGCAGCCGAGGGAAGCGCCGCAGCCGATGATGATGCTGTGCCGGATGGGCGGCATCGACTGGCAGCGGCTTCAGCAGCACGCCCGCGCCAATCCGGACGACTTCTCCAAGCTCTGGGGCGCGCCGCCGCATGCGCTGGACGGCGCGCAATATGTCCATGTCACCGGCTGGAAGTCGCTGGTCCAGCAGGGCAAGGACGAGGGTGTCCTGCCCGGCACGTTCGGCCATCACCTTTCCGTATTCGGCGCGACTCCGGCCAATCTGCGCAACGGCATCGGCTATCTCTACGCCGTGCAGGTGTTGAACCGGGATCCGACCGACGCGGCGGACCTGACCGGCGCGGAGATCGAGGGACGTCGCCGCGCGCGCGATTTCCTGCCCTTCGTCAAGCGCATCCCGGGCATGGAAAGGGCGTTCCTGATCGACATGGCGCCGCAGATCGGGGTGCGCGACAGCCGTCGCATCGTCGGCGACTATACGCTCACCCGCGACGACATCTTCGATGGCGCGGTGTTCGACGACGAGATCGCGCTCAAGGTCTATCGCGGTCCCAATCTCAAGGGCTGGGTGCGTCACAAGCCGGACGGCAGCGAGGGCGGCAGCGGGCACGACCCCGCCGAGCTGCCGATCTCGGTGGTGGTGCTGGGACTGCCGTATCGTTGCCTTCTGCCGGCCGGGATCGACAATCTCATCGTCTCGGGGAAGACCGTGTCCTTCGACAACGAGGCGCACCAGCGCGTGCGGCTCATGCCGGAATGCATCGCGATGGGAGAGGCCGCCGGCACGGCGGCGGCGGTCGCGGCACGCGACGGCGTTCCGCCGCGCCAGGTCGATGTGGCGGAGGTCCGCGCCTTGCTCGCCGCCGGCGGCCTCAACCTCGATCGCGAAAGGATCCGGCTCGCCGAAGTGCGCGAGACGCTGGCCAGCCGTGGCTTGAATGTGGCGATGGCCTAAGCGGCCGGCCAGCCAGGAAACCCCATGGAGCATGGCTGCCCGCTCGCCGGGACGGCCGGAACAGGAGAGCACGAGCATGACGGAGGCCATCCAGGTCGCGCCTGCACCTTATAAGCGGATCGCCACCGAGGAGGCGTTCTGTCCCCCCGAGATGCTGGATCGCTACCGCCGCCTGATCGAGGCCAAGACGGTGCCGGAGATCGGCTTCAACAGCATGTGGGGTTTCTATCTGGATGCCGACAGCCCGCGCTGCCGCTTCATCCGCGATCATCTGGGGGATCTCGGCGAAGCGCGTCTTGCGCATATGGACCAGGCCGGAATCGACATGGCGGTGTTGGCGCTCACTTCGCCCGGCGTACAGGTGATGCCGGCGGGGGAAGGCACGTCGTTCGCGGCGCAGGCCAATGACTGGTTGGCTGACGCCGTAGCTCGTCATCCGAACCGGTTCGCGGGCCTTGCCGCTTGCGCGCCGCAGGACGCCGTCGCTGCCGCCAAGGAAATCGAGCGCGGCGTGAACCGGCTCGGCCTTAAGGGCGTGATCATCAATTCGCACGTCCAGCAGCAATATATGGACGACACAAAATTCTGGCCGGTCTTCGAGGCCGCCGAGGCGCTGGACGTCCCGATCTACCTCCATCCCGCCACGCCGACGAACCGGCTGATCGAGCCAATGCTCGAGCGTGGCCTAGATGGTGCGATTTTCGGCTTCAGCGTCGAGACCGGCCTGCATGCGTTGCGGCTGATCGTTGCCGGGGTGTTCGATCGCTTTCCGGAGCTGCAGGTCGTGCTCGGTCATGTCGGGGAATCACTGCCCTTCACGCTCTACCGGCTTGATTACATGCATGCCGCCAGCGTGGCTTCCGGCCGCTATACGGCGATGGGTCCGCTGAAGCGCAAGGTTTCCGACTATATGAAGGAGAATTTCCTCTACACGAACAGCGGCGTGGCCTGGGAACCGGCGATCCGCTTCCTGCAGGAAACGATCGGCGTCGATCGGGTCATGTATGCGATGGACTATCCCTATCAATATAAGCCCGAGGAAGTGACCGCGTTGGATGGGATGAAGATCGGTGCGGTCGCGAAGAAGGCGTTCTTCGAAGACAATGCGCGACGCGTGTTCAAGCTGGCTGGCTGAGCGCCGGCGTCGGCCCCAGCGAGGTAGTGAAGTCGTGACCTTTGCAACGGCGTGCGGGGCGATCCGCTAGAAATCGAACAGGTCGACGCCGATCTCGGTGCGGATGCCGAGGACAAGCGCATCGGGGATCGTCGGGTCGGCCGAGGGACGACGGATATACTGAGCATGCGGCTGGACTGCGAGCCACGGGGTCAGCTGGGTACGGTAGGTGGCCTCCACCGCGATCTCCGAGGCGGAGGCGCCGGTCGCGGTGCGGTAGGGCTCGGACGTGAAGCCGGCGGCGAGCGCGATGCCAAACTCATCTTCGTCACGGCCGGGCAGCCAGCCGGTGAACTTGAGACCGGTGCTCATGAAGAAATCGAACATGTTGAAGCGGCCGGCGGCGGTGCCGAAGCGGGCGAAGCCGTCGAGCTTGCGGCCGGGCGCGACGCTGAGCGGAAACTCGGCGCGGATATAGGTGCCGGCATTGCCGCCCGTGGTACCGCTGCCGTCGGTGCGCTCGAAGCGGGCGGTGTAGCGCCAATGGCCGAGGAGGAGCTTGCCGCCCGCGCCGAGCGGGGCCTGGACCTCGCCGACGAGCAGCGCGCCCTCGTCCTTGTCGAGACGGATCACGGTGCGGCCGGGGCGGGCGGGGTCGCCGGGGACGGCGTCGAGCACCGCGGCGCGCACGACCCAGCCCCTGGCAGGTTCGACCTGGAGCCGCGCGGCGAGCGACGTCGAGGGGAAGATCGACGGACCATTTTGTCCGGTCTGGCTGAAATCGGTGCCGATGCCGTGCGCGCTGCCGACGAACAGGCCGGAGGAATCGAGCGCGTCGAACTCCGAATTGAGGTCGTAGAGACCGGCGCGGAACGAGACGCGCTCGCCGAATTTCTGATCGACCCATGCCTCGTACAGACGCAACGCGCGGACGCCGGTTTCGATATTGCTCACGGCGTGGCTGTCGCCGACCAGATCGCTGATCGAATTGCCGTTGTTGTACAAGCCATAGAGATGAAGCTGGGCGCCGGTCCAGCCGGCGACCCGCTCCAGGTCCGCCTCGAACACGATGTCGAAATTGTCGAGATAGCGCGCGCCGCGCTCGATTCCGCCTGCGGCGTTGGCGATCACCTCGCTGGTGTAGGTGAGCTGGAGCAGGAGCGGGCCGTGCGCCTCCTCGATTTCGGCAGGGGCATGGGTGTGGCTGTGCGGCAGGGTGCCGTCCTGCGGCGGCGCATCGGCCCCCGCAGCCGCGGCGAGCGCGAGCGCCGGAAGCAGCATCAGAAGCTGACCATCAGATTGAGGCGGATGCGGTCGAGCCAGTCGAGCGGTGCGGTGGTGTAGCGCGCGTCGAGCGGCCGGTAGTGGTACCAGGCGAGGTCGAGCAGCAGATTGGATGCCGGGACATAGCCGATGCCGAGGCCATGGAGACGATAGTTGGTCGAGAGATCGAGATTGTCGTGGCTGAAGGCGGCGAACACCGCATCGACCTGGACCTCCGAGTAATTGTAAGCGACGCGCCAGTCGCCGCGCTGTGCGGTGCGTCCGGCGGCGAGTTCGAGGTTGAACCCCGTGTCGCCCGGTACCGCAGCGCCGAGATTGCGGACGTAGTCGGCGGTGAAGGCGAGCGGCCAGCGCGGCGACAGGCCGGCATAGGTGAGACTGCCGAGACCCTCGATCAGGTGGAAGTCGGAAAGATAGCGACCAGCGCTGACGAGGTTGCCGCGGAAGTCGCCGGCGTCCGCACCCGTGACCGAGCCGAGCCGGTAGTGGTAATAACTGCCGGCGAGGCCAAGCTTGATATCGGACGTGAGCGGGGCGGCGAAGGTCACCTGGCCGCCCAGCATGTCGCTGTCGCGCGCGGCCGAAGCCTCGTCGACCACGAAATAGAGCGCACGGACATCGGCCTTCGCACCGCCGCCGAGGCCGATGGCATAGCTGACGCCGAATCCCTGCGGCGAGACGTCGCCGTCCCACACCATGTCGGTGCGCTGGAAGATCTGTGGGAACTTGCCCGCGACCGCGGTGAACCCTCCATCGGCGTACCGGACGAACGCCTGGTCGAGCGAGACCGCGAAATCGTCGAGGAAATTGCCGAGCGTGACGTCGGTCGAATTGGGGTCGTCGGGATCGCCGGTCGCGATCTGGGTCCCGATCGAGAGCTTGTCGGCGACGGCGTAGCTGGCGCGCAGGCGAGCGCGCAGCACCGAGCGCGAGCGATCACGCGCGGCGCCGTAATTCCATTCCTGACGGATGCGCAGATCACCGCTGACGTCGAGGCCTGGGATTCGCATGGCGGAAGCGGGGGCGGTTGCCTGTGCGGTGGCAGTACCGGTTACAGCGGTCGTGGCGGCGGCGAGTTGGGACGGCGGGGCCGATGCGGGTGCGGACGACGGAGGCGTGGTGTCGATGCGTTCGAGCAGTGCCGCCTGCCGCGCGACCAGCGCCTCGAGCTGATGGATGCGTTGCCGCTGATCGGCCAGCTGGCGCTCGAGCGCGTCGAGACGCGACTCCTGCGCGAACGCGGGGCTCGCCATGGCCATGACGGCGAGCGGAAGCGCGATCGGCTTCATGCGGCCTTGCGCGGCTTGCGGCGCCGGAGCCAGAGCAGCACGCCGACGACGATCATCGTGATCAGCCACAGACCGATGGCGATTGAGAGAATTCGGCCGACCAACCCACCCGCTTCACCGGTGTGGATCGGGAACAGCGCGCTCATGAAGGCGTCGGCGGGAGCCGCCCGGGCGGCCGGGAAGGTGCCGCGCACAGCGCCGGTATTGGCGTCGACGAGCACGAAGCTGCCGCCATAGGCGCGGCGGATCTCGCCCGGTGCCCGGACGCGGATGCGCCAGGTCGCGTCGTCGGGCTTTGGCCAGGCTGCCTGGGTCAGGGTGCTTCCCGGAATTGCGGCAAGACCGGCGCGCACGGCGGCGGCAAATCCGATCGGCGCGCCGGCCGGCGGATTGGGGGGCAGCGAGACGGGCTTCGCACCAATGAGATCGCTCACCCCGCCCTCGAACTTGAGCAGCGTGCCGGTGGTCGCGATGACCAGTGCAGGGGCGGCCACCCACAGGCCGAGCGCGCGGTGCCACGAATAAAGGCGTGCGGCCGCTGGCCCGCGCGCCGCGGGGCGCAGCGCAAGGCGCCAGGTGCCACGTTTCGGCCAGGCGGCGACGAGGGCGAGCACGAGGTTGGTGCACAGCAGGATGCCGCTGATCGACACGATCCAGCTGCCCCAGCTGCCGAGCAAGTCATGATGAAAGCCGACGAGAAATCCCATCAGGCTGGTCTCGCCGGCGCGCGTGGTGCGCAGCTCGGTGCCGTCGCCTGCAATGCGGATGGTGCGGCCGTTGCCATCGGCATCCTCGGCGATGATGTTGTACCGGTCCTCATAGCCGGCGGCCGTCCATACCGACTTGACCGTCATGCCACCGTCGCGGCGCTCGATCGTGGCAATGCGGCGTTCGATCGCCGCGAGATCGGTCGGACGGTGCGCGCCGGGGATGCCGGCATCGGCAATCTCCCAATGGAAGACGATCAGTACCCCCGTGATCGCCTGGAGCAGCCAGAACACCGCCGCGCCGAGGCTGAGCCAGCGGTGAACCTTGACGATGGCGCGGCGTGGCGAGAGCCGTGCGGGCGAGACGGGCGCAGTCATGGCGTGGATGTGGCGTGCGGTGGAGGACCGTAAAACATCCACTTTTCCCAAAGGAATGGGGGCCAAGGCGCGACATCGCCTTGTGCCGGCAAGGCGCAGATGCAACGCATTCGCGATAATGGTCCGCGATCATGGCTGGACCCTCGGTTATCGTCCGATCAGTTCAGTTCAAGGGACCGCTGCGCAGCAAACGGAGCGCGAGCCGAGCGCCCGCGCAGCCGCTGCCGCGCGACCTCGGGGGCCGCGCGACAACCTGGCTTGGTGGGAACGCGGCGGCCGCCTCAGAAGTCGATCGTTGCCGAAGCCTTGAAGGTACGCGGCATGCCCTGGACGAGATAGCCGCCGAGCGAGGACGCCCAGTAGCGCTCGTTGGCGACGTTATCGACGTTGAACCGGAAGGTGAGCGGCGCGCCCCCCGCATCGATCACGTAGCGCGCGCCGAGATCGAAGCGAGTCCATTCGGGCAGGATGATGGTGTTGGTGACGTTGAACGCCTGCTTGCCGGTCTGCATCACGCGGCCGGTGAGCGTCAGGCCGCCATAGACGTCCCATTCGATGTTCGCGTTGGCGGTGTATTCGGGGACGCCTACGGCGTCGCGGCCGTCGTTCAACCCGCCCTGGGTGCGGCGCTGCTTGGCGTCGGTGATCGAAAAGCCGGCGATGATGCGCAGGCCCTTGACCGGCTCGCCGTCGACGCTGACCTCGATGCCCTTGTTGCGCTGCAGGCCATCGACCGTGAAGATGGTGCCCGCCGGAGTCACGCCCGGCGCCGTCGGCACATTGAGCCCCTGCGGCCGATCGGTCTGGAATCCAGCGATCGACGCATTGAAGCGGCCGAACTGGACCTTGCCCCCGACCTCGTACTGCACCGTCTGGAATGGCGGAAACACCTGGCCGACATTGAGCGTGCCGGCGCCCGCGACCGGCCCCTGGGCAAGGCCCTCGATCCGGTTGGCATAGAGCGAGATATTCCCGCTCGGCCGGATCACGAGGCCGACGACCGGTGTCGTCGCGCTTTCCTTGTATTCGCTGGTCTGGACGTTGGTGTTGATATTGTAGGCGCGGAAGTGAATGCTCTGGTGCCGCAGCCCGAGCGTCAGCTGCACAACGTCTTCCGCGAAGCCCAGCGTATCGGACACGAAGATGCTGTCTAGGCGTGTGCGGTTGGCCGGGTTGGGATCGGCGAGGTTGCCGGAGACGAACCCGTTGAACGCGGGCCGCGCGACCTGCACCGGCGCGTAAAGGTTGTTCCGCGGTGAGGTTGCCGGCGCCGAGGTGCTGAACTCGAACGCGTTGCGGTTGACGTAGCGGCTGTGCGAATAGCCCATGTTGAGCTGGTGGGTGATGCCCCAGCCCTCGCCCTTGAAGCGCAGGCCGGCCTGCGCAGCCTCGTTATTGTCGTTGCGCGGGATGTTGGAGCCGGTGACGAACGCGGCGCCCGACGCCAGCGTGGCGGGCCCGTTAGCGGTCGCGGTGAAGGTGCCGCCGGTCGTGTTGAGGACCTGGAAGCCCTGATAGACACCGCGCTCGGCGGTGTCGCGCGCGCCGGCCGAGGCGTAGAACATGAGGTTCTCGGTCACGTCGTATTCGAGCTTCACGATCCCGAAGACGTCGCGGATCGTCTGGTTGTACCAGGACTGCCCGTAGTTGCTGTCGGCGCGCGGCACGGCCGGCAGGGTGGTCGCGCCACCGTAGAAGTTGTTGAGCTGGACCATCGGGCGCATGTGCTGCGCCTTGACGTTCTGATAGGCGAGGTCGAGGCTGACGCGCAGATTGTCGGTGCGCCAGTCGAAGCTGCCGCCCACGACCGCCGAGCGGCGGAATTCGTCGTCGATCGAGATGTCGCCCGACCGGAACGCGCCGTTGATGCGCGCGCCGAACGCCTTGTCTTCTCCGAAGCGGCGGCCGAAGTCGAAGGCGCCGCCGAAATGCGAGTCCGACAGATAGTTGACGGTGAGGCGGTTGGTGTTTCGTTCCTTCGCGCGCTTGGGCGTGAGGTTGACAGTTCCGCCCAGCGCGGAGCCGCCCGGCGCGGCGCCGAACAGGAAGGCGCTGGCCCCGTTGAGAATCTGGATCTGGTCGTAGAGCTCGGGCGAGACGAGCTGGCGCGGCGTGACGCCGAACAGGCCGTCGATCGCGATATCCTCGCCGAACAGGTTGAAGCCGCGAACGACGAACTGCTCGGACATGTTGCCGAAGCCGAGTGTTGTGCGCACCGAGGGATCGTTCTCGAGCACCGCGCCGAGCGTCAGCGGCTGCTGATTGAGGATCAGCGCCTCGTTATAGCTCTTTACCGCGAAGGGGGTGTCCATCGCGTCCTTGTCGCCCAGCGCGCCGAGCGAGCCGTTGCGGCTGACTTGAGTCTGGTTGTCGCGCTGGGCGACGATGACGACGTCCTCCACCGGAGCATCCTGCGCGAAAGCGGGCGTGGCGAGCGCGGTGGCGAGAGCCGCGACAGCGGCGCCCCTGAATGCGATGCGATGGGCAACCATGATCAATAACTCCCCCAACTGGTGTTGCGTGTCCCTCCCGATACGGGCCTGATCTGGGCCAGGCTCTGCACCGTGATGGTAACATGCGAGTCGGGGTTGGGCCGCGAAACATCCAGTTTGAGGATGCGCAAGGGTCCAAACGGGTAAATTTCGCGACCTCAATGGCTAAGCGGGCTCAGCCGAAACGCTGTATCCCTCCGACGACAGTGCGCAGCACCTTCGCCTGGGTCAGCCGGTGCGGGTCGATCGCGAAGAAATCCTGATCCCACACGACGAAGTCGGCGAGGAAGCCGGGCGCGATCAGCCCCATCTTCCTGTCGTTGAAGCCGGCATAAGCGCCCTCGCGCGTGTAGCAGCGCATCGCCTGCGCGAGGCTGACGCGCTGTTCCGGGTACCAGCCGCCGGGGTTCTTGCCGTCGAGCGTCTCGCGGTCGACCGCGGCCTCGAGCCCCGTGAGCGGATCGATCGGCGCGACCGGCCAGTCCGAGCCCATGCAGACATGCGCGCCGGAGCGGACGAGCGAGCCGAAGGCGAAGCTGGTCTTGAGGCGCTTCTCGCCGATACGGCGCACCGCCCAGCGGCCGTCGTCGATCGCGTGATAGGGCTGGACCGAGGCGATCACGTCCTGCGCCTTGAACCGCGGGACCGCTGCGGGCTTCATGTGCTGGACATGCTCGACGCGGAAGCGCCGGTCGCGCGGGCCGTTGGCCTTGGCGACCGAGGCGAAGGTGTCGAGCACGATGTCGTTGGCCTCGTCGCCGATCGCATGCGCGGTGACCTGGATCCCGGCCTTGTCGGCGCCCTCGATCCAGCGGCGCAGGTCGGCGGGATCGGTGACGACGATGCCGCGCGTGCCGGGTTCGTCGAGATAGGGTTCGTAGAAACGCGCGGTGCGCGAGCCGAGCGAGCCGTCGAACACCACCTTGCACCCGCCCCACTGGACCCAATCGTCGCCGTGGCCTTCCTCGGCGATCAGCGCGGCCTGCGTTTCCCAGTCCTTGAGCGGGAGATAGTGGCGGAAGCGCAGCCCGGTCTCGCCCTTGGCGCGCAGGCGGCGGGTGGAATCAAAGCTGATCGTCTCGAGCTCGGTCGGGTGGACCTGCGTCACGCCCTTGCTGAGCGCCAGCTCGATCCCCTGCCGCGTGACGGCGTCGATCTGCTCGGGAGTCTGCTCGCCGATCGCGCGCAGGACGAGATCCTTGGCCGAATCCTTGATGATGCCGGTGGGTTCACCGCCGGCGTCTTTCTCGATTACCCCACCGGGCGGGGAGACGGTGTTGCGGTCGATCCCCGCCAGCTTGAGCGCCAGCGAGTTGAGAAACAGCATGTGGAGATCATAGCGGATCACCGCGACGGGGGTGTCGGGGGTGACGGCGTCGATCCACTTGCGATGCGGCATCTCGCCGCCCCAGCGATCCTGGTCCCAGTTCCCGCCTTCGAGCCAGGCGCCCTTGGGCAGTGCCTTGGCGGCGGCGGCGATGCGCGCGACGAATTCCTGGGGATCGGCAGCGTCGCGCAGCGAGGGCTGCGACAGCATCGTCGCGGCCTTCACGAAATGGACGTGCGGATCGATGAAGCCGGGGGTGACGAACGCGCCCTTGAGGTCGACGACCCGGGTGCGCTTGCCAGTGCGCGCACGGACCGCATCGGCGCCGAGCGCGGCGATGCGGTCGCCCTTCACCCCGATCGCGTCGGAGCGGGTTGCGGGACCGGCGCCCGTCCAGACGCGCGCGTTGAGATATGCGGTGTCGAGATCCCCCTCGGCCGCGAAGGCGGTGCGGGTCAGCGCGGCAGCCGCGGTACTCGCGCCGAGCGCGAGGACAGTGCGCCGGCCGGGCATCACTTGCCCATCGTCGATTTGCGAGGCGGATTCTCCGCGCGCCATTTGTCGAGCCGGGCGAGCCATTTCGCCGCGGAGAGCGGGCCGTAGGTCTTGGAGTCGGTATGCTCGGCGATCAGCTCGCGGATGTTGACGAAATAGGCCGGGCCGCTGGGCAGGCCGAGTTCCTTGCGCTTGGCGTCCATCGCGGCCTGCTGCGCCGGGGTCGGCTTGAAGCCGGTGACGGGCTTGAAGATGATCACGTCGAAATCGGCGCCATTCTCATGGAAGAAGAGCTGAATCGGCGGCTGGCCGCCGGCTGCCGCAACCTCGTCCGCCTGGGCGATGCGACGAATGAATTCCTCCTGCTTCCCGGGCGCGAGCTTGAAGATCTCGAACCAGGCTTCCGGCCAGGCTTCCTGCGCGGCGGGCTTGGGCGCTTCCTGCGCCGCGACTGGAACTGCCGGCAGGGCCAAGACGGCAATGGCGAGCGTCAGATGTTTCATCGGTTATCCTCCCTTTTGCCCAAGGGTCCGCCTTTGCGATGGAGCGGAAAACATCCAAGTGTCGATCCCGCGACGGGACCAATCACCCCGCCGCTTCGCGCAATGCCGCGACGGCGGTCTTCGCCTCGTGCTCATTGAGGCTGGCGAAGCCGATGCGCAGGCCGCGCGGGGCGTCGTCGCGGGTCATGAACGAGCGCGAGGCGGCGAAGCGCAGCCCCATCGCCGCGGCGCGCGCTTCCATCGCGTCGAGATCGGTGCTGAAGCGCAGCCAGAAGGCGAGGCCACCGTCGGGCATCTTATAGTCGACGATATCGCCGAGCGTGCGGTCGATCTCCGCGGCGAAGCTCTCGCGACGCTTGGCATAGACCTGCCGCACCTTGCGTGCGTGGCGGCGGAGCTCGCCATTCTCGATCAGCTCGGCGGCGGCGTCCTCGGTCAGGGCGTTGCCCATGCCGTCGGTAAGCGAGACCATGTGCGCGATCGCGTCGATCACCGCCGGCGGGGCGGCGACATAGCCGATTCGCAGCGCGGGCAGCAGCAGCTTCGACATCGAGCCGACATAGATGACATGGCCCGGGCCATAGCCGGCCATGGGCAGCAAGGGCTGCGATTCGAAGTGGAACTCGTGATCGTAATCGTCCTCGATGATCGCGTAACCGAACTGATGGGCGAGCTCCAGCAGGCGCAGGCGACGCTCGGGACGGAGTGAGACGGTGGTGGGGAACTGGTGGTGCGGTGTCACGAACACCGCGCGCACCGCGTTGCGGCGGCAGGCATGCTCGACCGCGGCGATGTCGATCCCGTCCTCGTCGAGGCCGACCGCGACGACATTGGCGCCGAGCGCGCGAAAGGCGGCGACCGCGGGCTCGTAGGTGAGCGCCTCGACGATCACCGTGTCGCCAGGGCGGACCAAGACATGCGCGGCGAGGAAGATGCCGTTCTGGCTGCCACGGGTGATGCAGATATTTTCGGCGGTGACCGGCAGGCCGCGCTGGCTCTTGAGCATCGTCGCGATGCTCTCGCGCAGCGCTGGGGTGCCGCGCGGGTCGCCATATTGGAACTTGTTCTCGCGCGATGCCTTGTGCGCGGCCGAGCGATAGGCGCGGGCGAGCAGTTCGGCGGGGAAGAGGCGGCCGTCGGGCGCGCCCTCGTCGAGCTTGAGGCCGGGGCCGGAGGGGAGCGCAAGCGGACGTTCGGGCGGCGCGGCGAAGCGATAGTCGATCGGCACATTGCTCATCGTCGCCTCGGCCTCGGTCCGCTGCTTGTTCGCGGGCTCGGGGAGCGAGGCGGAGACCATGGTGCCGCGCGTGCCGGCGGAGTCGAGCCAGCCCTGCGCGATCAGGTCCTCATAGGCGAGCACCACGGTCTTGCGGTTGACGCCGAGCACTTGCGCCAGTTCGCGGCTGGAGGGGAGGTAGGTGCCCGACGTCAGGCGTCCGCGTTCGATGTCGCGAATCAGCGCCTGGATGATCTGCATGTAGATCGGGACGTCACGCGCGGGGTCGATTCGCTCTCCCAGGCTGACTTGCCACGGCCGCAGCATTGGACCAGATCCTTCCGCCATTGGAAACGATGATGGGGGCCAAGGCTAATATGGCAAATCCATGCTGGCAACCTCCGGCTGGACCCCGATGCTTTTCGGTCTTGGTGCTTGCCGCTCCCCGAACGCTGGTGAACAAGGGGGCCATCAAATCGCAGGCATCGGGGCACATGGGCGAAGCTGAAGGTAGCGCGAGCGTAGCGGAAGCGCGGGACGAACGGCCGTTGTTCGAGCGGTTCGACGCGGCGGACGTGCGGGCGCTGATCGAGGGCTATCCGCTCGCCTGGGTATGCGGTGGCGGAGCCGGGGCGCTGGAGGCGAGCCTGTTGCCGCTGATCGGCGTTTATGACGGCGAGGACCGGTTGATCGAGCTGATCGGGCATCTGATGCGGTCCAACCCGCTGCACCATGCATTGCACGAGAATCCGCGCGCGACCCTCTTATTCAGCGGGCCCGACGCCTATGTCAGCCCCGAGCATGCCGGGCGCCGCGACTGGGCGCCGACCTGGAACTATGCGCAGGTCAAGGTGGCGGCCGAGATCACGTTCGACGAGGCGCTGACGGAATATTCGCTCAAGGTGCTGATCGACGCGATGGAAGCGAGGCGGCCCGCGCCCTGGGGCGTGGAGGAGCTGGGGCCGCGCTATGGCAGGATGCTGACGCGCATCATCGGTTTCCGTGCGCGCGTCACCGGTCTTTCGGGCAGGTTCAAGCTGGGGCAGGACGAGGACGACGCGACGCTGCGCGCGATCCTCGGGGCGCTGCCCGATGCAGAAAGCGTCGCGTGGATGAAGAGGTTCAACCGGGAACGTTGACGATGGCGAAGGGGGCAAGGTTCGGAGCGGTGATCGCAATTGCGGCGTGGCTGGCTGCGCCGGGTGCAGCGCAGGTCCGGTCCGAGCCGTGGAAGGACGATCCGTTCCCGAGCCGCTACAGGCCAGCCGCCCCCGACGATATGCTTCTGCGCGGGGCGACGATCCTCGACGGCGCGGGCGGGCGGATCGACGGCGGCGACGTGCTGGTGCGCGGCGGGAAAATCGTCGCGGTCGGCAAGGCGCTGGCGAATCCCGGCGTGCGCGAGGTGGATGCCAAGGGGCGCTGGATCACCCCGGGGGTGATCGACGTGCACACGCACAACGGCACCTTCGTCGTGCCGCTGACCGATATCGACCGCGAAGCGAGCGACGTCGCCGAAGTGGGCAGCCCCAACGGCGCCGACACCTGGATCGAGACCGCGGTCAATCCGCAGGACATGGGGTTCGACCGCGCGTTGATGAACGGCGTGACGACGATGCAGATCCTGCCCGGATCGACGCCCATCTTCGCGGGGCGATCGGTGGTGGTGAAGCCGGTGCGCGGCGCGACGGTGTGGGACATGAAGGTCGCCGGCAGCGCGCAGGGCTTCAAGATGGCGTGCGGCGAGAATCCCAAGAGCTGGGGCGCCGACGACGACAATGAGGGGCCGACCAGCCGGCAGGGCGTGGTCGCGTACATGCGCCAGGCGTTCCTCGACGCGCAGACCTATGGCCGGGAGCGCGCCGCGGGCAAGGTGGCGCGCGATCTCAAGAAGGAAGCGTTGCTCGGCATCATGGCGGGCGATATCCGCGTCAACCTGCACTGCTACCGCGCCAACGACATCGCGTCGGTGCTGGCGGTGGCGAAGGAATTCGGCTTCCGCATCGGCGCAATCCACCATGCGACCGAGGCGTATAAAATACCCCGACTGCTGCGCGAGAGCGGGACGTGTGCGGCGGTATGGGCCGACTGGTGGGGCTTCAAGATCGAGGCGCAGGATGCGGTACGTGCCGAGGCGCCGCTGCTCGAACGCGCGGGTGCGTGCGTGATGATGCATTCGGACTCCGCGGCGGACGGCCAGCGGCTCAATATCACCGCGGCCAAGGCCGCGGCGGCGGGGCGGCGGATCGGCATCGAGACGCCGCCCGAGGCGATGATCAAATGGACGACCAGCAATCCCGCGAAGCTGCTGGGGCTGGCGGACCGGGTGGGCACGCTGAAGGCGGGCTATCAGGCGGACCTGGTGCTGTGGTCAGGCGATCCGTTCAGTATCTACACCAAGGCTGATCTGGTGCTGATCGATGGGGCGGTGGCATGGGACCGGTCGAAACCGCCGGCCACACCGGTCTCCGACTTCGAGCTAGGGCGGGGCGGCGTGCGATGATCCGGACGCTCGCATATCTGCTGGCGCTCGCCGCCACGCCCGCCGCCGCGCAGACCATCGCTGTCACCCATGCCGAGGCCTGGACGATGGAATCAGGCGAGCCGGTCAGGGACGCTACGATCGTGATCGAGCAGGGCAGGATCGTCTCGGTCACGCCGGGCGGCGAGGTGCCGGAGGACGCAAGCGTGATCGACGCGCGCGGCAAGCCGGTGACGCCGGGGCTGATGAACGGCGCAACGCAAGTGGGGCTGATCGAGACCGCTTCCGCCGACACACGCGACCAGGGATCGTCCGACGAGCGCAATGCCGGCTTCGATCCGTCGCGCGCGCTCAACGGCAATTCGACGCTGGTCGATCTGATCCGCGCCGACGGGGTCACGCGGGCGCTGATTTATCCCTCACCGTCGCGCATCCCGGTGTTCGCCGGCGAGCCGGCGATCGCGCGCTTCCGCGAGGGCGTCGATATCCTCGGCGAGCGCGAGGTCGCGGTCTATGCCGTGATCGGCGGCGGGGCGTGGGACCGGGTCGGATCGCGCGCGCAGCAATGGGCGGTGCTGCGCAAAGCGCTGGGCGATGCGAAGCGCGCGATGCCGGCGCCCGAGGCGGGCGACGGCAAGAAGCATGACCGCCATGGACCGCCGCCGGGGCGCGGGCGCCGGGTGGGCGAGGAGCTGATCCGCGGCGTGATCGCGGGGGAGACGCCGCTGGCGATCCACACCAACCGCGAATCCGACATTCGGGAGGCGATCAAGCTGGCCAGCGATTTCGGCATCCGCGTGATCATTGTCGAGGGCGCGCAGGCATGGCGCGCGGCCGACGCGCTGGCTGCGGCGAAGATCCCGGTGGTGCTCGATCCCGCGGCCAATCTGCCGGGCGGGTTCGACGAGCTGGGCGCGCGGCAGGACAATGCCGCGATCCTGGCGCGAGCAGGTGTAAAGGTCGCCTTCGGCCTCGCCGGGGGCAAGATCCACACAAACTATAACGCCGGCATCGCATTGCGCGAAGGCGCAGGGATCGCGGTGGCGAACGGGCTGCCCTATGCCGACGCGCTGCGTGCGGTGACGGTCAATCCGCTCAGCATCTGGAGCAAGGGCGGCGGTACGCTCAGCGCCGGCGCCGACGCCGACCTGGTGGTGTGGGACGGCGATCCACTGGAGCCGTCGACCAACGCGACGGCTGTGATCATTGAAGGACGTCGGGTATCCGCGCGCTCGCGGCAGGATCTGCTTGCCGAGCGCTACAAGGATATTCGCTGATGGACGTGTTGCTGGTCGGGTGCGGACGAATGGGCGGCGCGATGGCGCGCGGCTGGCAGGGCGCGCATCGCGTGCTGGTGTTTGACCCGCTGGCGGCCGAACTGCCCGAAGGTGCGGAGCGGGTGGAAAGGCTCGACGATGTCGAGCCGGGCGACGATTTGGCGGTCGTTCTAGCGGTGAAGCCCCAAGTGTTTCCCTCGATCGGCGATTCACTTCGGCCGCTGGCACGAGGCGACGCGCTGTTCGTGTCGATCATGGCCGGGATCACGCTGCAGGGGCTGAACGACGCGCTGGGCAGCGGACGGTCAGTACGGACCATGCCTAACACGCCCGCGGCGATCGGACAGGGCATTACTGCCGCAGTCGCCGGGCGCGACGTGCGGATGAGCGATTTCGCCAGAGTCAACGAGCTGCTCGGCCCGACCGGGCAGGTGGTGTGGATCGACGAGGAAGCGCAGATCGACGCGGTGACCGCGGTGTCGGGCAGCGGCCCGGCCTATTTCTTCCGGTTCACCGAGGCGCTGGCCAAGGCGGGTGCGGACGCGGGACTGCCGCCGGAGCTGTCGATGCAGCTCGCGCGCGCGACCTTCACCGGCGCGGCGGCGCTGGCGGGCGCGGACCCGGCCGAGATCGCCGAGCTGCGGCGGCAGGTGACCAGCCCCGGCGGCACCACCGCTGCCGGGCTAGCACAGATGGATCAGGAGGATGCGATCGACCGGCTCGTCCGGAAGGTCGTGGATGCGGCGGCGGTGCGTTCGCGCGAGCTGGCCGGATAAGAACGGCGCGAGTCCGCCCGTGCAGGAGAGGACGAATGACCCGGATTCCCGGAATGATCGGCGTGCCCGCGGACGGGGACGCTCCGCTCGACACGCGCGCGGCGCATGCCGTGCCGCTCGATCGCAAGGCGCGGGCGCGCGCTGCGGTAGCGGGATCCGTCGGCAATCTGATCGAATGGTACGACTTCTACGCCTATGCCTATACCGCGCTCTACTTCGCCTCGGCCTTCTTTCCGGCGGGGGATCGCACCGCGCAGCTACTCAATGTCGCCGCGATCTATGCCGCGGGGTTCCTGATCCGGCCGCTCGGCGGGTGGTTCTTCGGGCGCTATGCAGACCGCCACGGGCGGCGTGCGGCGATGATCGCGTCGGTGATCCTGATGGGCGCGGGATCGCTGCTGGTGGGCGTGCTGCCGACCTATGCCATGATCGGCGCGGGGGCGCCGGCCTTGCTGCTGGTCGCGCGATTGATGCAGGGTTTCTCGACGGGCGGGCAGTACGGCGCGGCGGCGACGTATCTCAGCGAGATCGCCGAGCCGGGGAAGCGCGGCTTCTACGCCTCATTCCAATTCGTCACGTTGATCGGCGGGCAGCTGTTCGCCCTGCTGGTGGTGTTCACGCTGCAGGCGACGATGAGCGAGGACGCGATCCGCGAATGGGGCTGGCGCCTGCCGTTCATCCTCGGCGCGGTGCTGGCCGGGATGTTCATCCTGTTCCGCGACGTGATGCACGAGACCGCCGAGCCGGCGGGTAAGGGCGAGGATGCGGGGTCGCTGAAGACGCTGTTCAAGCATCCGCGCGCGATGTTCGTGGTGATGGCACTGAGCGCGGCGGGGGCGGTGACGCTCTACACCTTCACGACGTATATGCAGAAATACCTCGTCAACACCGCGGGGATGGATGTGGCGAGCGCGAGCCGGACGATGCTGATCGTCACTTTTGCCTTCCTGCTGCTCCAGCCGGTGCTGGGCACGCTTTCGGACCGGATCGGGCGGCGGACCAATCTTCTGATCTTCAGCGGGGGCATGACGCTGTTCGCCGTGCCGTTGCTCGGCGCGATCGGGCAGGCGCAGACGATGTGGAGCGCTGGGCTGCTGGTGTTCGCGGCGCTGGTGATCCTGAGCTTCTACACTTCGGTCTCCGGGCTGTTCAAAGCCGAGCTTTTCCCGGCGCGGGTGCGGGCGCTCGGCGTCGGGCTCGGGCACGCCATCGCCTCGGCGATCTTCGGCGGGACGGCGGAGTGGGCGGCGCTGCTGCTCAAGCAGATGGGGCATGAGGGACTGTTCGCCTGGTATGTCTCGGCGGTGTGCGCGGTGGCGTTCGTCGTGGCATGGCGAATGCGCGAGCCGCGCGCGCACGGGCATCTTCACTGAGGCTTGGCGGGCGGAGATTGCGCGTCTTGGCCCATTCCGGGCGTGGACGGTGCGGGTTAGGCTCGGTGGAGTGAATGGGGGTCGAGTATGAAGCGCGCGTTGCTGGGTCTGGCTTCGATGATCGCATTCGCGGCGCCGACGGTGGCGAAGGACGCGTTGCCGATGACCGAACGGCGCACGCTCAGCTACGAAGTGTCGAGCGGCACCTTCATGTCGCTCGCCGTTTCGCCCGATGGGAAGACGATCCTGTTCGACATGCTGGGCGAGCTCTACGCGATGCCCGCGAACGGCGGCCGCGCGGTGCCGATCGCGCAGGGCATCGCATTCGAGGTGCAGCCCACTTTCTCCCCGGACGGCAAGTGGATCGCCTATGTCAGCGATCGTTCGGGCGGCGACAATGTGTGGATCGCGCGGGCGGACGGAAGCGGGGCGCGACGGATCACCGACGAAGATGAAGGGGCGGTGCGGACCTCGCCCGAATGGAGTGCGGACGGCAAGCATGTCTATGTCAGCCGCGTCCGCATCCGCTGGGACCGCTACGAGCTGTGGAAGCATCCGATCGACGGCGGACCGGGCGAGCTGGTCGCGCCGGCGAAGTTGACGCCCGACGCGCCACGCACCGCATGGCAGAGCACGCTGGGCGCGGCGGCGTCGAAGGACGGCAAGTGGCTCTATTATGCGCGGCGGGTGGGCGACCTGTCGTTCGACGAGCCGGTGCCGTGGACGATCATGCGCCGAAACCTCGCGACCGGCGCCGAGGAAACGGTGATCGGCAGCTCGGGCGGGCGCGAGGCGGGGAGCGAGACCTTCTTCCGCCCGGCGATCTCGCCCGACGGCAAGCTGCTCGCCTATGCCACGCGGCAGATGGCGGCGACGCGGCTTCGCGTGCGCGACCTGGCCACGGGCGCGGACCGTGACCTGGGGCCGGCGCCGCTCGACCTGATGAACGGCGCGGCGTGGATGGACCTGATCCCGCGCTACACCTTCACCCCCGACGGCAAGGCGATCCTGATCGCGTTGAACGGGAAGATCGAGCGGCGGCCGGTCGACGGATCGGCGGCGGTGCGGATTCCGTTCATTGCCAAGCTGGATCTAGAGGTCGGGCCGGGGACGCGGATCGGCTTTCGCGAGGAAACGGGGGCAGTGCGCGTCAAGCTGCCGCAGGGGACGACGCCGTCGCCCGACGGGAAACGCGTGACATTTGCGGCGCTGGGCAGCGTTTACGTACAGGCGCTGGACGGTGGTGCGGCGGTGCGGCTGCCGGTCGCAGGCGATCCGCCGTCACTGCCGGGGTGGAGCCCGGACGGCAAGCACATCACCTATGTGACGTGGAGCGAGAGCGGGGGCGGAGCGGTATGGCGCATCGCCGCGGACGGATCGGGCAAGCCGGTGAAGATGAGCGATGTGGCGGCCTTCTATACGCATCCCGCCTTCACGCCGGATGGGAAGACGATCCTTGCGGTGCGATCGCCGGCGGCGGCGCGGCAGCAGACCAGCTTCGAGTTCGGGACGGTGCGGCAGGGCGAGCTGGTGGAAATTCCGGTTGCGGGTGGTGCGGCGCGGGTGGTGACGAGCGGGCGGCTGGGGCAGAAGCCGCACTTCGTGAATGGCCGGCCCGGCACCGTCTATCTGATGAGCGACGACGGTCTGACCTCGGTGGAGCTTGCTTCAGGCGAAAAGCGGCGCGTCGCGATGGTCAAGGCGCAGGGCTATTACTTCACCGACGTGCTCGCGACCGCAGACGACATGCGGATCAGCGCCGACGGCAAGTGGGTCGCGGCGCAGACCAGCGAGCAGCTCTATGTCGTGCCGGTGCCGGCCGATCCGGCGAAGGAGATCGACCTGACCGCGCCGGGCAATCCCGGGCGGCGGGTGACCGACATGGGGGCCGACTTTTTCGACTGGCGCGCCGATGGCAGCCTGATCTGGTCGGTCGGCAACTTCGTTCAGCTGCTTCCCGATGCGAAGGCGCCGGTGCCGAAGGGGCATGTCGAGCTGGTCGCCGAGCTGCCCCGCGCGAAGCCGGCCGGGAGCCTGTTGCTGCGGGGGGCACGCGCGCTGACGATGGCGGACGGGAACAAGGTGGTGGAGGATGCCGACATCCTGATCACCGGGGACCGCATCGCCGCGATCGGCCCGCGCGGGAGCTTCGCGGTGCCCGCGGGAACGCCCGCGCGCGAGCTTGGCGGCAAGACCGTTGCGCCGGGTTTCGTCGACGATCACGACCATATCGGCGGGGTGCGGCGCAACGTCATCGGTTACGAGGAATGGGGGCTGCGCGCGCGCCTGGCCTATGGGGTGACGACCTCGTTCGATCCGTCGACCCTGGGGATCGATCAGGTCGCCTATCAGGACCTGATCGATGCCGGGCTGATCGTGGGGCCGCGGCTGCGCTCGACGGGGCCGGCATTGTTCTCGAAGGAGCGGATCGCGTCGCTCGACGAGGCGCGGGCGATCCTGCGGCGCTATCGCGAAGCGTGGGGCCTGCGGAACATCAAACAGTATCGCGGCGAGAGCCGCACCGTGCGGCAATGGATCGCAATGGCGGCGCGCGAGCAGGGTATCCTGCCGACCACCGAAGGGAGCCACAATCCCAAGCTGATCCTGACCCAGATCCTCGACGGCTATGCCGGCAACGAGCATGCGCTGCCGATCGCGCCGCTGCAGGAGGACGTGCTCAAGCTCTATCAGCTCACGCGGACCAGCTACGTCTCGACCTTGCTGGTCAACACCAGCGGACCGGCGGGGCGGCACTATTATGTCGCGAAATACGATCCGGCACTCGACGCGAAGGTGAAACGATTCTGGCCGCCGCCGGCGATCGCGCAGAAGCTCGGCCATCGCGACTGGGGCTCGCTCGACGCGTCGCGAATGCCGATGCTGGCGGCGGACGTGGCCAAGCTGGCGGAGAACGGTGCGCTGGTGGGAATGGGGTCGCATGGCGACGAGCCGGGGATCGGCTTCCACCATGAGATGGAGGCGCACACGCTGGGCGGGATGGCGCCGATGGCGGTGCTGCACGCGGCGACCGCGGGCGCGGCGGAGACGATCGGGCGGCTGGGCGACATGGGCACGCTGGAGGCGGGCAAATATGCCGACCTGGTGGTGTTCGACAGCGATCCGGTAGCGGATATCCGCAACACTCGGTCGGTAAAGCTGGTGATGCGTGGCGGGCAGCTGTTCGACGCGGACACGCTCGATGAATTGTGGCCGATGGAACGGAAACTGCCCGCGCCATGGTTCGCGCATGGGAAAGACGCGCAGTGGCTACCGGTGAAGTGACGCTCGACCCGGAGATTGCGGCGTTCCTGGCGGAGATGAAGGCACGTTGGGCGCAGCATCCGCCATTCGACACGCTGGATTTCCCCGGACAGCGCGCGGTCTGCGAGGCGGTGCGCGCGCGCTGGGCCGAGGGCGGGCCGGAGATGGCGCGGACGATCGAGCGCATGTTCGATTCCGGTGCGGGCAAGCTGCACGTGCGGGCATATTTTCCGGAAGGGGTCACCGAGCCGGCGCCGGCTCTGATCTATCTGCACGGCGGCGGGTTCACGCTCTTCTCGATCGATACGCACGACCGGCTGATGCGCGAATATGCGGCGGCGGGCGGGTTCGCGGTAATCGGGGTCGATTACCCGCTGTCGCCCGAGTATAAATATCCCGTCGCGCTCGACCGGATCGAGGCGCTGATGCTGTGGCTGAAAGCGCATGGCAGCGAACTGGGCGTCGATCCGGCTCGATTGGCGATAGGCGGGGATTCGGCGGGGGCCAATCTGAGTTTCGCAACGGCGCTGCGGTTGCGCGACCGGGGAGAGGACGGCTTGGTTCGCGCCATCCTGTCCAACTACGGCTATTTTTCGACTGTGGTTTCGGACTCGGCCGAGGCGGCGTTCGGCGGGCCGGGATCGATCATGGATCGCGCCGAGGCGGTGGCCTATTACGCCAACTATCTGAGCGATTTCGACCGCGAGCGCAGCGATCCGCTGGCTTGCCCGCTGCTTGCCGATCTCGCCGGGTTGCCGCCGGTACTGCTGGTCATTCCCGAATGCGATCTGCTGACCGAGCAATCGCTGGCGATGGAAGCGCGGCTGCGCTTGGCCGGAGTGGCGAGCGATGCGATCGTCTATCCCGGCGCGACGCACAGCTTTCTCGAGGCAATGTCGATCGCCGCGGTGGCGCGAAAGGGAATCGCCGACGGGGCGGCGTTCGTGGCGGAGCGGCTTAGCCGCTGACGATGCCGCTCGCGATCAGCCTGCAGATCTCGTCCTGGTCGAATCCACATTCCGCCAGCACCGTCCGGCTGTCCGCGCCGAGCGGTCGCGGCGCGATGTCGGGGGATGCCGCGATCCCTTCGTAACGCACTGGCTGCGGAAGGGTGCGGACGACGCCCGCGGGATATCCCTCGGGGACGTCGAAGAAGCCGATTTCGGTCAAGTGAGGATCGGTGAGCAGGTCGTCGATTCCGCTGATTTTCGAGCAGGGGACATCGCGCGCCTCAAGCGCGGTGATCCAGGCATCGGTCGTGCGGGCGGGAAGGACGGCGGCGATCAGCGCGTAGAGTTCGCTGATGTGAGCCTGGCGCTTGCGGGGATCCGTGAACCAGCCCTGCGCGATCACGTCCTCGCGGTCGATCTCGGCGAGGAAGGCGCGCCACTGGCGGTCGGTATAGGGAAGGACTGCGATCCAACCATCCGCGGTGCGGAACGGGCGGCGGTCCGGGGAGAGCAGGCGGGGATAGCCGACCGCACCATCCGAAGCGAATGTCGCGCCGGCGAGATGTTCGTTGAGCAGGAAGGCAGCGAGCGCCTCGAACATCGGGACTTCGATCTGAATCGGCCCTTCCCGGCCGTTGGCGCGCGCGACCAAGGCGGCGAGGATGCCGTAGACCGCATGGAGCGCGGCAACCTTGTCGGCGAGGATGGTCGGGACGAAGCGCGGATCACCCCCGGTCGCCGTGGCGAGGCCGGCAATGCCGCATGCCGCCTGGATGACATCGTCGAACGCCGGGCGGTCGCGATAGGGTCCGCGCTGGCCGAAGCCGATCGCGGCGCAATGGATGATGCGCGGGTTGATCGCGGCGACCGCGGCGAAGCCGAGGCCGAGCCGCTCGGCGGCATCGACGCGCATGTTGTGGAAGAGGACGTCGGCGGTGCCGAGCAGCCTGGCGAGCGCGGCGCGGCCTTCGGGCGCCTTGAGATCGAGCGCGAGCATGCGTTTGTTGCGATTGTTGTTCACGAACAGCGCGCCGCCGCCGGTGCCTGCCGGGTGCGCATCGCGAGCGATGTCGCCCTCGAGCGGCTCGACCTTGATCACGTCGGCGCCAAGATCGGCAAGGACCTGCCCGGCATAGGGACCGAGCACCACCGCGCCGACCTCGATGACCCGGATTCCTTCCAGCAACGGCAACATTACCCTTTCCTCCTTCTTGACAAAAATTCCTACAGAGAGACGAATAGGTCCACAAATAGAAATTTACTGGAGTCGGAATGTTCGACGGGTTCGCCTTCGACAGGTTGTTTATCGGCGGGGAATGGGTAGCGCCGATCGATGGCGGCGTGCGGCCGAGCATCGATCCGGCGACCGGCCAGCCATGGGGTGATGTCGCCTATGGCGGCACCACGGACATCGATCGCGCGGTGGCGGCGGCGAAGACGGCGTTCGAGGGGACATGGCGCAGGATGCCGCCGTGGGAGCGCGCGGCCTTGCTGCGCAAGTTTGCCGATCTCTATGCGACGCAAGTCGATGCGCTGGCGGAGATCGAGACGCGCGACAATGGCCGCGCGGTACGGGAATCGCGCGGCGATATCGGGCTCCACGCACAATATTATCATTGGTTCGCCTCGCTCGCCGACAAGCTCGGCGGGCGGACGATTCCGATGGACGACAGCGTCCATGCCTTCACCACGCGGCATCCGATCGGGGTGGTCGGCGCGATCACACCGTGGAACGTGCCGATGATGGCGGCGGCGTGGAAGCTCGGCCCTGCGCTGGCGGCGGGGTGCACGGTGGTGCTCAAGCCCGCCGAATCGACCCCGGCATCGTCGCTGGCACTGGCGAGATTGTTCGAGGCGGCGGGATTCCCGCCCGGCGTTGTCAATGTCGTGCCGGGCGACGGGACGGTCGCGGGCACGCGGCTGGTCGAACATCCGGACGTGGCGAAGATCAGCTTCACGGGTGAGGGATCGACGGCGAAGACGATCCTGAAGGCGGGGGCGGACACGCTGACGCGCTGTACCTTCGAGCTGGGCGGCAAGGCGCCGCACATCATTTTCGCGGACGCCGAGATCGAGAACGCGCTGAATGCCGCGACGGGTTCGGCCTGGGCGCTGTGCGGGCAGAGCTGCGCGCTGGGCTCGCGCGTGCTGGTCGAGCGCTCGATCTATGATCGCGTGGTGGAGGCGTTCCGCGAGCGGGCGGAGCGGGTGCGGGTCGGGATGCCGCTCGACCCCGCGACGCATATGGGGCCGCAGGCGCATGCTCAGCAGCTCGACAAGACGCTGTCCTATGTCGGCATCGGCAAGGACGAGGGGGCCGAGCTAGTGACGGGAGGCAACCGCATCGACCGCGACGGCCTCGAGGGCGGCTATTTCGTCGAGCCGACGGTGTTCGCCGGCGTCTCCGCGAACATGCGGATCGCGCAGGAGGAGATCTTCGGGCCGGTCGCGGCGATCATCCCGTTCGAGGGCGAGGACGAGGCGGTCGCGATCGCCAACTCGACGCCCTACGGCCTGGCCGCGGGTCTCTGGTCGGGCGACACCGGGCGCGCGCATCGCGTCGCGGCGCGGATCGAGGCCGGCATGGTGTGGGTCAACACCTATCGCTACATCCGCTGGTCCACCCCTTATGGCGGGGTGAAGGCAAGCGGCTGGGGCCGCGAGAACGGGATCGAGGGGCTCGATCCGTTCCTCGAGACCAAGACCACGATCATCTCCACCACGGGGAAATTCCCCGACCCCTTCGCTGCTTGAGGAAGAAGATATGCGCCTGAACGGCAAGCTCGCCATCGTCACCGCCGCCGCGTCCGGGATGGGCCGGGCGGGGGTCGAGCGCTTCGTGCGCGAGGGTGCGAGGGTCGCGGCGATCGACGTCAACCTCGAGGCCCTCGAGCGCCTCGTTGCCGAGTTTGGTGCCGACAGGGTGAAGGGAATCGCTGCCGACCTGCTCGATCCCGACGATGCCAAAGGCAGCATCCACACTGCCGCCGAATGGCTCGGCGGCGCGGACATCCTCTGGGCGCACGCCGGAATGCCGGGCCCGGCATCGGTCGAGGATCTGGACCTCGACGCCTATCGCAAGGCGATCGACCTCAACGTCACCTCGGCGGCGCTCGGGGCGGGGCAGGTCGCGCCCTATATGCGCAAGCGCGGGGGCGGTTCGATCATTTTCACGTCATCGGTCTCGGGCCTGGTGGGATCGATGATGAGCCCGATCTATTCGGCTGCGAAATGGGGCGTGGTCGGGCTGACCAAGAGTCTGGCGCTGGCGCTGGCGGGCGACGGGATCCGCGTCAACGTGGTGTGTCCCGGCCTTGCCGATACGCCGATGAAGACCGGCTTCACCGGGCGCAGCGGCGATCCGGTGGAGGCGGCGGCGAACGAGGCCAAGCTGATCGCGAACGTGCCGATGGGGCGGTTGGTCCAGGCAGGGGAGATTGCCGATGCGGTGTTGTGGCTGGCTTCGGACGAGGCGAGCTTCGTCACCGGGGTGGCGCTGCCGGTCGATGGCGGCTTCACGGCGCGCTAAGGGTGGCACGGCGCCCGGACAGGCAGGACGCTTTTCCGGGCGCCGTGCTTGCGCCATATGGCGGGCATGAACACCGTCCGCCAGGCCGCCAACGCGCTCGAAGTGCTGGAGTATTTCGCGCGGCGCCTGCGCCCGGCGACGCCCGCGGAAATGGCCGACGAGCTCGGCTGGCCGCGTTCCAGCACGTTCAAGCTGATCGGCACGCTGGCGTCGATGGGCTATCTCTACGAGCCGCGCGGGCGGGGTGCCTATTATCCGAGTCCGCGCTGGCTGGTGCTGGCCGAGGCGGTGAGCGCGGCGGAGCCGCTGCCCGCGAAGTTCCAGCGGCTGGCCAGGGACCTGATGGAAGCGACCGGGGAGACCGCGGCGATCTCGGCCCCCGCGGGCCTGTTTGCGACGTTCGTGGACGTAGTCGAATCGCGCCAGCCGGTGCGTTACTTCGCCAAGGTGGGCGACCGGGTGCCGATCCATGCGACCTCGGCCGGGCGGGCACTGCTGGCGCAGATGCCGCGCGAGGAGCGCGAGAAGCTGTACCGCAAGATCGATTTCGTGCGCTGGTCGCCGACCACTCCCGACAGTCCCGAGGCGGTCGAGGCGCGACTGGCGGAAGCCGCCGCGATGGGCTGGCACCAGAGCAATACCGAATACACGCCCGATCTCGCCGGGGTCGCGATGCCGCTGCCCGGGAGCGAGCGCCGGCTGTCAGTGGTGGTGGTCGGGCCGGTATCGCGCTGCCTGGAGCGGCGGCCGGAGATGGCGGCGATCGTCGCGAAGCATCTCGCGACCCTCGCCTGAGCCAAGCACGCAGGTTCAACGGAACGACCGGGCGGCCATTGCGGACCGCATCCGGCGGGAGAGGCATATGACCAACGACCCGCGCGCGGCGATTGCGGCGGCGCCGATGAATCGGCTTCAGATCGTGGTGGTGGCGCTGTGCATCGCGCTCAATGCGCTCGATGGTTTCGACGTGCTGGCGATCAGCTTCGCCGCGCCGGGGATCGCGGCGGAGTGGGGTGTGGACAAGGCGACGCTGGGTATCGTGCTGTCGATGGAACTGCTCGGCATGGCGGCGGGTTCGGTGCTGATCGGCAATGTCGCCGACCGCATCGGGCGGCGGCCGACGATCCTCGGCTGCCTGATGGTGATGACCGCGGGAATGTTCGCCGCGACGGTGGCGAACGGGGTAGAGATGCTCTCCACCATCCGCTTTATGACCGGAATCGGCATCGGGGGGATGCTGTCGTCGACCAGCGCAATGGTGGCCGAATTCTCCAATGACAGGCGCCGGGGGCTGAATGTCGCGCTCAACATCGCGGGCTATTCGACCGGGGCGATATTGGGCGGGCTGGTGGCGTCGGCGCTGCTCGGCTCGACGGGGGACTGGCGGTCGGTGTTCATGCTGGGCGGGGTGGCGAGCGCAGCGATGATCCCGCTGGCGGTGCTGTTCCTGCCGGAGTCGATCGAGTCGCTGATCGCACGGCGGCCCGTGGGCGCGCTGGAGACGATCAACCGCACGCTGGCGCGGCTGGGGCATGCGGCCGTGGCGGCATTGCCCGCGCTGCCTCAAGCGCGGGTGAAGCCGTCGATCGCGTCGCTCTTCTCATGCGATTTCCGCTGGATCACGATCCTGCTGACCGTCGCCTATTTCGCGCAGATCCTGTTCTTCTACTATATCCAGAAATGGATTCCGAAGATCGTGGTCGATCTGGGCTTCGATGCGGCGCAGGCTGGGCGCGTGCTGGTATGGGCCAATGTCGGCAACCTATCTGGCGCGGTGCTGATCGGACTGCTCAGCCAGCGCTTCAACCTGCGGCCTTTGGTGGGCGGGGCGATGCTGGCAGGGTTCGTCGCGATCGGCGCGTTCGGGCTGGCGGGCGCCGACCTGGTCCGGCTGTCGGCGACCGCGGCAATTGCGGCCTTCTTCATCAATGCGGGCGTGGTGGGACTCTATCCGATCCTGGCTCAGACCTATCCGGCGGCGTTGCGCGCGAGCGGGACGGGGTTCGTGATCGGTATCGGCCGAGGCGGATCGGCGGTGGGGCCGGTGATCGCGGGCGCGCTGTTCGCGAGCGGCAGCAACCTGCTCGCAGTATCGCTGACCATGGGACTTGGCGGGCTGATCGCCGCGGCGATGGTGTTCCTGCTGTCGCAGGCGCAGCGGCGCAGCGCACCCTAGAGGCTGCTCAGCAACAGGCTCGTCTCGCTGTTCAGCACGCCCTCGATCTGGCGCACCTCGCGCAGGATGCGATCGAAATCGGCGAGGCTGGCGGCGGTGATCTCCGCGACCAGATCCCAGCCGCCATTGGTGGTGTGCAGCGCCGCCAGCTCGGGAAAGCCGCGTAGCCGCTTGATGATCGCGGTGGTGGAGCGCCCCTCGATTTCGATCATCATCACCGCGCGCACCTGATCGTTCGCCTGGCGGGCGCGGACGGTGAAGCCGAGCACTGCGCCGCTTTCCAGCAGCCGGTCGAGCCGCGCCTGCGCCGTCGTGCGCGATACCTTGAGTATCGCCGCGAGCCGGGTGATCGGCATCCGCGCATCCTCGCGCAGCGCGGCGATCAGCCGCCGATCGAGATCGTCAAGCTCGTGCATCCGCATATTCTCCACACCTGCCGTGCAGGCTTGTCACGGGCCAGTTTGTGCATGGCGACGGGTCCGCAATCTGTGCGGATCGGGTGGGCAAGTTGATCAAATGGCCCCGCGAAGTTGCGCAGCATGCGCCTGTCGCCTGCGCCTGCCGGGCTCCTAGCATCGCCGGAGATCAAGACCAGCGATCAAGGGAGGCGGCGATGGTGCAGTTCGTGGGCGTGAGCGAGATCCGGCGGATCGTGGCGCGGGTAGGGATCGACGCGGTGCTGACGCGCATGGTCGACTACCTCGAGGCGGATTTCCGCCGCTGGGACCGGTTCGAGCGCATTCCTCGCCTCGCCAGCCACAGTCCGGGCGGCGTGATCGAGCTGATGCCGACGCAGGACGATGCGCTCTACAGCTTCAAATATGTCAACGGGCATCCCTATAATTTCGAGCGCGGGCTGCAGACGGTGGTCGCGATCGGATTGATGGCGGAGGTCGAGAGCGGCTATCCGGTATTCCTGTCGGAGATGACGATCCTGACCGCGCTGCGCACCGCGGCGATGTCGGCGCTGGCGGCGAAGCACCTCGCGCGGCCCGATGCGAAGACGATGGCGATCATCGGTCTTGGCGCGCAGTCCGAGTTCCAGGCGACGGCGTTCCGCGCGGTGCTGGGGATCGAAGCTTTGCGCGTCTATGACGTCGATCCCGCCGCGACCGCCAAGTTCGTCCGCAACATGGCCGGGCGCGGCGTGCGCGTGATCGCCTGCGAGGAACCGGGCAGCGCGGTGATGGGGGCGGACATCGTCACCACGGTAACCGCGGACAAGGTCCAAGCGACGATTCTCTCCGACAATATGGTCGGTGCCGGCATGCATCTTAACGCGGTGGGCGGGGATTGCCCGGGCAAGACCGAACTGCAGAAGGACATCCTCTCTCGCGCCAGCGTGTTCGTAGAGCTGACCGAGCAGACGCGGATCGAGGGAGAGATCCAGCAGATGCCCGCCGACTTTCCCGTGACGGAGCTGTGGCAGGTGATCCGCGGCGATGCGCCGGGGCGGACGGCGCGTGACGAGATCACTCTGTTCGACTCGGTCGGCTTCGCGGTTGAGGATTTCGCGGCGCTGCGGCTGCTGCGCGACCTCGCGACCGAGACGGGACAATATGAGACGCTCGACCTGATCACCGCACCCACCGATCCGCGTGACCTGTTCGGGCTGATTGCTCCGGCGGCGGTCGAGGCTGCTCAGGCGGCCTGAAGGGTAACGCAGCCGGGCAAATGGGTGACGGACTGGACGAATCGTTCAGCCCGTTGTGCAGATCGACCAGCAATTTGGGGATGAGACACGCATGTCGATGACGCTTGCGCAGGCCGATGCGATCGCGCGGCTCGACGGGCATGGCCAGGCCGAGATCGTTCGGCGCGGCGCGGTGCCGCCCGAGGCGCTGGTCGAAGCCGCGATCGCGCGGATCGAGGCGGTCGACGGCGCGCTCAATTCGCTCGCGGTGCGCGCGTTCGGTCATGCCCGCGCAGCGGCGACGCGCGTGGATCGCGATGCGCCGATGGCGGCGGTCCCCTATCTGCTCAAGGCGTCGCTTGAATATCCTGGGTTCCCGTGCGAGGCCGGCTCGCGCGCGAAACAGGGTGAGGTCGCGGCGCGTGCCTTTCCGCTGGCGCAGGCGCTCGACCGGGCGGGGATGGTGCCCGTGGGCATGTCGACCATGCCGGAGTTCGGGCTGAATGCGAGCGGCGAGGCGCTGCTCTATGGCCCGACATGCAATCCCTGGGACCTGTCGCGCAGCTCGGGCGGATCGAGCAGCGGCGCGGGCGCGGCGGTGGCCGCGGGGCTGGTGCCCTTTGCCACGGCGAGCGATGCTGGCGGCTCGATCCGCATTCCCGCGTCCAATTGCGGGATCATCGGGTTCAAGCCGAGCCGCGGCTGGAACCTGCGTGCGCGGGCATACAACCTCGTCGACGACATCCTGTGCTCGGACGGCCTCTACGGCCGATCGATGCGCGACACCGTCTGGGCGGCGCGGCATCTGCGCCCGGCGAACAAGGACGCGGCAGTACCGGCGGGCCGGAAGCTGCGGATCGCGCTCGACCTGACCGGGCTCGACGGCAGCGGGCCCGAGGCCGAGGTCGACGCGGTGATCCGGCGCGCTGCGGCCCTATGCGAGACGCTGGGACATCAGGTCGAGGAAGTGACGCAGCCGATCGACCGCGCGGGGTTGCGTTCCGGATTCACGACCTTGTGGGACTATCTCGGCGGCGAGGTGGTCGATCATTACGGCGCACGTGCGACCCAGGTGCTGGAACCATGGACGCTGGGTCTTGCGGAGCGGCGCGCACGGGTAACGCCGGAGCTGCTGGCCGAGGCCCTCGCGCAGGTCGACCGAGCCTCGGCGGCGCTGGCGAGATTTCACGAGACGTTCGACATGGTGCTTTCGCCCGTCACCGCGAGCGTGCCGCCGCCGCTCGGTTATCTCGCGCCGACGCGGCCGGCGGATGAGCTGTTCGATGCACTGTTCGGCTATGTGAACTACACGCCGCTGCACAACATGACGGGCACGCCGAGCATCTCGCTGCCGCTGTTCGCGGGAGAAAGCGGGCTGCCGGTGGGGGCGATGTTCTCGGCCGCGCATGGCGGAGACGAGCTGCTGCTGGGGCTGGGGGAGGAGCTCGAGATTGCGAGCCCCTGGGCGGACCGCTGGCCGCCGGTGGCGTTCGCTTGATCTCGCTTTCGCAGTCACCCCGGTTCAGGCCCGGGATAGCGAAATGATCGAACCTCACAGCTCGGCCCACATTCGCCACAGGTCGCTGGTGTTGCGCGTGAGCGTGTCGAAAGAAGGGGTCTTGCCACTCTCGGCGAACATCGTCGCGCGGAGAGTCTCGAGCTCGAACAGCACGCGCCGCCGGTCGTGCTCGCGCACCAGGCTCTGCAGCCAGCCGACCGCGACGTCGCGGCTGCCCGATGTCACGGTCGTCACCCAGTGCAGCGAATTGGCGGGGTAGAGGACCGCGGCGCCCGCAGGCAGCTTGAAGCTGCGCGTGCCCGCCGGCTCGTCGATCTCGAGCTCACCGCCTTCGTAGCTTTCGGGTTCCGAGAGGAAGAGGGTAAAGGCGAGGTCGATCCGCGTCGGCGGCGCCTCGCCCATCAGCGCATTGTCGACATGCGGGCCATAGCCCATACCGGGTCCGTAGCGGCTGAACAGGATCGGCCGCATCTGTCGAGGCATCGCCGCCATCGCGAAGATCCGATTGGCCGCCAGCGCCGCTGCGACCAGCGCCTGCATTGCGGCATAACCAGGAGAGTCGACCGCGATCTGGGTATTCGCCTTGACCCCCGCAGCGGCCCAGCCCGCGGTCTCGCGTCCATCGATGAAGGATTGCCGGTCCATTTGCGCGGCCAGCTCGGCGAGCTGGCGGGAATCCAGGATATCCGGTATGCAGATGAACACGGCACTCCTCCCGCATGTCTTGCTCTACATGTCCGGCGCGGCGCCCTTCTTGAGCGCATGGGCCTTGCCCGAGACGCTGCCGTCCGGCTTCACCATCGCGACGCTGTCCATCACGAAGAACATGTTGTAGCAGCCGTCGATCTTTCCGTCCTTGCCCCAGCTGATGTCGACGCAGAGCTTGTTGTCCTGCGCCTTCCAGCTGCCGGTGACGGGTTCCCTGACCTGCGCGCTGCACACGCCCTCGTAGAGCAGCAGCCCGTCGCCGGGGACTTCGGTCTTGGGGCATTTCCTCACATCGACGGGATCGTAGCGGATATTGTATCCGCCGACGCGGCCGTCCGCGCCGTATTGGTGCGTGTAATGATAGGCGATGACGAGCGAGTTGCCGGTCACCGCTTTGCCGATCTGTTCGGTGGTGAGCGCCGGGAACATCAGCGTCGGCCACACCTTGTGCACGCCGATGCCGTTCTCGCCGCCTTCGCCCGCGAGCATCAGCGACAGCGCCTTGTCAAAGCCGGTGGGATAGACCGTGTCGGTCGGTGCGGGGATCGCCGGCGGCGGACCCTCCTCCGCCGCGGCGGAGGCGGCGAGCGTTGTGGCCGCGGCCGCTGCTCCAGCGGCCGACCAGAGCTTCATCGTGAACTTCTGCATATCTATCCCTCCTTGGGGACGGCATGGCGGTGCTTCATGGCCCCCGCCATGCGCCGACAGTCCCCGGCGACAGGGCATCATAGCGGGCGGGCGCCGTCACTCCGGCTTGCGGGGTAACGGGGCGACAAGGCGGGTAAGGCTTACCCGATGCACCTGAAGGTTACCCGTGCCCCGATTTGGACGGACGTGGCTGACGAGTTAGCCTGACGCAGGATCAATCGGGTCGGGGAGCTGATGATGGCGGGCAAGTGGATCAAGCTGGCGAGTGCCGCCGCGATGGCGGGTGCGGTCCCGGCGGCGGCGCAGGATCAGACCGCTCCCGCCGTGCCTGGCTACACCATGCCGCAGACCGCGACGTTCGACATGACCGCGGCGCATGGCGGGGTCTACCGCATTTTCGTCTCCTTCCCCAAGGGCGAGCCGCCCGCGGGGGGCTATCCAGTGCTGTACGTGCTCGACGGCAATGCGCTGTTCGCCTCGTTCGCGGAGACGCGGCGGATGGTGGAGTGGACCGACGCGGGCAAGGCGATCGTCGTCGGTGTCGGCTACCCCACCGACATGGCCTATGACGTGCGGCGGATCGACGACTTCACCGGGGCGCCGACGACATCGGGCGCCTACGCCAAATTCGCCAAGGAGAAGAGCGGGGGCTGGGACAGGTTCCTCGATTTCCTGACCGGCGACCTGCGGGCCGAGATCGGCAAGCGGTACAAGACCAATCCCGATCGGGTCTCGTTGTTCGGCCATTCGCTGGGCGGGCTGTTCGCGCTACACGCGCTCTATACCCGGCCGGGAGCGTTCCACGCGATCATCGCCGCGAGTCCGTCGATCTTCTGGCACGAGGCGATGACGCTGAAGGAGGAACGCGATTTCGTCGGCCGCCTTCAGGCAGGGAGGGTGCCGAAGGTCAGCCGGCTGCTGGTGGTGGCGGGTGACCGCGAGGAAGCAATCCTCGAGCGCTGGGACGCGGAGGATTTCGTCCGGCGCATGGCGCCGCTGTCTGCTTACGGCCTGCGCACGCGGTCCGAGATCTTCGCGGGCGAGGGGCATATGACCGTGCCAGTGCGTGCGGTGCCCGAGACGCTGCGGTTCGCGTTCGCCTGGCCGTGAGGCCGGTGTGATCTATTCCTTCCCAGGAGCGGGAGGTGGCAGCGCGCAGCGCTGAGGAAGAGGTGAGCGTCGGCAAGCGCTGCCGTATGGTAGACTGCCCCTCCACCGCCTTCGGCGGTCTCCGGGAGAGGAGCTTAAGAACTATCGCTCCAGCCTCTTCAGATCGCCGTAGACCGGCTTGCCCTGGAACAGCGTCACCAGCACCTTGGCTTTTGAGATCTCGTGCGCCGGCAACTTGAAGATGTCCTTGTCGAGCACGACCAGGTCGGCGTTCTTGCCCGTTTCGATCGAGCCGGTGAACTTCGCCATGCCATTGACCACGGCAACGTTGAGCGTGTGACTCTCGATCGCCTCGGCCAGGCTTATGCCTTCGCTGGCGACCAGCGGCTTCGCATCGGGATCGCCCGCCGTACGACGCGTGATCGCGACCTCCAGCCCCTCAATCGGGTTGGCGGTCGCCACCGGCCAGTCGGCGCCATAGGCGAGCTTGCCGCCGGCGCGGACGATGCTGCCGGCGGGATAGATATATTCCATCCGCTTCTTGCCGATCGCGGCCTCGGTCAGTTCCATGTAGGGGTACCAGGACGACCAGGTCGGCTGGAATTGGGCGTAGGTGTCGAGCTTGCCGAAGCGCGGCTGGTCGGCGGGGTCGACGACGTTGAGATGCGTGACCATGTGGTAGGTCGGTTTCTTGCCGTTCGCTTTGCGCGCCGCCTCGATCGCGTCGAGCGAGATGCGCACGCCACCATCGCCGATCGCGTGGAGAAAGGCGTGCATACCCCTGGCGTCGGTCGCGATGACGGCCTGATCGAGCATCGCGGGCGCGATCTGCGGCGTGCCGCGTTCGCTGCTGCCTTCGTATGGCGCGAGCATATAGGCCGTCTTCTGCGGGATCACGCCATCGACATAGAATTTTACGGTATGGGTCGGGACGCCCAACGCATTGGCGCGCTCGGCCGCCTTCATCAGGCTCGGCAATTGATCCATCCCGCGCTCGTTCTTCCACTTGAGCGAGACCGAGACATAGGTGGTGAGCTTGCCCGCGTCCTTCACCGCCTTGTATGCGTCGACCATGCGGCTGCCGCCCTGGTCGTCGAAATCGACCCCGGCGTCGTTCCAGGCGACGATGCCGAGGCTGTTGAACAGCCTCGCGGTGTAGAGGATCGAGTTCTGATAATCGGTATCGCTTGGCGGTGGGATCAGCTTCGCGACCAGCGCCTGCGCCGATTCCTGGAGGCTGCCGACCGGTTCGCCGGTCGCCGGATCGCGGTCGATCGTGCCATTGACGGGATCGGGCGTGCCCCTGGTGATCCCTGCCAGCTCGAGCGCTTTCGAGTTCACCCAGTTGGTATGGCCGCCGACCGAATCGAAGATCAACGGGCGGGTGGTCGAGATCGCGTCGAGGATCGCCTTGTTCGGCACACCGTTGGGTGGGAACAGTGAATCCTCCCAGCCCACGCCATAGACGGTGCCGTCGCCGGGCGTGTCGGCGACGCATTTGGCGATGATTCGCTTGTAGTCGTCGATCGACTTGCCGTCGTGGAGCGAGCAGCGCGTTTTGGACAACGCGCCGAACAGCGGGTGGGCATGGGCGTCGCCGAAGGCGGGAAGGACAAGGCGGCCGCCGAGATCGACGATCTTCGTCGCCGGCCCTTTGGTCTTCGCCACCGCCACCGCCGGCCCCACCGCGACGATCCTGCCGTCCTTGATCGCGACTGACTGCGCCCAGGGCTGTTTCTTGTCGACGGTATAGATGCGCGCATTGGTCAGGATCGTGTCCGCGGTCGCGGGTTCGCGCGCCTGCGCGGTTCCTGCCATGAGCAGCGCGAGCGCGGCGAGGCGGGCAGGACGAGTCGAGTTCGGCATGGTCTCTCCGGTACGCTGACAGGAAAACGGGCCGGCGCGGTGGCCGGCCCGGGAAGCGTGGTTCAGAATTTGCGGCGGAGCGAGGCCATGATCGTGCGGTCCTTGCCCATGTAGCAATAGCCCTCGTTGATCGGTGCGCCGGTATAGCTGCAGTTGGTGTAGACCTTCTTGTCGAAGATGTTCGCGCCGTTCACCGACAGCGTCCAATGCTGATAGCCAAGTTCGATCATCGCATCGACCAGCGTGACCGGAGCGATGCGGTAGGTCTGGTCGAAGCTTACCTTGTCCCCCTGGTAGCGTACGCCCGCACCGACCTTGGCGCTGAGATCGCCGCCGAGATCGAAGCCCTTGGCCGCCCAGGCCGAGGCCTGGTGCTCGGGTAGATTCTCGCGCCGGTCGCCCCGCTTGCGGCCATCGACGACGAGATATTCGGCGCGCGTATAGCTGTACGACGCGGTGAGGCTGAAATCGCCCGGCAGGCGGATGTTTGCTTCCGCCTCGACCCCGCGCGAACGGGACGAGCCGCCCTGGATGAAGTTCTGCAACTCGTCCGGATCCGCGATCAGGATATTCTGTTCCTTGATGTCATAGGCGGCGACGGTGAACAGCATGTTCCGCGAGGGCTGGAACTTGATGCCCGCTTCATATTGGCGGCCTGTCCGCGGCACATAGGGCACGCCGAAGAAGTTCGAGCCGAACACCGGCAGGAACGATTCGGAATAGTTGAAATAGGGCGAGACGCCTTCGACCACGTCGGCGATGATGCCGCCGCGGAAGCTCCATGCCTTGTTGTCCTCGAGCTGGACGCCGTTGACGTTCGAGCGGACATTGTCATGCCGCGCGCCGAACACGAGCGAGATACGGTCCCAGGCGCGGATCTGGTTCTGGAAATAGAAGCCGAGCTGCGAGTTCTTGGTGTCGGTCTTCCAGCCCACGCCGGTGACGAAGGGCACGCCATAGACGGGGTTGTAGAGGTTGAGGCCCGGCGCCGCTCCGAAGCCTTCCTCCTTGTCCTCGCGGAACGAGGTGTAGTCGAAGCCGGCGAGGATCTGGTGCGTCAGCGGCCCGGTGTCGAAGCTCAGCACCAGATTGTTGTCGCTGTTGAAGCCGTTGTACTGGGCGCGGTTGAGGTACCAGGCGCGATTGGCGATGGTGCGCGCCGCGTCGGCATAGGCGCCGCCGAAGCCGGTGAAGCCGAACACCTCCTGATAATCGACGTCCTGCTCGAAGAAGCGGTTGCGGCTGTTGAAACTGAACCGGTCGCTGAAATTATGTGTGAGCAGGATCGTCGCGGCGTAATAGTCGGCGAGGGTGTGGTTGAATCCCGGCTCGCCGAGATAGAAGTCGTGCGAAATGCGCTCGGCATCGCTGGCCGCGTCGATCGTCTTGCTGGTGGGCAGATAGGTCTGGCTGCCGAGGCGATCGCGCTGATAGACGCCGATGAAGGTGACTTCGGTGTCCGGCCCCGGCTTGAAGGTGACCGCGGGCATTACCGTGATTCGGTCGTTGCGCTGCGATTCCTGCTGGAGATGGCCGTCGCGCACGAGGCCGACGAAGCGCGCGGAAAGGCCGGGCGCGAGCGGGCCGGTGATATCGAACTGAAGCTGCTTCAGCTCGTCGGTGCCGTAGATCAGTCCGATCTCGCCGCCGAACACGGTCTTGGGTCGCTTGCTCACCGAATTGAGGATGCCGCCGGCGCCGCCGCCGCCATAGAGCGTCGAGGAGGGGCCGCGCAGCAGCTCGGCGCGCTCGACGGTGAAGATCTCGAGCCGCCCGCCATAGATGAAACCCGGCATGCGATTGAGGCCGTCGAGATACTGTTCGGCACCGGTGCCGCGCACCGCGAGGAAATCGCCGCGCGTGTCGACGCCGTTGAGCTCGCTGGCTGCGCCGGCGCTGTAGCGGATCACGTCCTGCAGGTTGACGGCTGCACGATCGTTGAACTCCTCCGCGGTGATGATGCTGATCGACTGGGGGATCTCGGTGAGCGCGGCGTCCGTCTTGGTGCCGGTCTGCGCGCGCGTGCCGATGACGGTGACGTCGTCGCTCTCGACCGCGGGCTCGACTTCCTGCGCCACGACGGGTGGCGCCGCGAGGCAGCAGGCCGCGAGCAGCGCGCTGCGCAACCCGCGCGCTGAGCCATAAAGTCTGATCCTTGTGGTCATGATCAAAGCCCTTCCCCGAAATTTATATGTCTGGTCGGATCGCTCGCCGCAGCTAAGTTACGCGGTTCGATCCTCCCACGTCATTGAAGCCCGGATCGGCGGCCGAGCCACGCGCTTATCGGGGTAAGGGAAGCGCAAGACGGGTAAGTGAATAGGCAGGGATGGAAAAACCCGCTTCAGGCAGCCGATTGACCCGCGCCGCCGGAAATCAGCCCGCGTTCGCGCAGCACGCGCACGGCATCGCGACGCTTGTGTACGCCGATCTTCCGGAACACCGATTTAAGGCGGTACTTGACCGTGTCGGGCGACATGCCGATCAGCCGGGCGATCTCCTTGTTGGAGTAGCCGAAGCCGAGATGCTCGAGGATCTCCGCCTCGGCATCGCTGAGCAGACCGGGAGCGGGGCCGCTGACCGGACGCGCGGCGAGCGATCGCGCGATGCCCTTGAGGAATTGCGCGCGGAAGCGGTCGAGTTGCGCGGTGCCGCCGAGCGTCTCATTCAGCAGCGGTTCGGCGAAGCGGCGTTGATCGATGAAGGGGCGGGCGATGTTCTGGAACATCGCGGTGCCGACCGCATCATCGAAACAGGCGCGCGCCCTGGCGGGCTCCCCGGAAGCGCGGTGGCTGAAGGCGAGCAGGATATTGGCATCGACCAGCAATCGCCCCGCGCCGTGCTGCGCCGCCCAGCGCTTGAGCTTCTCGAGATCGGCGAGCGCCGCTGCATGCTCGCCATCGATCAGCGCCAGCCGGGCGCGGCACAGGCGCCCCGCGGTGACGACCGGCCGATGGACGGTCGAATCGTCCTCGTTCCGGTCCGCGAGGGCATCGAGATCGAGATCGGCCGCAGCCTGCCGGACCTCGGCAGGGTCGTCGCCATATTGGATCAGCAGGTCGAGCTCGCACAAGGCCGCGCGCAGATCGAGTTGGCGCAGACGGCGGCGTCCGGCGAGACGGCGAGCACGCGCGATCATCGCGCGGGCGGCTTCGAGCGTGCCTTCGGCAGCTTCCGCGCGGGCGGCGGTGCAGTAGCCGGCGGCATAGACGTCGGTCCAGCCGTCTGACAGCTCCATATGCGGCACCGCCCAGTCGAGTAAAGCGAGCGCGGCGGGAAGCTGGTCCTGCTCGTAGAGCAGCTCCGCCTCGAACGCGGCGCAATTGGCCGCGAGGTCCGAGCGCGACCCGAAATTCGCTTCTATCTGCTCGCGCGTGGCGGCGAGGATGCCCGACGCGTCCTTCATCCGCGCCTGGGCCTGACGGATGCGCGCTTCGAGGAAGCGCGTGAAGACATCGCTGTAGAGCGACCCCATCGCGAGATAATGCTCGCGTGCCGCGATCGTCGGTTCCAGCGCACGCTCGAGCCAGCCGCCCTCGAAATATTTCGCGCCGAGCGTCTCGCTGATGTTGGCGAGGACGAGATGGTCGTTGGCGGGCAGAGTGCGCAGCAACGACTCGCGCGCGAGCAGGTCGTCGAGCGTGACCGGCTCATTCTCGTAATCGGCGAGCACGTCGCCGACGACCCGGATCTCGGTCCATTGATCGGCGGAGAGGCCGGCGGTTTCGGCCTCGGTGACAAAGCGGTCATAGTCGGCGCGCGCAGCCGCCATCTCGCCGCGCTTGATCTCCAGATAGACGCGCGCAAGCGCGAGGCGCGGACGCGCGGCGATCAGCGGGGCGGGCAGCTTGCTCAGGCCCCGTTCGACCATCGCCTGATGCCCGAGCGGGATCAGCCGCCAGCCGCCCGCATCCTCGAGGATCGTGGCGAGCATGGCATCGTCGTCGGCCTGGATCGCATGACTCACCGCTTCAGGCGTCTCGCCGCGTTCGGCGAACCATTGCGCAGCGCGGCGATGAAGCGCGCGGAACTGCGCTGCGTCGCGTCGTGCGAGCCGGTCGCGCAGATGCTCCGCGACGAGTTGGTGGTAGCGATAGGCTTGGCGTTCCGCGCTGAGCGGTGTGAGGAACACGCCTTGCTCCTCGAGCCGCTCGAGGATCATCCACCCGTCGTGGCGGTCGCACAGCAGGTTGACGAGATCACCTGTCAGCCGGTCGAGCAAGGCCGTGCGCAGCACGATCTCCTGCGTTTCCGCAGGCATCGTCATCAGCACCTGCTCCGATAGATAGCGGGCAAGGTCCGAGCTGGGACCGTGGAACTCCTCGACCAGCCGGTGATGATCGGCGCCGCGCTTGAGCGACAGCGACGCGAGCTGGAGCGCGATTGCCCAGCCCTCGGTCCGCTCGACGATGCTGCGCACGTCCACGCTGCTCAACCCCTCGCCATGGAACCGGGCGAGCAGCGCCTCGGCCTCGTGCATTTCGAATTTGAGGTCGTCGGCGGTCAGTTCGACCAGCTGCTCCGCGGCGGCGAGGATTGACTGGCCAAGCCAGGGATAATCGCGCGAGGCGATGATGAAATGGCAATGCTCGGGCGCGAGCTGGATCAGCGTGCGGACGAAGGCGTCGACCTCCGGGCTTTCGGCGCGGTGGAAGTCGTCGAGGATCAGCACCACCCGGCGGCTTTCCTGCGCCAGCCGGTTGACGATGGCCGAGACCGCGGCGCGCGGGGGCAGGGCGGCGGCGAGGCGCCCTGCCTCCTCGCTCGGGGCATCGTCCGGCCCACCCCCTTCGAGCGCACGGACGATATAGCGGGTGAGACGGCGCAGGTCCGAATCGTCGCGCTCCAGCGTCAGCCAGGCGACCCGCACGGCCGCCGGATCGAGCTGGTCCTTCCACTGCGAGAGGAGGCTGGTCTTGCCATAGCCAGCCGGCGCCTGGATGAGCGTCAGCCGCCGCTCCAGCGCCGCGTCGAGGCGGGCGAGCAGCAGATCGCGCCGGATCTGGTTACCCATCCAGGTGGGCGGCGCGAGCTTGGTATGGATCAGCGCATCCATCGGGCGTTTCCCGCTATGGCCTCCGTTCCTTCCTGCCGCCGGTGAGCGGTGTGCCCGGAGAGGGTATGTTACGCGATCATGTCGCTCAAGCGGCGGTTTGATGATTACCCGGAAACCGTCTCCCGTTACCCGTTCGGCAGGGCCCGGCACCCGTTTTACGCGTTGCGGACAAGGGCTTGGCTCCGCACCCTCAAGACGCGAATTGAGCAGGCCGGGAGCTTTGTGTGCGGATTGGTGTCGATGTGGGCGGGACGAACACCGATGCCGTGCTGATGGACGGGAGCGCGATCCTCGCCTCGACCAAGCAGCCGACCACCGCGGATGTCGGATCGGGCGTCGCCGCCGCCATCGCCGCCGTGCTAACGCAGGGCGGGGTCGTTGCGCAGGCGGTGCGATCGGTGATGGTCGGCACCACTCATTTCACCAACGCGCTGGTCGAGCGCAAGCGGCTGGAGCCGGTAGGCGTCCTGCGGCTTGCCAGCCCGTCTGGCGAGGCGCTGCCGCCTTTGACCGGCTGGCCGGCGGACCTGGCGGCGTGCGTGAATGGTGCGATATTCCTGCTGCCGGGCGGATACGAGGTCGACGGCCGCGAGATCGCCCCGTTCGACGCGGCGCGGGTGCGCGCGGCCGCCGAGGCGCTGAAAACGCGGGGTATCAAGGCGGTGGCGGTCACCAGTGCCTTCGCGCCGGTCAACGCGACGATGGAGGAGCGAGCGGCCGCGATCGTCCGGGAGGTGCATCCGGATGCGATCGTGACGCGATCCAACGCGATCGGCCGGATCGGCTTCATCGAGCGTGAGAATGCCGCGATCCTCAATGCGGCGCTCTCGCCGCTGGCAGCTTCGGTGGTCGGTTCGTTCGAGCGGGCGCTGCGCGATCTCGGCATCGCGGCACCGCTATACATCTCGCAAAACGACGGAACGCTGATCTCCGCAACGGATGCGGCGACGCATCCGGTGCTGACGATCGGGTCCGGCCCGACCAATTCGATGCGCGGCGCAGCATTCCTGACCGGAGTGCAGGATGCAATGGTGATGGATGTGGGCGGGACAACGACCGACATCGGCGTGCTCGCCAACGGCTTCCCGCGGGAGTCCGCGATCGCGGTCGATATCGGCGGAGTGCGGACCAATTTCCGCATGCCCGACATCCTCGCCATCGGCCTTGGCGGCGGGACGTGCGTGCATCTCGATCCGGAGCTCTATGGGGCGCGAACGCTCGCTGGTGACTTGTTCAGAGTCGGGCCCGACTCGGTCGGATACCGCATTCTCGAGGAGGCGATGCTGTTCGGCGGCAACACGTTGACCACGAGCGACGTCGCGGTCGCGGCGGGAAAGGCGGCGTTCGGCGATCGCGGAAGGTTGCCCGCGATGAGTCCGGCGACGATCGCCACGCTATGGGACCGGTTCCAGGCGATGCTGGAGGACGGCGTGGACCGGATGAAGACCACCCGCGGCGACGTGACCATCCTTGCGGTGGGAGGCGGAAGTTTCCTGGTCGCCGATACGCTGAAGGGGGCTGCACGGGTGGTCCGTCCGCCCCATGCTGCCGTCGCCAACGCAGTAGGCGCCGCGATCGCGCAAGTGGGGGCGCAGGCGGAGCAGATCGTCGCTTACGATCACACGCCCCGCGCCGTCGCGATCGAGAAAATGCGCGCCGACGTGACTGCGCGCGTTGTGGCGGCGGGCGGTGATCCCAGGACCATTCAGATCGTGGAAGTGGATGAAGTGTTCCTGAGCTACCTACCGGGCCGCGCCGCGCAGTTGCGCGTACGCGCCGTCGGCGATCTTGCCGCCGAACCGCGCGGCGATGCCGTTTCCAACCCGTCGGCGCTGGCCCAGCATGCGCATTGATCGTACTGCGCTCGCCGATCTCGCTCGCGGCGCCGCCGTTCTCGGGTCGGGCGGCGGAGGTGATCCCTATTACAGCCTGCTGCTGGGCGAGGCGGCACTGGCGCGCGGCGAGACGTTCGAACTCGTGCCGCTCGACGCCCTTGCCGACGATGCGCTGGTCGTGCCCTGCGGCTGGATCGGTGCTCCTACCGTGTCGGTCGAGAAGCTGCCGAGCGGGCACGAGGCATTGGCCGGGCTGCGGCGTCTGGAGAAGGAACTGGGGCGAAGGATCAACGCGGTGCTGCCGATCGAGATCGGCGGGGGCAACGGACTCGCACCGCTGATGAGCGCGGCGCGGCTCGGCGTGCCGGTGGTCGATGCCGACGGGATGGGGCGGGCCTTCCCGGAATCGCAGATGGCCATCTTCAATATCCATGGCCTGTCGGCCTGTCCCTCGGTGCTGACCGCCGCTTGCGGATCGCTCAACGTGATCGAGACCGACGACAATCTCACGCATGAGCGGGTGGCGCGAGCGCTGTCGGTGGCGCTGGGCGGGATTGCGCACATGGTCGAATATCCGCTGACCGGTGCGCAGGCCAAGGCGCACGCGATCGGGGGGAGTGTCTCGGCGGCAATAGCAGCGGGCGCCGCGATCCGGCTTGCGCGGGAGAATGGCGACGATCCGTTCGAAGCGCTCTACGCGGCGCTGGCAGTATCAGGACTCTACCCGTTCGCGGGCGGGCTGTTCGATGGCAAGATCGTCGATCTCGAGCGCGAGACGACCGGCGGCTTCTCGGTCGGACGTGTGGCGATCGAGGGATTCGGGGGGACCGGTCGGATGGACCTCGAGTTCCAGAACGAGAATTTGATCGCACGGCGCGATGGCGAAATTCGCGCGCTGGTGCCCGATCTCATCACCATCATGGACCTCGAGACCGCGGACTCGATCACGACCGAGCGGTTGAAATATGGTCAGCGGGTAAAGGTCGTCGGCGCCGCCGCGCCTGCCGTGCTACGCGAGGCGCGGGCGCTGGCGTTCGTCGGGCCGGCGGCATTCGGGTTCGGCGACGTATATCGCCCGATCGAAGCATTGAACGGGTGGGACAAGGGATGAGCGCAGGCGCACCGGGTGGGGAATATGCAAGCGCGCCGCTCCCGGAGCATCTGACCGTCTCAGGGTGGCGTGTCGCGTTGATCGTCGCGAGTTTCAACATCGCGCTGCCCGGTTTTCTCAATGGCGCGCAGACCGGTCTCGCCCTGGGTTTCTGGTCCGCGGCACAGGCGGCACTGCTGGCCGGGCTGATCCTGTGCGGCGGGGCTTGCCTCACAGCCTGGGTCGCGGTGCGGACGCGGCTCACCACCTATTTGCTGATCCAGCGCTCGTTCGGGCGCTGGGGCGCGGCCCTGGTCAATATCGTCGTCGCGATCGTCCATTATTGCTGGTTCGGAGTGAACGTCTCCTTCTTCGCCGGGGCGATCGTCGCGCTGGTGGCGCAAGGCTATGCGATACCCGGGGACTTCACCGCCTTCGTGATCGCAGGCAGCGCGCTGATGATCGTCTCGACCATCTTCGGGTTTCGCGCGCTCGACCGGCTGGCGCTCGTCGCCGTGCCGCTTCTCGGCGTGATCCTCGCCACCGTCGCGATCCTCGCGGTACGGAGATACGGACTGGTGCTGGCGCCCTCCGCCAACCCGCCCGAGCCGATGAGCTTCGGCATCGCGCTCTCCGCGATCGTGGGCGGCAACATGCTGACGGTGGCGGCGATGCCGGACCTGTCTCGCTACATCCGCTCGGTACGCGGGGCGGTGTCGTCGATGGTGCTGTCCTTCCCGGTCGCGACGCCGCTGCTGCTGGTCGCCGCGGCGTTGCCTGCGCTGGCGACGGGGGAAACCGATATCATGAAGCTGGTGACGAAGCTGGGCTTCGGGCTGCCGGTATTGCTGATCCTCATCCTGTCGATCTGGACGATCAACGCCGCAAATCTCTATTCGGCCAGCTTGTCGATGAGCGCGACCTTTCCCAAGGTGCGCGAATGGATATTCATCTGCATCGGCGGGGCGATAGGAGGCAGCTTCGCGGTGATGGGAATCATCGATTCCTTCGTGCCTTTCCTGCTGTTTCTCGGCGTCCTGATCCCGCCGATCGCCGCGATCTACGTGATCGACACGCTGGTCACGTTCCGCGACCGGGATGCCGCTGAGACGCTCAAGGCGCTGCCGTGGATACGCTGGCCCGCCGTGCTTACCTGGATCGGTTCGATCGCGGCTGCATTGATCCTGGAGCGTGAGGGGCTGACGCTCACGACCGTACCGATGATCGACGCGACGGTCTTGGCGACCTTAGCTTATCTGGCGGTGATCGCGCTGCGCGCCGCCGCGCCCGTCGATCGTCAGGCCCATGATCTGGAAGCCAAGGCAGGAGGCCCGAATGACAACTAGGTCCCGGTTCACCAAGCTGGCTCTGGCCGCAGCCGCGGTTCTGCTGTGTCCGGGAGCCGCGGCGCCCGCCGCCAAGGTCGAGATGACCACGCCGGTGTTCGAAATGTTCCGCCTTGCGCCCGGCAAGACTGAGGACTTCATCCGCAGCATGGCCGAATGGGACAAGGTCAGCATGGCCGGTGGACAGCCGCCGACCCAGCTGTTCCTGCATGCCGGAGGAGAAGGTTGGGATGTGCTTCTCTACAAACCGGCACGACCGAAGCCGACGCCCGCACAGGAAGCGGCGATGGCGGCAAAGGCCAAGGAACTGGGCTTGCCGAATGGTTCCCGATACTTCCTCCAGATTCGCGAGTGGATGGCCGATCACATCCATTTCGACGCAGCGGGTCCCACGACGGCCGAGCAGTGGCTTCTCGACCTGGAACGGGAGCGGGCGCAGGCCAGGCAAGGAAAATGACGTTTACGAGGCTCCGATCGGGTCGCGGACGACCAGGCGGCTACGCGAATTGAAAAAGAGGGCGGAGAAATCGGTGTCGCGCGTCTAATAGCGGTCAGATAGCGATGTGAGGCCGCGTGGGCGCTGCATATGGAAAGGATGTCGTGGAGCTCAGCCGGGAATTCCGTCCCGCGCTGATGGCGTTCTTCCTGCGCCGGGTTCACGATCACGCCGAGGCCGAAGACCTGACGCAGGAAGTCTTCTCGCGCATCGCCGCGCAGCCCGACATGGCGTTGCGCTCGGGCAGCGCCTATCTGTTCCAGGTCGCCGCGAACCTGCTCCGCGATCGGGCGCGGCGGCAGCAGGTGCGGCGCAACTATCGCGAGACGCTGGGGCAGATCGACGGCGAGGCCATCGAGTTGATCGATCCGTTTCGCGTGACCGCCGCTCGCAGCTCGATGGCGGCATTGCGCGCGGCGCTGGACGAGCTCGACCCGACGACGTCGGCGATCTTCGTCCTGTACCGCCTCGAATATATGAGCAAGGACGTGATCGCGGAGGGGTTCGGGATCACGGTGCGCACGGTCGAGAAGCACTTGACCAGGGCTATGGCGCGGTTGGCGGCGCGGCTGGGAGACTCGATTTGAGTCCGCGCGAACTTTCGCCCGAGCGGCTCGAAGCCGCGGCGTCCTGGTGCCTGGAATTGGCGGAGGGGCCGCTGCCGGAGGAGCGGCAGAGCGCGTTCGACGCGTGGCTCGAGGGGAGCCCCGACAATCTCGCCGCGTTCGAGCGGTCGAGCAAGCTGTGGCGGCAGGTCGGCGAGGCGGCGGCTTCGCCCGAACTGGTCGATCTGCGCGAGCGCGCGCTCGCCACGTTCCGGCGGCGCAACCAATGGCGCTGGGCGCGGCGGGCGGTAACGGGCCGGGTAGTGGCCGCGGCGGCGGCGCTGCTGCTCGCCATCGGCGGAACGGCATGGTGGTGGCAGACCTCACCGGACATCTACCGGACGGGTGTCGGCGAGCGCCGCGTCGTGATGCTCGACGACGGCTCGCGTGCCTCGCTGGATGCCGCGACCGAGGTCGATGTGCGAATGCAGGGCGATCGGCGTGAGCTCCACCTGATATCGGGCCGGGCGAAGTTCGATGTCGCCAAGGATCCGTTGAAACCGTTCAGCGTACGCGTGGGCGACAAGCTGGTGGTGGCGACGGGCACGTCGTTCAGCGTGGAGATGATCAACGGCAAGCTGCGCGTGATCCTGTACGAGGGACGGGTCGTGGTGCTCGATCGACCGGTGGGGGGCGAAGCTGCTGCCGAAGTACTGCCCATGAAAGGCGGCGAGGAATCCGTGCTGACGCCGGGTCGCGAGCTGGTCGTCGGCATGTCGGGCCAGTCGCAAGTGCAGCTCGCCAGGGCCGATCCGGTGCGCTCGCTGTCCTGGGAGGGCGGGCAGCTGGTCTTCGACGAGGAGCCGCTGAGCCTCGCGATCGGCCGCGTCAACCGTTACTCGGCGCAGCGCGTGGAGCTCAAGGGAGCGGTCGGACGGCTGCGCGTGAACGGCGTTTTCAACACCGGTGACGTCGAGGCCTTCGTGACCGGCATCGAGCAGACGCTGCCAGTCCGCGTCATCCGCCAGCGCGAGGTCGTGACGATCGGTCCGCAATAAAGTTACGCAGAGGCTGGCCCATATATTTTTTTCAAATTGGCCCGGGCGGCGTTTCGCAGGTGGCGCGTCTTACTCCTTCAAGCGCCAAAAAAGCGCCGGTTCAGGGAGACATTACGATGATCATGGCGCGAAGCTTCAAGGCGACGGCATGTTCGGCGGCGGCGATCGTGCTGGCGGTACCGGCCGCAGCGGCGGCGCAGGTGCAGACCTATAGCTTCAATATACCGGCGCAGGATCTGGCGTCGGCGCTGCGTCAGTTCGCCCAGACATCGCGACAGCAAGTCTCGTTCAACGGCGCCATCGTGCGCGGCATGCGGAGCGTGCCATTGCAGGGAACGCACAGCGTCGATGGCGGTCTCTCGATCCTGTTGCGTGGCACCGGCCTCAGCGTACGCCGCGCGGGACGGGTGTTGGTGATCCACAAGGCCGAGCCTGTCCTGTCGGCGGTGTCCACCCAGCCTTCGCCGGCGCGCGCCCAGGAAACGGTCCCGGCGGCCGGAGAACGCGGCGCCGATGCGGAGGAGCGCGAAGCCGAGATCGTAATCTCCGGCTCGCGCATCGACCGGCCCGGCTTCGAATCGCCGACCCCGCTCACGCGCGTCAGCGCGGCGGAACTCGGCGTCGCGAGCCGCGCGAATGTCGGCGCGGCGCTGGCCGACCTGCCGCAGTTCAAGGCGGGCCAGTCGCCGCAGACCTCCGGCACCAATGCGCAGGCGGGCCGGATGCCGGTCGATCTGCGCGGCCTCGGCGCGGCGCGCACGCTGGTGCTGCTCGACGGGCGCCGCTTCGCCAGCGACAATGATCTGAGCACGATCCCCTCGGTCCTGGTCAAGAATGTCGACATCGTCACCGGCGGCGCGTCGGCGGCCTGGGGCTCGGGCGCGGTCGCGGGCGTGGTCAACATCCTGCTCGATCATGACCTGAACGGCTTCCGGCTGGGCGCGGAAGCGGGCATCTCGACCGAATATGGCGATGCCGGGCAGCGCCGGCTGGAAGCGGCGTTCGGTACCGATTTCGCAGATGGCCGCGGTCATTTCATGATCGGCGGCGAATATCTGCAGAATGACGGCCTGATGACCAAGACCGCCCGGCCCAATACCGGGCGCTGGGTGCTCGTCACGCAGAACGGCGTGTCCACGCTGACCCCGGATGTCGGTTACGGAAACGCGTTTATCGGCGGGATCATCACGTCGGGGGTGCTCAAGGACAAGGGGTTCAACCCGGACGGGTCGCTGCGCACGCCGGTACTTGGCGTCAAGGTCGGTGTCGAAAACCCCACCACCGGCGTGAGCAGCATGATCGGCGGGGAATCCCCATCGGACGACAATTACAGTCCGCTCGCGACGCCGCAGAAGCGCATCGCGGGGCTGATCAACCTGTCCTACGAGGTCTTCGACAACGCGAAGCTGACGCTTGAAGGCCGCTATTCGCGTTACTGGGGCAACTATACCTGGTTCGGCGACCACAACCGCGGCAACATCACGATCAGACGCGACAACGCCTTCCTGCGGCCCGAGATCGGGGCGCTGCTCGATGCTGCCGGCCAGACCAGCTTCAACATGGGCCGGTTCAACTCCGACCTTTCCTACACGACGATCGATCTGGAGCGCGAGGCTTATCAGGGCACGATCGCACTCGACGGCAGCTTCGGCGGCGGCAAGTGGCGCTACGGTCTCTACTACAGCCATGGCGAGTATCAGAACAACATCGACACGCCGGGCTTCCGCAAGACCGCCGAGTTCGCCAACGCGGTGGATGCGGTGATCGGGCCGGGCGGAACGCCGGTTTGCCGGATTGCGCTGACCAATCCGTCCACCGATTGCGTGCCGCTCAACCTGTTCGGCTATGGCGCGCCATCGGCGGCGGCGATCGCCTATGTCACCGGCACGCCGTCCTCGCGCTCGACCACCAAGCTCGATACGTTCGGCGTCAGCCTGCGCGGCGAACCGTTCGAGCTATGGGCAGGGCCGGTGTCGGTCGCGGTCGGCGTCGAGGGGCGTTGGGAGTCCGTCAATTCGGTCGCCGGCGCGCTCGATCGTGCGAACACCTTCACCACCTTCCAGTTCGGCTCGCTGGCCGGCAAGGATTCGGTCAAGGAGGCGTTCGGCGAGGTGGTGATCCCGCTGCTCAACGACGTGCCCTTCTTTCACAAGCTCGAATTCAACGGCGCGGTGCGCTATTCCGACTATCGCAACAGCGGCGGCATCTGGTCATGGAAGCTCGGCGCGACCAACGAGTTCGTGCCCGGCGTGATCGGCCGCGTGACTCGTTCGCGCGACATCCGCGCGCCCAGCCTGAGCGAGCTCTACAGCACGCAGACGATCAGCTACGTCAACATCGTCGACGTGAACCCGGTCACCAACGTCAGCTCGACGGTCAACGTGCTGATCCATGGCGGCGGCAACCCGGACCTGCTGCCGGAGGAGGCCGATACCTGGACCGCAGGCGTCACCACCTCGCCACTGCGTGGACTGACCGCGTCGCTCGACTATTTCGACATCACGATCAACGGGGTGATCGCGTCGGTCGGCGCGCAGGACCTGGTCAACCGCTGTCGCGGCGGCAATCAGGAACTGTGCGCACGCGTCTTCCGCGATGCCGGTGGCAATCTCCTCCGCGTGCAGTCGAACTCGGTGAACCTTCAGCGCTACAACACCAACGGCGTCGATGGCGAGATCGCCTACACGACCTCGCTGGGCGGCGATCCCATGCGCAGGCTCAACTTCCGCCTGGTCGGCACCTGGGTGAACAGCCTGAGCATCGACGACGGGCTAGCCAAGATCGAGTATGTCAAGAATACCAGCTACGCCTTCGTCACCGGCATGCCCGACTGGCGGATCAACGGCAGCATCGGCTATGCCGACAACGGCTTCAACGCGATCGTGCGCGCGCGCTACATCGCGCCGGGCTATTACAACCGGAACCAGAACATCACCAACAACCGGGTGCCGGCCTATACCTATGTCGACCTGCAGCTGAGCAAAACGCTCAAGGCCGATGGGCGCGAGTTCGACATCTATGCCAACGTGTCGAACCTGTTCGACAAGGACCCGCCGATCGCCTCGCTGTTCTCGCCCTTCTACGATACCGTGGGGCGGTTCGTGACGGTCGGCGCACGCATCCGGCTGTAAGGGGAGCGGGAATGCAGGGGCGCCGTTCGCTCGTTCGTGCGGCCATGCTGGGGGCAGTGGCGTTTGCCGCCGCCCCCAGCATGGCGCAACTCCAGCAGCCACCGGCCGAACGGCTGCGGTTCGAAGCGCGCGAGGCGACATGGATGGCGCCCGACATCTCGCCGGACGGACGGACGATCCTGTTCGACCTGCTCGGCGACATCTATGCGGTCGACGGCGCGGGCGGCGCGGCGCGGCCGCTGCTGGCGGGCGACGCGTTCGAGACGCAGCCGGTCTTCTCGCCCGACGGCAAGCAGATCGCGTTCGTCTCCGACAGGTCGGGCGCGGCCAACCTGTGGGTGGCGAATGCCGACGGCAGCAATGCGCGCAAGCTGTCGGGCGATACCGATCCGGCGATCTACACCTCGCCCGCCTGGTCCCCCGACGGGCGTTTCGTCTATGTCTCGCGCACGATCCACAACATCCTCGCGTTCGAGCTCTTCGCCTATGATCCGCGCGGCGGATCGGGGGTCAAGGTCACGCAGGCGCGGCCGACCGGGACCGAGGGCAATGCCGACCGCATCAATGCAATGGGCGCGGCGGCGTCGCCCGACGGCAAGTACCTCTATTATGCGCGCAAGACCGGCGGTCTGTGGTCGGACAAGGTGCTCCCGCACTGGGAGATCGTGCGACGCACGCTGGCGACCGGGATCGAGGACCGAATCATCACCTCGCCCGGCGCGGCGATGCGGCCGGCGCTCTCGCGTGACGGCAAGCGCATCGTCTATGCCAGCCGCTCGGGCGCGCGGACCGGATTGCGCATTCGCGACCTGGAGAGCGGTGCCGATCGCTGGCTGAGCTTTCCGGTCGATCCGGACAGCCAGATGGGCGGCTATTACAACGACCTGGTCCCGCGCGTGGCGTTCCTGCCCGGCGACAGGGAGGTGTTGACCGCGATCGGTGGCAAGCTGACGCGCATCCGCGTGGCCGACGGGGCGCGCTCCCCGGTGCCGTTCACCGCGCCGGTCGATCTCGCGGTGCGCGCGAACACGCGTGTCGAGGTGCCCGACGAGACCGGGCCGGTGCGGGTCCGCGTGATCCAGGCGCCGCGGCTGTCGCCGGACGGATCGCGCATCGCCTTCGCCGCGCTCGGCAGGCTCTATGTGCAGGATCGCGCGGGCGGCGTGCCGCGCGTGGTGGCGGGTGTGGACGGGATGGCGTTCCAGCCGGCCTGGTCGCGGGACGGGCGCACGCTCGTCTATGTGACGTGGAGCGGCGAGGGTGACGGCGGCGGCGCGCTATGGGCGATCCCGGCGGCGGGCGGCAAGCCGCGGCGGCTGTCGCAGGCGGCGGCCTATTACAGCGAACCGACCGTGTCGCCGGATGGGCGCTCGGTCGCGGTGCTGCGCGCGACCAGCATCGAGCGGCTGCAGTCGGCCTCCGATCTGCAAGCGAGCCGGCCGACCGATATCGTGCTGCTGCCGCTTGCAGGCGGCGAGGGCCGGGTGATCGCCAGCAAGTCGGGGATCAAGTCGCTGTCGTTCGACGCCGAGGGCGAATGGTTGCGCTATGTGAGCGGCCCGTCGGTGGAGGCGGTGGCGGTGCAGAGCGGCATGCTGCGGCGCGTGTTCGACCTGCGCGTGCCCAACTCCAATCGCTATTTCAACAACATCCAGACCCCGCCCGAGGACATCCGGCTGAGTCCCGACGGGACGCGGATGCTGGTCAAGGCGGCGTCGCAGGCGTGGCTGCTCGACGTACCGCCGTCCTTCTCGGCCGATCCGCAGGCGCTGGAGTTGACCAAGCCCGTGGTGTTCGGGGTGCGGCTGACCGATATCGGCGCCGACTATATCGACTGGTCGCGCGATGGAAGGACGGTGATGTGGTCGCTCGGCGCGGCCGTGCGGACGATCGACGCCGGGCTGGCCGCGGGCCTTTCGAAGGGCGTCGCGGAGAAGCAGGCGGCGAAGGTCGAGGCGGTGGTTGAGCTTCCGCGTGACCTGCCGCAGGGAACGGTGGTGCTGCGCGGCGGCACCGCGATCACGATGCGCGGCGACGAAACGATCGCCGGCGCCGACGTGGTGGTTACCGACAACCGCATCGCCGCAGTCGGCAGGACGGGTGAGGTCAATATCCCGGCAGGCGCGACCCTCATCGACGTCACCGGCAAATATCTGACGCCCGGCTTCGTCGACACGCATGCGCACTGGTTCGAGCTGCCGCGCCAGGTGCTGGAGGCGAACCATTGGAGCCTCCTCGCCAACCTCGCCTATGGCGTGACCAGCGGCCTCGATGTCCAGCCCTTCACGATCGACGTGTTCGGCTATCAGGACATGATCGACGCCGGGATCATGCTGGGCCCGCGCGCCTTCTCGACCGGGCCGGGCATCTTCGTGAACAGCGAGATCAATTCGGCCGGAGAGGCGGAGGCAGTGCTGACGCGCTATCGCGACTATTACCGCACCCACAATCTCAAGGCCTATCTCGTCGGCAACCGGACGCAGCGCAAGCTGGTGGCCGAAGCCTCCCGCAAGATGGGGATGATGGCGACGACCGAGGGCGCCAGCGACTTCAACCTCAACCTCACCCACGCCATCGACGGCATGGCGGGCAACGAGCATAATCTGCCGATCACCCCGCTGCGCGAGGACGTGGTGAAGCTCTATGCCTCGTCGCGGATCGGTTACACCCCGACCTTCGGCGTGCTCTATGGCGGGTTCGCGCCGTATGACGACCAGGTGATCGCGGGCGAGATCGACAAGGACGCCAAGCTCGCGCGCTTCGTCCCTCAGGGGATCATCGAGAGCAAGATGCGCAACCGCGTCTGGGTGCCGCCGATTGACCGCAGCTCGGCCTCGTTCGCCACGGACGCCCTGCGCATCCGTAAGGCCGGCGGGCTGATCGGCATGGGCAGCCACGCGGTGATCCAGGGCCTCGGCTATCACTACGAGATGCGTGCCTATGCCGAGGGCGGCGCGACCCCGCATGAGGTATTGCGCGCTGCGACGCTCGACAGCGCCGAGGCGATCGGCCGCAAGGGCCAGATCGGCAGTATCGAGCCGGGCAAGTACGCCGACATCCTGATCCTGAGCGCCAATCCGCTGGAGCGGATCGAGAATGCCGCGGCGATCGACAAGGTAATGAAGAACGGGCGTATCTATGATGCGGCGACGCTGAGCGAGGAATGGCCGCGCAAGCGGGCGCTGCCGGATCGCTGGTTCGCAAAGGCACGACCCGACACCGGAGGATCGGCGAAATGAAGATGACACGGCGCACCCTGCTCGCGGCCGCTCCGGCAGCGATCGCGAACCAGGCCGCAGCAGGCCCGGTGCGCGCCATGCCGGGGAGCGACATCCTCGCGATGACGGCGCTCGATCTGGCGGCGGCGATCCGCCGGCGCGACATATCGAGCCGCGAGGTCATGGCGGCGCATCTGGCGCGGGTCGATGCGCTCAACCCGAAGTTCAACGCCATCGTCTCGCGCGTCGACGGCGACCAATTGCTGCGCGAGGCCGCGGCGCAGGATGAGGACGCGGCGAAGGGTCGCTTCCGCGGCGCGTTGCACGGTTTCCCCCATGCGGTGAAGGACACAGCTCCCGCAAAGGGCATTGCGCATACCCAGGGATCGCCACTGCTGCGCGACAATATCGCGGCGGCGGACTCGCTGGTGGTGGGGCGGATGCGGGTGGCGGGGGCGATCTTCACCGGCAAGACCAATGTGCCGGAGTTCGCGCTGGGATCGCACAGCTTCAACCCGATCTTCGGCGTGACGCGCAACGCCTATGATTCGCGCAAGTCGGCCGGCGGCAGTTCGGGCGGTTCCGCGGTGGCGTTGGCGCTGCGGATGATGCCGCTGGCCGATGGAAGCGACTTCGGCGGATCGCTGCGCAACCCCGCGGCGTGGAACAACGTGTTCGGCTTCCGCCCCTCGTTCGGGCGCGTGCCGTCGGCGCCGTCGAGCGACGTGTTCGGCCAGACCTTCGCCACCTCCGGCCCGATGGCGCGCACGGTGCGCGACGCGGCGCTGCTGCTATCGGTCCAGGCGGGATCGGATCCCCGTGCGCCCTTCTCGCTCAAGGACGATCCGGCGGTGTTCGCTCAGCCGCTCGATCGCGAGTGGAAGGGCAAGCGGATCGGCTGGCTCGGGGACCTTCGCGGCGCGCTGCCGGTGGAGCCCGGCCTGCTCGACACTTGCGAGAAGGCGCTGGCGGCATTCCGGGCGATCGGGATGAGCGTCGACGCCGCGGCGCTCGACGAGCCGGCCGAGGCGATGTGGCGCACCGCGGTGACGCTGCGGCACTGGTCGGTCGGCGCCGATCTGATCGGCTTCGCCGACGATCCCGCCAAACGCGCGCAGATGAAGCCGGAGGCGCTGTGGGAGGTCGAGGGCTACCGCAAGCTCAGCGCGATCCAGATCACGCAGGCGCAGATGGGCCGCACGCGCATCTACGAGGCCTTCCGCAAGGCGTTCGCGACGTTTGACTTCCTCGTGCTGCCGAGCGCGCAGGTTTTCCCGTTCGATACCGAACTGCACTGGCCGACAGCCATCGCGGGCCGCAAGATGGACAGCTATCACCGGTGGATGGAAGTGACCTTGCCAGTGACCATGGCAGGCCTGCCGGCGCTGTCCGTGCCAGCCGGGTTCGGCGGCCCGCACAAGCTGCCGATGGGCATGCAGATCATCGGCCCGACTCATGCCGATTTGGCCGTGCTGCAAGTCGGTCATGCCTATGAGCAGGCCTCTCCCTGGATCAGGCAAGCCCTGCCGGGAGCAATCCGGACCTGATGGGGCCGATGGATTTCCCGAGAGTTAATCGGGTCTACACGCAGTTCTTCACCTGCGCGCACTTTACAAACTGGTTTAGGAAAGACAGTCAATCGTCTGCCAATGCGAAGCGCAGGGGCCGAGGCATGTCTTGGCATCTCCGGTGGTTCGATTGGCCTGTTACCGCGTATGCGAGACAACCGGCAGGGAAGGCCGGCTGACGTAGATCCCGTTCCAGCAATTTCGACCCGTATTCCGGGGAAAATTGCGGGGGACGAGAGAGGGGGCGGCGGTGACTCGATCCTATCCCGGCTTCACGGCCCGTTCGGTGCAGATTCTCGTGGCGGCGCTGTTTGGGCTGATCCTGCTGCTGGCGCCGGCAAGCGCACAGGCGCAGGTCACGATCGCTCCGGCCGTGCTCCCCGGCGGAGTTGTCGGCTCCGCATACAGCACCACATTGACCGCCAGCGGCGGGACCGCGCCTTACAACTATTCCATGACGGCGGGCACGCTGCCGCCGGGCCTGGCGCTTTCGTCCGGCGGCACGATCTCGGGCACGCCGATAGCGACGGGGACGTTCAACGTTACCATCAGGGCGACGGATTCGCTGGGCGCTATTGGAACGCAAGCCTATACCATCACCGTGCTCGCGCCGACGATCGTGCTGTCGCCGCCGGCCGGCGCGCTGCCCGGGGCGACCGCTTCGGTGCCTTACAGCCAGACCTTCAGCGCGAGCGGAGGAACCGGGCCTTACAGCTTCAGCCTGCCGGCGGGCGCGCTGCCGGTGGGGATGGCGTTCTCGAGCAGCGGAAACTTCTCGGGCACGCCGACCACGCCGGGCACCTACAATTTCAGCATCCGGGCGACGGATGCGAACGGGTTCAACACCACCAACAATTACAGCCTCACCGTGGTCGCGCCGACGATCGTGCTGTCGCCGCCGGCCGGCGCGCTGCCCGGGGCGACCGCTTCGGTGCCTTACAGCCAGACCTTCAGCGCGAGCGGGGGAGCCGGGCCCTACAGCTTCAGCCTGCCCGCGGGCGCGCTGCCGGTGGGGATGTCGCTGTCGAGCACAGGAAACTTCTCGGGCACGCCGACCACAGCGGGCACGTACAATTTCAGCATCCGGGCGACGGATGCGAACGGGTTCAACACCACCAACAATTACAGCCTCACCGTGGTCGTGCCGACGATCGTGCTGTCGCCGCCGGCCGGCGCGCTGCCCGGGGCGACCGCTTCGGTGCCTTACGTCCAGACCTTCAGCGCGAGCGGGGGGAGCGGGCCTTACAGCTTCAGCCTGCCCGCGGGCGCGCTGCCGGTGGGGATGTCGCTGTCGAGCAGCGGAAACTTCTCGGGCACGCCGACCACGGCAGGCACCTATAATTTCAGCATCCGGGCGACGGATGCGAACGGGTTCAACACCACCAACAATTACAGCCTCACCGTGGTCGCACCGACGATCACATTGTTACCCGCCGCGGGCGCGTTACCTGCCGTCACTGCCTATACCCCCTACGTCCAGACCTTCACCGCGAGCGGGGGAACTGGACCTTACAGCTTCAGTCTTGCCGGCGGCAGCATGCCGATCGGCGTCGCGTTGACCAGCAGCGGCATGCTCGCGGGCACGCCGATCACGCCGGGGAATTACAGTTTCAGCGTTACCGCGACCGACGCCCACGGTTTCAGCGTCACCCAGGCCTATAGCGTCGCCGTCACGGCGCCGGCCATAGCCGTGACGCCGGCCAGCCTGCCCGATGGCGCGACGCTGAGTGCCTATAGCCAGTCGCTCGCGGCGAGCGGCGGCACTGCGCCCTATAGCTTCAGCCTCGGCAGTGGCGCGCTGCCGCCGGGCCTCAGTCTTTCCGCGGCCGGCGTGATCTCGGGTACGCCGACCGCGCCCGGTGCGTTCAGCTTCACCGTCACCGCGACCGATGCACACGGCTTTACCGGCAGCACAGCCTATTTATTGACGATCGGCGAGACGGCGCCGACCGCGGCCCCGCAATCGGCTACCGTCCTCGGCGGGCAGAGCGTCACGATCAATGCGCTCGCCGGATCGACCGGTGCGCCGATCACCGGCGTCGCGATTGCGACCCCTCCAGCGCACGGCACCGCCACCGTGTCCGGCACCAACATCGTCTATACCGCGAACGCGACCTATGCTGGGGCCGACAGCTTCACCTATACGCTCGCCAATGGCGGGGGCACCTCCGCTCCCGCTACGGTCAGCGTCACGGTCAATCCGGCGCCGATCACCGCACCGCCCAAGGCGGCCACGATCCTCGCCGGCCAGACCGCCAGCGTCGTGCTGACCGACGGCGCGAGCGGGGGGCCGTTCACCGGCGCCGCGACCGTGTCCGTGTCGCCGGCATCCTCGGGCACCGCCAACATCGTCAGCAGCGGTGGCCAGTTCACGCTGCGCTTCCAACCCGCAGGCAGCTTCAGCGGCGTCGTGACGGTCCTCTACACGCTCACCAATGCCTATGCGACTTCGGCGCCGGGTACGGTGACGATCACGGTCGAGGCACGCCCCGACCCCACGCGCGATCCCGACGTCACCGGGCTGATCAACGCCCAGGTCAGCGCCGCGCGCCGCTTCGCCAGCGCTCAGACGTCGAACGTCAACCGCCGGCTCGAGCGGCTGCACGACGGCGGTGGCGAAAGCGGCTTCACCAACAATGTCCGGATGGTCGGTCCAGGCGGTCGCTATCGGCCCGACAATCTGGCGGCTGGCGGCGCCGAACTCGATCCGCGCAACGCAAATCCGCAGGGTCCCGGCGGCGCATTTCCCGGTTCCCCCGCGGCTGCCGCAGATGGACGCAGCGCCGCGCCCGGGGGGGGCGATGCGCCCGCGCCGGTCGGGATCTGGACCTCGGGTTCGATCAACTGGGGGCAGCGCGATCCCAACGACTATAGCGCCGGCTATCACTTCACCACCGACGGGATCTCGCTCGGCCTCGACTATCGCTTCAGCGAGCGGTTCGTGGCGGGCGCGGCGGTCGGCTATGCGCATGACGACTCGCGGATCGGCGAGGAGGCCACGCGCAGCCGGGCGGAAAGCTACAGCGGCACGCTCTATGCCAGCTTCCATCCCGGCGGCGGGCTCTTTGTCGACGGTCTCGCTGGCTATGGGGGATTGAGCTTCCGCAGCCAGCGCTACGTCGTGCCGCTGAACGTCCTCGCCCGCGGCGAGCGCGACGGCCATCAATGGTTCGGCTCGCTCACCGCCGGCTACGACTATCGCAACGGTGCGCTGCACCTCGTGCCCTATGGTCGGATCGAGGTGACGCGGTCAACGCTCGCCGCCTTCACCGAGCATGGCGCAGGACCCTATGACCTGCACTATGAGCTCCAGACCGCAGACACGCTGACGGGGGTGGCGAGCTTGCGCGGAGACTATCGTATCCCGGCGCGTTTCGGCTTCGTCGTGCCGCGCTTCCGGGTCGAGTACAGCCACGACTTCGAAGGCTCCACCCGCGCGCTTCTGAGCTATGCCGACTGGGCTGGCGGCCCGACCTATGCGTTCGAGGGTCTGACGCTCGCGCGCGACCGGGTGCTGATCGGAGGCGGGCTCGACGTGCTGGTCGGCGACCGCCTGAAGCTGGGCCTCGATTATGAAGGCCTGCTGCAAAGCGGAGGCGAATCGAACCGCATCATCCTCTCGGTCGCGCTTGGCTTCTGAGATCGGGAGCCGGCGATCCGCGGCACTTGGACGGCTCTTCGATTCTGTCACCGACAGGCGGCTATTGGGTCGAGAGCCGCCTGTCGGTGGGTGCCGCGTCCTTGGCGGCTACGCGCCTTCGTCTCAGTTACCCGACGCTCCAGCTAGGACCCCGATAGCGGTCGTTCGTTGCCGATCTCGTCCAGCAATACCTCCACCAGGCGCAGACGCACCGTGGCGCGCGACCAGGCGACGCCGATACGACGGCCGATCGGGGCGCCGGGCAGTGGAAGGCGACCCAGGGTCAATCCCTCGGGCCAGGGCGCCATCCAGTCGGGGACGAGCGACACTCCAAGGCCGCGATCGACCATCACCGCGATCGCGTTGAGCGCGTTGAGCTCGAACCGCTCGCGCGGAACGATGCCGCGCGCGCGCAGATATTCGTCGGCACGCCGCCCGCCCCATTGGTTGCGGTCGTAGCGGATCAGTGGTTCCTCACGCAGCAGGGCGAGCGGGTCGCGGTCGGCCATCGCGCGCGGCGCGAGCACCACCAGCGGTTCTTCGCGCAGCACGCGCCACTCGCAGGTCTTGGGCAAGGCGTGCGGCGCTTCGAGCACAAAGGCCGCGTCGAGGTTCCCGGCCTCCACCTCGGCATAGAGCTGGGCCGAGTTGCTCGATTGAATGTAGACGTTGATCTGCGGAAACTTCGCGCTGACCCGCGCCAGGATCCCGGGCAGCATGCCGATCAGCGGGGTGGTGCAGGCGCCCAGCCGCAATTCGCCGCTCAGGTCGCCGTCGCGGGCGAGGCTGCGCAGGTCGGCGGCGTCGCGCAGCAGCTGCCGGGCCTGCGCCAGGATGCGGTCGCCCTGCTCGGTCATCCGCACGGTGCGTCCGACGCGCACGATCAGCGGCGCGCCGAGTTCGCGCTCGAGCGCGTGCAGCTGCTGTGCGACCGCCGACGGACTGAGCGTCAGCGCGCGCGACGCCGCCGCCATCGATCCGTGCTCGACGACTGCCACGAAGGTGCGCAGGAAGTTGATGTCGATGGTATCGCTCTCCCGTCAGGCGTCCGTCGTCTTCTTACGCCCTCTGTCGTAGATCGTCAGGCCTTGCAGCGAATGGCGGGGCGGCGGAAAGAGCAGGCTCGCGAGGTAGCCGATGACGATCGACGCCATGATCGCGAGCGCGAGATACCAATAAGGGTGGATCAGCCCGAGGATCCACACCACCAGCGTCAGCAGCGACGCCGCGATGATGCCGATCGCCACCCCCTGCCAGTTTGCCCGGCGCGTGAACATGCCGAGCGTGTAGGCACCCGCGCAGCTGCCGCCGAGCAGGCCGAACAGCTCGATGGTGAGGTCGAGCAGCGAATGAATGTCCATCCGCGACAGGATGATCGCGATGCCGATGCCGATCAGGCCGACGACCACGCTCATCCATTCGGCGAAGCGGACCGTCTGCGCCTGCGTCGGATTGCGGAACTTGCCGTAGAAATCGACCGAGAGCAGGGTTGCGACCGAGTTGATGATGCCCGACAGCGTGCCCATCGCCGCGGCGAACAGGCCGGCGATGATGAGACCGGTGACGCCGACCGGCAGTTCGGTTCCGATGAAGGCGGGAAACACCGCGTCGATCGGCAGCATCGGGTTCAGCTGCGCGGGATTCTCCCGATAATAAGCGAACAGCACGGTGCCGATGATGTAGAACATGAAGGCGCTGGGCAGCAGCACGACCGCGAACACCCAGACCGACCGGCTCGCTTCCTTTTCCGACGGGGTTGCGAGCACCCGCTGCATCAGCACCTGATCCTTGGGGAAGGTGAGCACCACGTCGAACAGCACAAGGATCAAGAAGCCCCAGAGAGTCGGCTGGGTGACGTCGAAGCTCAGATTGACCATGTCGGTCTTCTCGAACGTCCGCGCGGTCTCGATAACCGACATCAGCCCGAGCTGATAGACGATGAAACCGATCGCGAAACAGGCGCCGCCGGTCAGCACCATCACCTGGAACACGTCGGTCCACACCACCGCCTTCATCCCGCCGAGCGCGGTATAGACGATCGTGAAGATGCCGACGATGATGATGCAGGCGACGATGTTGGTGTCGGTGATCGTGCCGATCGCCATTGCCGGCAGGAACAGGACGATCCCCATCCGCCCGCCGATCTGCATCAGCATCCACAATGCGCTCGACAGCAACCGGATCGAGGGGTGGAAGCGGGTTTCGAGATAGTTGAACACCGACACCAGGTCGAGCCGGCGGAACAGCGGCACGATGAGGATCGCGACGAAGATCAGGCCGGCGATCGTCGATATCTTCGACATGATGTACTGCCAGTTGGTCTCGTACGCCTTGGCGGGGATTGCGAGATAGCTGATCGAGCTGATGCTGCCCGCGAACATGCTGATCCCCGCCGCCCAGGCCGGGATCGCGCGGCTGCCGAGGAAGAATTCGCTGGACGATCCGTTCTTGGCGCCGCGGTAGAAATAGAAACCGACGCCCAGCATCCCGAACATGTAGACGCCGATGATCAGCCAATCGAGCAGCGCCAGCGACTGGCGCTCGCTGACCAGTTCGATCGCGGTGAATTCGAGTCCGTTCGCGCCGTTTCGCGCGGCCAGTAGTCCGTCGCCATAGCTGACTGCAACGCGCGGCGCGACGGACTGCGGCGGGCCGAGCGCGGCCCATGCATCGGTGATCGCGCTGTAGCTGTAGAGCCGCGTCGCGCCGTCCGCGTCGGTACCGAGATAGAGGAGATAGGCCTGGCCGATCGCGCGGGCCGATCCGGGCACGATCGTCGCAGGTGCCTTTGCCCCGGCGCGCCAGCCCTTGTCGGGAAACCAGCGCCATTGCTCGCCGTTCACGAGCGTGGCGAACACGCCCTTGTTCTGTGCACCGAGCGCGGCGGGTGCACCGCCGGGCCAGGCGGGCTGCGCGGTCCAGGGGGCGGACGCGGACAAGGAATGCTTGAACAGCCGTGCCCCGCCATCGGGACCGAGCCCGGCCACCCACAGGGTATCGCCCGCGATCGCCGGCTGCACCGCGCGCAGCGGCTCGGGCAATGGCGGCAGGGAGAGGGTGGTGAGGCCGTCATCCACGATGCCGAGCCGGACGATCCGCTCGGCGACGCCGTCGCGGCCGGCGATCAGCACGGCGCGGTTTCCATCGCTGGCGACTGCGTGGATCGTCCCCAGGCCGATGAGCGCGTCCGCGCGCAGGGCCTTCCAGCTGCGTTTGTCGGTCGCCAACCGGAATGCGCCGCGCGGGTTCAGCACGACGGGCCGCTGGTCGATGCCGACCAGCCGGGCAGTTTCCCCGGCGTCGCGCAACGCGGGCAGCGCGGTCACCTTGCTCGACACCGGCGGGCCCGATCGTGCCGCGGCCGGGGTGAGGCACAGCATCAGCAGGAACAAGGCGAGCGGCCAGGACATGAAGCGCGCGGTCACGCATCGTCTCCCATGCCAGCGAGCAGGGCTTCGGCCTGTGCGATCATCGGCCGGTCGACCATTCGTCCTTCGAACAGGAAGGCGCCGCGCCCCTCCAGGGCGGCCGCGCGCGCTGCAGCGACCAGCCGTCGCGCGGCTTCGAGATCGCGGTCCAGCCCGAATATCGTGTTGGCGGCGGCGATCTGGCTGGGATGAATGCAGCTTTTGCCCAGATAGCCCAGCGCGCGCGCCATCTCCGCTTCGCCGCGAAACCCGGCTTCGTCCTGCAGATCGGGCCAGGCGCCGTCACAGGCGAAGACGCCGGCTCCGGCCGCGCCGAGCCGGATCTGCCACAGCGCGGCATGGACGTTGCGCGGATCGTGGCGATCGGCGCCGAGCGTGGCGAAGAGATCGTTGAGGCCGACCTGAAGCCCCGCGACGTGCGGGTGGGCGCCCGCGATTTCGGCCGCACGGATCAGCGCGCGGGGGGTTTCGATATTCACGAGGAGGTCGACCGGGCGGTCAAGGGCGGCCGTGATCCTGTTGGCCGCGGCGATCACGGTTGCCGCCTCTTCGAGCTTGGGAAGGTTGATCATGCCGATGCGGCGATCCCGCAACGCTTCGACATCGGCGGCGAAATCGGGGCCGGCAGGATCATTGACCCGGACGATGATCTGCTTGGCGGTCTGGCGCATCGCGTCGCTGCCGAGGAACGCGGCGAGCCGCTCGCGCGCCGCGGCCTTGCCGTCCGCGGGAACCGAATCCTCGAGGTCGAAGGAAAGCGCGTCCGCTGCGCTCGCCAGCGCCTTGCCGAAAAATTCGGGACGCGAGCATGGCACGAACAGCTTGCTGCGCATCGACACATCCTCCCCGCCGGGTCGATCCCGGTCTGCGCCATCGATAACCGCGCAGGAAGGAAATTGATGCTGCTTTCACACCGCACATTTCCTGCGGTCCCGGGTCGCGAGCCGATTCGGGACCGCACAAAATATCCGGTATGAACGCAGCACAGCCCCGGTTTTATCGTGCTGCGCGAAGCATAGGATGCGAGCAGATAAATATTGGGAGGGGACGATGCGGAATTTCGCACGCGTTACGGTTGCCGCGTTGATGCTTGGTGGAGTCGCCATGCCGGCCTGGGCGCAGCAGGCCGATGCTCCGGACAGCGGCTCCGCTGCCGAAGAGGCCGACGAGAATGCCAAGGACGTCATCGTCACGGGCAATCGCGCGCCCAAGGCGGTCGACAAGATCCCCGGCGCGATCACCGTGATCTCGCCGGCCGAACTCCAGCGCTCGCTTGCGATCACCGAGGACAACACGGCAGTGCTCGCCAAGACCGTCCCCGGCTATTCGGAATCGAACCAGACGCTGAATACGCTGGGCGAGACAATGCGCGGCCGCACCGCGCTCTATCTGTTCGATGGCATTCCGCAGTCGACTCCGCTGCGCGACGGCAGCCGCAACGCGACCTTCACCGACATGTCGACGGTCGAGAAGATCGAGGTCATCGGCGGCGCTTCCGCGGCCGAAGGCATCGGCGCGGCCGGCGGCGTGATCAACTATATCTCCCGGCGCGCGACCCGCGAGGGCTTCCACGCCAATGTCGGCGGACGGCTGGGCAGCCAGTTCCACGACGACAGCGAGACCTGGGGGATCAAGGGTGACATCGCCTACAAGTCCGGTGCGTTCGACCTGTTCGCCGCCGCCGCCTATGTCGATCGCGGCATGACCTATGACGCGAAGGGCCGCCGCATCGGCCTGTCCGCGTCGAGCTCGCTCGCCGATTCGACGCAGCGCAATTTCTTCCTGAAGGTCGGTACCGATTTCGGCACCAATGGTCAGCAGCGGCTGGAAGCGACGGGCAGCTATTTCAAGCTCGCGAGCAAGAACAACTACCATTATGTCGCCGGCAACCGCGCGCTCGGGATTCCGGATACCGCCGAACCCGGCCCGCTGCTGGTCAACGGCCTCGATGTGCTGCGAGAGGAATTCAACGAGTTCATCCAGGGCGCGATCAACTACAATCACAGCGATCTGTTCGGCGGCAATCTCGTCATGACCGCCTATTACGCGAAGCAGGCGATGCGCTTTGGCGGCGAGAACAGCACCGACCGGCAGGATCCGCTGATCGCGCCGGTCGGCACGCTGGTCGACCAGTCGGAGATCCGATCCGAGAAATACGGCCTGCGCACCTCCTATTCGCGGCCCGATTTCCTGATCGACGGCCTTGAGGTGCGCATCGGCGTCGACGCGGTGCACGATACCACCGAGCAGCGCCTGGCGCTGACCGACCGCGTGTGGGTGCCGCCGATGGACTATACGAGCTTCGGCCCGTACGTTCAGCTGTCCTGGGATATCGGCCCGGTCACGCTCTCGGGCGGCGTGCGGCACGAGAATGGCACGATCAAGGTCGACGACTACACCACGACCTGGTTCCGCAACCGGCAGCCGGTAAAGGGCGGCGAGCTCAAGTACGAGAACACCCTGCTCAACGGCGGCATCATCGTCCGGCTGGGGCATGGTTTCTCGGCGTTCACCTCGTACAGCGAAGGGTTCACGCTGCCGAACGTCGGCATCCCGCTGCGCAACATCAACACGCCGGGCCAGTCGGTCGCGAGTGTCTTCGACGAGCTGCAGGCGGTGGTGTTCGAGAACAAGGAAGTCGGCGTGAACTGGCGCGGAAGCTGGGGCAGCTTCGGCATCTCCCACTATAATTCCTATTCGAAGCTGGGGTCGACCTATGGCGTCGATCCGGTGACGCTGGACTTCGTGCTGAACCGCCGGCCGATCCGGATCAGGGGCTGGGACATGACTGCGGAGGTCCGTCCGGTCTCCGAGCTTCGCTTCAACGCGGTGTACAGCACGTTGAAGGGCTATACGAGCCCGGCGAACTTCCAGAACCGCCCGCTGAGCGTCCAGCTCGGGATCGTCAACATCGCGCCGGACAAGCTGAACCTCAGCGCGACCTGGACGCCGACGGACGCGGTCTCGCTGTCGTTCGGCATGGACAAGACCTTCGACCGCACCGTCAAGACGGGCAATGTCGTCACCGAGCGCACCACCGGCCGGACGCTGTTCGACCTGACGGCGAAATACCGGATGAAGGATGTCGGGACGCTGTCGCTGGGCGTGGAGAACCTGTTCAACAAATATTATTTCCTGGCCTTTTCGCAGATCGATTTCTTCCAGAACTATTTTGCCGGCCGCGGCCGGACCGTGTCGCTCACGCTCAGGAGCGATTTCTGAGCGCGCGGCACGTTTGATAAGAGGGGCGATATGACCGGGACCACGCCCGGCGGCCGGGTGCTGGTCGCCGGATCCGCCAATGTCGACTTCGTCGTCCGTGCGCCGCACATCCCGGCGCCGGGCGAGACGGTGCTGGGCGGCGACTTGTCGGTCGTTCCGGGCGGCAAGGGCGCCAATCAGGCGGTCGCCGCAGCGCGTGCCGGCGGCGCCGACACCGCGATCCTGGTCGCGTTGGGCAGCGATCCCTCGGCCGGTGTGCTGGAGGAATCGCTGCGCGCGGCCGGGGTGAGACTCCACCTTGTCCGCGTCGCGCGCCCGACCGGCGCGGCGCTGATCACCGTGTCGGACGGGGCCGAGAATGCGATCACCGTCGCATCGGGCGCGAACGGCGAGCTGGCACCCGAGCATCTGCCGCCGCTCGACGGCGTCGCCTGGCTGCTGCTGCAGCTCGAAACCCCGCTTGCGACCGTCATCGCCTATGCGCGCGCGGCGCGCGCGGCGGGTGTCCGGGTCATGCTGAACGCGGCGCCGGCGCAGACGCTTCCCGCCGAACTGCTCGGCCTGCTGGACCTGCTGGTGGTCAATGAGGAGGAACTGGCCGCCATCGTCGGCAAGGATGGCAGCATCGCCGACCGGCTGGCGCGGACCGGCGCCCCCACCACCGTGGTGACGCTTGGCGAGCGCGGCTGCTGCGCCGCCGATGGCGGTACGCTGATCTCGCAGGCCGCCTTTTCTGTCGTGGCGACCGATACGACCGCCGCGGGCGACACCTTCTGCGGCGTGCTCGGGGCCGCGCTGGCGGGCGGAGCCGATCTGCTCGGTGCGTTGCGCAGGGCCGCGGCCGCGGCCGCGCTGTCGGCCACCCGCAGCGGCGCGCAGACCAGCATTCCGACGGCGGCGGAAGTGAGCGCCTTTCTCGCCAGCGCGGACGAACCCGATGCACGCGCACTGGCGGCCTATTGCGGTATGAACGAGTAGACGACGAGCGACATGACCGACCATCCGATCCGCACCACCAGCGACTACAAGTTCAGCCATGCGCTGACCGGGCCCTATCTGCCCACTCCCGGCAAGGCGCTGGGCTGGCCGTTCCAGGAAATGGGCCGCTGGCGGATCGACGCGGATGGCGAGGCCGACGAATGGGTGCGGGGCCTGATCGAATGGCGGCGCGAGCATCTCATCCGCATCGGCTTCGACGACAGCCTTTACCGCCACCCCGATCTCGTGTGGGCGCAGGGCAATTTCGTCCATGCGCTGCTGATGGTCGAGGACCGCTATTTCTACGATCCCGACACCGGCCGCTACACGGTCGACCGCTATCTCGACGATCTCGAGGCGCGCTTCGGCGGGATCGACAGCGTACTGCCCTGGTACATCTATCCCAATATCGGGATCGACGACCGCAGCCAGTTCGACCTGGCCGACGCGCTGCCGGGCGGGATCGAGGCGCTCAGGCAGATCGTCGCCGATTTCCACCGCCGCGGGGTCAAGGTGTTCCTGCCGACCATGCCGTGGGACAATGGCACGCGCGAGGGCGATCGGCCCGACTGGGAGCGGATGGCCGACCTGATCGCCGCGACCGGCGCCGACGGGATCAACGGCGACACCTATTCGGGCGTCCCGCGCGCCTTCCATGTCGCGTGCGAGGCACGCGGGCGGCCGGTGATCCTTCAGCCCGAGTCCACCGCGCAGGCCGGCGACCACCATCTGTCGTGGAATCTGCAGAGCTGGACCAAGCGCGTGCCGGACGAGAGCATCCCGACGGTCATCAAGCTCAAATGGCTCGAGCCGCGCCACATCATCAATATCGAGAACCGCTGGAGCCGGAACCGCACCAACGACCTGCAGCACGCCTTCTTCAACGGCATCGGATATGTCGCGTGGGAGAATGTCTTCGGCTTCGTCAACCTGATCACCGATCGCGATGCCGAGACGCTGCGCCGGGTGGCGATGGTCCAGCGCCGGTTCGCGCCTCTGTTCGTGAGCAAGGACTGGCGGCCGTACGAGCGAACGCTGCAGTTCGGCATCTTCGCCAGCCGCTTCCCCGGCGAGGGACGGACCTTGTGGACGCTGATCAACCGCAGCGAGTTCGCGGTCGCGGGCGAGCAGCTCGAGGTCCCGCATGCGGCGAATACGCGCTATTACGACGTCTGGAACGGCACCGAGCTGTCGCCACGGATCGAGGGGGACCGCGCGCTCGTCGAGCTGGCGATCGACGGCCGCGGCTTCGGCGCGGTGCTGGCGACGCGTGGTGATGAGCCGGGGTTCGCCGAGTTCCTGAAGGCGATGGCCGACCGCGCGGCCAAGCCGCTGTCGTCCTTCTCGTCCGCCTGGACTCCCGCGCAGCAGGAACTGGTCGAGATCGAGCCGACCGCGCCGCATGGCACTGCGCCGGCCGGGATGGTCGCGATCCCCGCCACCGATTTCGACTTCAAGGTACGCGGCGTGGTGATCGAGGGTTACGCCACCGCCGGCGTCGACATCCAGTATCCGTGGGAAGCCGATCCCCGCCGCACGCATCGTCACCGGGTCCACATTCCGGCCTTCGCGATCGACAAATTCCCGGTCACCAACGCCGCGTTCAAGCGTTTCCTCGACGCCAGCGGTTACACGCCGAGAGACCGCCAGAACTTCCTCGCCCACTGGATCGACGGCGCACCGCCCGCCGGGTGGGAGAACAAGCCGGTCACCTGGGTCGGAATCGAGGATGCGCGCGCCTATGCCGCCTGGGCGGGCAAACGCCTGTGCCGCGAATGGGAATGGCAGTACGCCGCGCAGGGCAATGACGGCCGCCTCTATCCCTGGGGCAATGACTGGAACGCGGCGGCGGTGCCCGAACCTTGCCTCGGCCGCGCCATGCCCGATCCCGCCGATGTCGACGCGCATCCGGCAGGCGCGAGCCCGTTCGGGGTGATGGACCTGGTCGGCAACGTCTGGGAATGGACCGACGAATATCGCGACCGCCATGTTCGCGGCGCGGTGCTGCGCGGCGGCAGCGCCTATCAGCCGCAAACCAGCCACTGGTATTTCCCGCAGGCCTATCGCCTGGATGAGCACGGCAAATATCTGCTGATGGCACCGGCCAAGGATCGTTCGGCCGGTATCGGGTTCCGTTGTGCCGTCGATCTCTGAGCCCGCCCAGATCCTTGCGCCGCCGGGCGCGGTGACGCTGGGCGGCGTGCTGGGCGAGGCGCTGGCCGCCAACCGGCATGGCCGCCTCAGCCATTTCATCACCGACGAGACCAGTCCGGCCATCGCGATCTTCGCGCCCGAGGCGGTGGCGGCGAACGAGGGTGGCGACTGGTACGGCGAGCATGCCGGCAAATGGCTGGCCGCGGCGGCGCGCGCGGCGGCACGCAGTGGCGACAAGGTGCTGCTCGGCCGCGTCCGCCGGGTCGCCGATTGGCTGGTCGCGCGGCAGGCGCCGGACGGCTATCTCGGCAACTATCCGCCACCGCGCCGCTTCACGGCGAAGCATCCGCCGAAGCCGGTCAGCTGGAACGGCGAGCCGAGCCTGCGGACCTGGGACATCTGGACCCATGCCTATCTGACGCTGGGCCTGATCGAATTGTGGCGCGTGACGGACGGGGAGGATTATCTCACCGCCGCGCGCAAGATCGGCGATCTGGTGTGGCGGACGCTGAGCGAAGACGGACTGAACATCACCGACATGGGCAACCATTTCGGCCTGTCCGCGACGGTGATGCTCGATCCGGCGCTCGAGCTGTATTTCGCGACTGGTGCGCAACGCTATCTCGACCTCTCGCTCAAGATTGTCGCGCAGGCCGAGGATGAGCCGCGCAATCGGCTGCTGAGCCAGGCGCTGGCGGGCGCGGACCCGTCCGAGATCGCGACGGGCAAGGCCTATCAGCTGCTGTGGAATCTCGTCGGACTCGCCAAGCTTCATCGCGCGACCGGCGAGGAGAGGTATTTGACTGCCGTCCGCAATCTGTGGGGGGCAGTGCGCGACCATCACCTGACACTTGGCGGAGGACCATGGGGTGGAGTCGCGCATCGCTCGCGCGAGGTGTTCAATCCCGCGGCGGTGTTCGACCCCCATGGCTATGTCGAAACCTGCTCGACCATGGCATGGATCCAGCTGAACCGCGAACTGCTCGGCCTTCTCGGCGAGGCAAGGTTCGCGCAGGAGATCGAGCGCAGCGCCTATAACGACCTCATCGGCGCACAGGCCCCGGACGGGGAGGACTGGTGCTATTACTGCTTCCCCAACGGCCGTCGCGTCCACACCACCTATTGGCGCTGCTGCAAGTCGAGCGGCGCGATGGCGATCGAGGAGCTCCCCGCCATCGCCTATGCCACGACGACGGACGGCGGCATCGCGATCAATTTGCTCGGGCCGGGCGAGGCTTGTTTTGAACTGCCCGAGGCGGGCAGGGTGCGAGTGCGACAGGACACGGACTATCCGTTCCATGGCGAGGTCGAGATCACCGTCGAGACCGACGGCCCGGCCGAGTTCCTCCTGCGCGTCCGCATTCCCGATTGGGCGGACGACGCGCTTGTGACGATTGATGGGGATGCGATCGCGGCCCCGGCGGGTGATTATGTCCGGCTCGACCGGCGCTGGCAGTCGGGCGACCGCGTGGTGCTGTCGCTGCCGATGCGGCCGACCCTGCTTCGGGCCACGCAGCGCAACGTGCAGGAATCGCTCGCACCCGACGGCGCGCCGGTCGCGCAGCAGGTGATGCGCTACGACTATCTGGCGATCACCCGGGGAGCACTCGTGCAGGCGACCGGCCTGATCGATGGATACAAATTGAGCGAGACGCTCCGCTTCGACGGCACCCCCGAGGTGGAGGAGCGCGACGGCGCGCTGTTCCTCAAGCCGGCAGGCCGCGCGGCGATCCCATTCGAGCCCTGGTTCAGCGCCGGAGGGCGCCGCGACGGCAGTTGGCGGCTGACCTGGATGCAGCTCGCGCCGGAGGATGCCGGCTGATGCTGCGGCGTCGTACCTTTGTCGCCGGATCCGCCGCATTGCTGAGCGTGCCTGCGCGCGGGCAGGGCAGGGCCGATGTCACTTGCCCCGCCGGCCGCTTCAAGGGCGATCAGGTAGATGGCATCGCACGCTTTCGCGGCATTCGCTACGGCCGCGCCGAGCGCTTCCGGCGCGCCGCCGCGGTGCCACCGTCGAGCGATCCGATCCGCGCCACTGCTTTTGGCCCGGCTTGTCCGCAGCGCGGCAAGTACCGGCCGCAGTCCGAGGATTGCCTGTTCCTCAATATCTGGACCCCGGCGGCGGACGCACGGTCGCGGCTGCCGGTGATGGTCTATGTCCATGGCGGCGCCTATGCCAATGGCAGCGTCACCGATCCCGAGAATGACGGCGCGTTGCTCGCCGAGAAGGGTGTGGTGCTGGTAACGGTCAACCATCGGCTGAACGCGCTCGGCTATCTCTATCTCGCCCCCTTCGACGGACGCTTTGCGGACAGCGGCAACAATGGCCAGCTCGACCTGATCCTGGCGCTGCAATGGGTGCGGACGAACATCGCGGCGTTCGGCGGCGATCCCGCGCGCGTGACGATGTTCGGCCAGTCCGGCGGCGGCGCGAAGATCGTGACGCTGACCGCCATGCCCGAAGCGCGCGGGCTGTTTCACCGCGCCGCGACGATGAGCGGGCAGCAGGTGGCGGTGACCGGGGCCGAGCGCTCGGCGGCGCGAACCCGGACCTATCTTGCGGCGCTGCGGATATCGCCGCACGACCTGTCGCCGCTGCTGGCGTTCCCCGTCGAGCGACTGCTCGAGGCGCTGGCGACGCGTGACCCGTTCGAGGATTCGCCGGTCTATATGGGGCCGGTGTTCGATCGACGGAACGTGACGCGCCATCCCTTCCGCCCCGATGCCGCGCCGGCTGCGCGGGAGATCGCGTGGATGCTGGGCGGGACCCGTGACGAGACCCGCGCCTATTTCGATCCCGAGCGTATGCGGACGCTCGGCTGGAATGCGGTCGGGACGAAGATCGCCGCCGAGCTGCCGGTGAAAGCACCGGTCGAAGCCGTCGTCGCCGAGTATCGCCGCCGCTTTCCGGCCTACTCCCCGGCCGATATCTTCTTCGCCGCAACGAGCGACGGGCGCAGCTGGCGGCCGATGCTGGAGGAAGCCGAAGCGCTCGCCCGGGCCGGACGGCCGGCCTTCGTCTATCAGTTCGATTTCCCTTCGCCCGTCGAGCCGGCGCGCGGTGCCTTCCACGCGCTCGACATCCCCTTCGTGTTCGGAACGCTGGCGGACTCTCCGGCCGGAACCGGCGCGGAGGCGCGCGCGATCAGCGCGGCGATGCAGGACCGGTTCGTCGCCTTCGCCCGCACCGGCACGCCCAATGCGCGCGGCCTCCAGCCGTGGCCCGCCTATCGTCTGCGCGACCGCGCGACGATGGTCTTCGACCGCCAGTCTCGCGTGGTCCGCGATCCGCGCAGCTGGCAGCGGCGGCTGTTCGCACCCTATCCCTATACCCAGCCTGGAACCTGATTTGATGAGCGGCTCTTCTCCCTTCACCAGCCCGCGCCGTACCGGGCCTGCCGGACCGCTCAGCGGCATCAAGGTGCTCGATCTCAGCGCCTATATCGCCGGGCCCTATGGCTGCAGCCTGCTCGCCGACCAGGGCGCCGACGTCATCAAGGTCGAACCGCCCGGCGGCGACAATCTGCGCCAATACCCCTCGACACTGGCGGGCGAGAATCGCGCCTTCCTGGGCGTCAATCGCAGCAAACAGGGCGTCGTCCTCGACCTCAAGCAGGACGGCGACCGGGCCGTGCTGCTCGATCTGGCCGGCCAGGCCGACATACTGGTCCATAACTTCCGGCCCGGCGTTCCCGAGCGGCTGGGCATCGACCATGCGACGCTTGCCGCGCACAATCCGCGCCTCATCTATTGCGCCGTCACCGGCTATGGCGAGGACGGCCCGCTGCGTGCCAAGGCCGGATATGACCAGGTGCTGCAGGCGATGACCGGCATGTGCGTGTTGCAGGGCCCGCCCGGAACGCCCGAGATCACCTATGGCTCGCCGGTCGATTACTACGCGGCGGCTCTGGTCGCTGCCGGCGTCGCCTCGGCGCTTTATGAGCGCGAACGCAGCGGTATCGGCCAATATGTCGGAGTCTCGCTGCTCCGCAGCGCATTGACCATGCAATCGGCACGGCTGGTTCGCGCGGAGGGGGAAGACCCCGGCATTTCCCGCGACATGCGTTCGGGCGGGATTACGGGCCTGCATCCCACCGCGACGGGGCACCTCTACCTATCGGCGAACACGCCGCATTTCTGGCGCGCGTTGTGCGAGCGGACGGGGCTCGCCGACCTGCTCGACGATTCGCGCTTCGACACGGTGAAGGGGCGCGCAGCCCATGCCGACGAGATCATCCCGCGCCTCCGCGCGGCGCTGATGACGAAAACGGCGATTGAATGGGAAGCATTGCTGGGGGATGCCGTCCCCTGTTCGGTGGCGCGATCGATCGATGACATGTTCGAGGATTCCCAAGTCGCCGCCGAAGCGATGTTGAGCGATATTCCGCACCCGGTACTGGGCAGCTATCGCGGCGTCACACGCGCGATCAAGTTCGGCCGCACGCCAGGTCCCGAACCGTTCAGCGCACCGCTGCTGGACGAAGACAGCATCCGTTTGCGTCGAAGCAAGGATGAAGATTGAGCCGCCATTCCAAATATCGGTGAAGCATATGGCGCCCGATGCGGACCGGCTGAGAGCCTTAGCGCTCCCGCGCCGCTGTCGTGCGAATCTCGTCGATCGGACTCAGCAGATAGGCGGCGAGCGAGCGGCGGCCGATGCGGATGTCGGCGGTGATCGCCATGCCGGGAGTTAGGGGGGTCTTCGCTCCGTCGCGCATGATCGTCGCCCGGTCCAGCACCACCCGCGCGGTGTAGATCAGTCCGCGCTTCTCATCCTGCACCGCGTCCGAGCTGATCTGCTCGAGCCTGCCCGGCACCGTACCATAGCGCGTGAAGGGAAAGGCCTCGACCTTGAGTGCGACCGGCTGGCCAGCGCCGACGAAGCCGGCGTCCTTGTTGGCGATCGCTACCTCCGCGACCACTCCCCCGCGCGCGGGGACGATGACCATGATGGGCTTGGCCGCCTCGACCACGCCGCCGACGGTGTGGACGGCGAGTTGCGTGACCGTGCCGTCGACCGGGCTGACGAGACGCTGAAGGCTGCTGCGCTTCACCGCCTTGGTCAGTTCCTCCTCGCGGAGTCGCGCGTCGCTCTCCGCCTTGGCGAGATCGGCGAGGATGCGCGCGCGCGCCTCGGCGGCGGACTGGCTGGAATTGCCGCCGGCCACTGCGATCTGCGCTTCGGCCTTGCGAGCCGTGGCCAGTGCGGCGTCGCGATCGCGCGCGGCGGCGAGGCGCTGGCGGCGCATCTCGATCACGCGCAGTTTCGAGACATAGCCCTTTTCGAGCAGCTTTTCGTTGGCGGCGATCTGCTCGTCGAGCAAGGGTAGCGTCTCGCTGAGCTTGGCCGCCTGGATCTGCGCCTCGGCACGGGCGGCGCGGGCGGATTCGGTGTCGGCCGCACGCATCTGGGTGCCGGCCCGGATCTCGGCAAGCTGGGCGCGGGCGAGCGCGATCTGGGTGGCGACGACGTCCGTGCTGGTGCCCGCCGGTGGAGCGAAGCGCAGGCCCTGGCCATCGAGCGCGGAGAGGATCGCGCGCAGCCGTGCCGCGTCGAGTGCGGCGGTCTCCAGCGCCTTGCGGGCTTGTGCCGTATCGGCATCGGAGACGGTGGGATCGAGCTCGACCAAGGGCTGGCCGGCACGGACGCGCTGGCCGTCGCGAACCAATATGGCGTGAACGATCCCCGCCGCGCCCGGCTGGATAAGCTTGACGTCGTCGGCAGGGACGAGCTTGCCCGGCGCCGAGGCAACGACGTCGACCCGGCCGAGGAACAGCCAGAGCAGGGCAACGACGAGCAGTCCGAGCAGCGTCCGGGCCGTGACCCGCGCGGTCGGTGAGACCGGGCGCTCGACCACCTCCAGCGCCGCGGGAAGGAAGTCGGTCTCCTCGATGCGCGAGATCGAGCGCGAGCGCGCGCGCTCATTGTCGAGCGCATCGCGAATGGCGGTCCAGTGATGGGTGATCGCGCTCATGCAGCTTCTCCCTCTTGCACCCCCAGCTGGCGGCGATGGAGCGCGGCATAGCGGCCGCCGAGGCGGAGCAGCTCGTCATGCGTGCCGCTCTCGACGATGCGCCCCTTGTCGAGCGTCAGGATGTGGTCGCACTGGCGGATCGCGGAGAGGCGGTGGGCGATGATCAGCACGGTGCGGCCGGCGGCGATCGCCTTGAGGTTGCGCTGGACGATCTCCTCGCTCTCGGCATCGAGCGCGGATGTGGCCTCGTCGAGAATCAGGATACGGGGGTTGGTGATCAGTGCGCGGGCAATGGCAAGGCGCTGGCGCTGGCCGCCCGAGAAATTGACGCCGCGCTCCTCGACGACCGTGTCATAGCCCTGGGGCAGCGCGAGGATGAAGTCGTGTGCGCCGGCCAGCCGAGCGGCGGTCATCACCCGCTCGATCGGCATGGCCGGATCGGCGAGCGCGATGTTGTCGCGGATCGAGCGGTTGAACAGAATATTCTCCTGTAGCACCACGCCGATCTGGCGGCGCAGCCAGGCGGGGTCGATCTGGGCGATGTCGACCCCGTCGACCAGCACCCGGCCGCCGGCGGGCAGATAGAGACGCTGGAGCAGCTTGGTCAGGGTGGACTTGCCCGAACCCGAGGCGCCAGCGATGCCGAGCGTGGTGCCGGCGGGCAGATCGAGGCTGATGTCGTCGAGCGTCCAGGGGCCGTCGGCCGCGTAGCGGAAGCGGACATTCTCGAAACGGACATGGCCGGCAAGCGCCGGCAGCGCTGTGCGCGATCCTGCACCGGGCTCGGGGCCGGCGTTGAGGATGTCGCCCATGCGCTGGACTGAGAGACGGACCTGCTGGAAGTCCTGCCAGAGCTGCGCCATGCGGATCACCGGGCCGGAGACGCGCTGGGCGAACATGTTGAACGCAACCAGCCCGCCGATGGTCAGTGCACCGGCGATCACTTGCTGCGCGCCGAAGAACAGGATCGCGGCAAGACTCAGCTTGGAGATGAGCTGGACCGTCTGGCTGCCCGAGTTGCCGAGGTTGATCACGCGCTGGTTGGCGGCGCTATAGGCGGCGAGTTGGCGCTCCCAGCGCTCCTGCCATTGCGGCTCGACCGCGGCTGCCTTGAGCGTCTGCATGCCCGAGACGCTCTCGACGAGCAGCGCGTTGTTGGCGGCCCCGCGCGCGAACTTCTCATCGAGCCGGCGGCGAAGCGGGCCGGTGACGGCTAGCGAGACGGCCACATAGGCGGGGAGCGTCAGCGCGACGATGACGAAGAGCGTGGGCGAATAGAGCCACATCGCCACCAGGAAGACGATCGTGAACAGCGGATCGACCAGCACGGTGAGCGAGGCATTGGTCATGAATTCGCGCACCGTCTCCAACTCGCGGACGCGGGTAACCGTGTCGCCGACGCGGCGGTTCTCGAAATAAGCGAGGGGAAGGCGGAGCAGGTGGCGGAAGAGGCGGCTGCCGAGCTCGACATCGAGCTTCTGGCTGGTTTCCGAATAGAGTCGCGTGCGCAGCCAGCCGAACGCGACTTCCCAGAGCGAGACGATCACCAGCCCGATGCTCAGCACCTGGAGGGTGGCGAAGCTGTTGTGAGCGAGCACCTTGTCGACGACATTCTGGAAGAAGAGCGGTGCGGCCAGGCCGAGGAGGTTGAGTGCCAGGGTGATCAGCAGAACCTCGCCGATCAGTCTGCGGTATTTTACGATCTGTGGAACGAACCAGGTGAAGTCGAAGCGCTGAGCGGCGACCTGCGTGGAATCGCGAGTGGTGACGAGGAGAAGGCGGCCGCTCCAGCGTGCCTCGAGCACGGTACGGTCCCAGCGTTCGATCTCGACGCCCGGGCGCTGGACCGCGACGGCCTCCTCGCCGACCCGGCCGATCACGAACCAGCCCCCGGCGCCACTGGCCAGCACGGGCATGGGCAGGCGGCGGAGGCGCTCGAAATCGCCCGTAGTGGCGCGGGCCCGGACGCCCTCCATGCGCTTTGCGAGACGGAGTAGGTCGCCGGCGCCGACGGGTTCGGCATGACCGAGCGCATGCCGCAATTCGGCCGGATCGGCGGCGACGCGGTGCATTGCGAGAATCAGCGCGAAGGCGGCGAGCCCGTTGTCCTCGGGTTGTGCGGCGGGGTCGAAGGACAGGTCCTGCTTCATGGATCTCTCCTCTGGATAGGGCCCTCAGCCGGTGACCATCTGCGGAGCGCGGCGGGCCAGGGCCGTCGCAAACGCCTCGGCACGGCTGGTCGCACGCAGCAGCCCCGAATAGTCGCCCGTCCATTGATCGGCGAAGCCCGCGACCTTGCCGTAGCTGTTGTCCAGCAGCACGTGCGGGATATCGAGCAGCAGCGAGAGGATGTGCGCGTGCAGCCGGTCGGTGACGACCAGCTCCCCCGAGGACAGCATCGCGAGGCCGCGCTGGAAACGCCATTCGGCGAGACGGCGCTGACGCACGGCGCGCTGCGCCATCGGATCCCGTATGAAGAGCTTCCCGAGCTTCAGCGACAGGCGGAGCTTGCGCTTCTGGGCGGAATCCTCCTCCAGCCAGTCATCGACGACCACCCCAGTGGGCAGCGCGGCATCGTCGGCGGCGCGCTCGTGATCGGTGCGCAGCAGCGCGAAGACCGGGACGGCGGCGGGGCTGCGCTGCTGGCGGCCGAGCATCAGCGCGGCATCGGGGCAGAGATGGATCGGGCAGTCGAAATGCGCTTGCGCGAAGGCGAGCGAGCGGGCGTCGCGGACCAGCAGGGTAAACCGGCCGTGGCTGCGGATTGCCTCGGCCATCTCCTTCGCGGCGGCAGGATCGGCATAGTGGATCGACTCCGGCATCTGAACGATCGGCCGGCCGCGATGCGCGCGGAGCAGGTGCAGGCGGAAGGCTTCGTGCTTGGGCCAGAGCGTGCCCATATTGCCGCCGCCATGGATCAGGATCGGGCCGCCGCCGATCGCCGCGCGGCAGGCGGCGTCGTCGAAATCGGCGATCGCGGAATAATATGCGGGGAGCCGGCCGCGCTGGCGCAGATAGGCCATCTCGCCAAGCCATATCGCGGAGTCGCCGACATTGGAGTGATCGGGAAAGTCGACCAATGCGAGCTTGCCAGGGGGCAGCACGCCATCGAGCACTTGCGCGAAACGCTGAGCGAGTTCGCCGACGAGCTGATCGGCGGTCTTGTTGGTCATATCCGGCCCTTTCTGAGGCGTCTGGACAGGGTCAGGAGGCGGTCGCGCCACGGCCGCGAGATGGCGAGCAACACAATCCCGTAGAAGGTTGCGCCGAGCGCGCTGAGCAGGAGCAGCACGCCCCAGCCCGAAAGATGGGTGTCGAGCAGCCGCATCGCGATCGCCAACGCCACGCCCATCAGGGTGGAAGCGACGAGCGGCGCGCCGACGGCACGCCAGGTATCGATCGGGCGGATGCCCGAGGCACGACGGAGCAGCAGGATCTGCATCGGCAGTGTCAGATAGGCGCGCCCGACATAGGAGATGGCGACCGCGAGCAGGCCGTGGGGAAGCGCCGCCAGAGTCAGGATCACGCCGAGAATCAGCTGCGTCGTCGACAGCGACATCAGGCTGCGCGAGGCGCCGAGGACGCTCAACGAGGGTGAGGCGAAGAAGTTGAGCGTGAAGGGCACCGCCATGAACGCAAAGATCTGCGCGAGTTGCCCGGCCTCCTCCCATTTCGCGCCGAACACGGTGGGGACTGCGACGGGAGCCAATGCGCCGAACCCGACCAGGGCGGGGAAGGAGATCGCCGAGGCCTGGGCGATCATCCAGCGATAGGCGTGGCGCAGTTCGGCCGGATCGTCCTTGACGCGCGCCAGCGTCTGCACCGCGACCTGGGTGAAGGGCTGGATCGCGCCCCGGCCGATCAGCTCGACGGTGCGCCAGGCGGTGCGATAGACGCCGACCGCGGCGAGGCCGATGCCCGCGCCGATCGCCATCTCCTGCACGCGCACGGTCGCGAGGAAGACGAGCTGGACATAGATCAGACTGGCGTTGAGCAGCAGATTGTCGCGCAGGATCGCGGTGTCGAACTTCCAGCCCGGCTTCCAGTCATAGGAGGCGCGCGACAGGAACGCGCCGACGATTTCGGTGACGAGGCGCTGGACGACCAGGCTCCACAGCCCTAGCCCGGCGAACGCCGCGACCACCGCGCAGGTGCCGCCGATCAGCCCGCCGACCACCGAGCGCAGCGCCGTGGTGCGGTGGCCGAATTCGCGCAGGCGCAGGGCAAGATGGGTGCCGCCGAAGGAAGAGATCGGCAGGACCAGGCTCATCACCGCGAGCGGGAGGGCGATGTCCGGCGCGCCCATCAGATCGGCGATCGGCTGGGCGAGCGCGACGATGAGCGCGGCGGAGAGCAGGGAGAAGCCCTGCTGCGAGCGATAGATGGTGTCGAGAAAGGCAGGCGTGAGCGCGCGTTGGCGGGCGATCGTCTGGACCAGTCCGGCCGTGGCGACGATACGGAACGCCTCGGCAGTGACCGCCATGACCGCGAATGCGCCGATGTCCGCGCGGGTGAGCAGGCGCGCGAGGATGACGAAGACGATGAAGGAGAAGATCTGGTCCGACAGGAAGCGCATGATCGTCCAGCCGATCGAGCTGCGACTGCGCGCGCGCAGGCCGTCGTCGAAGCGCGCGGGGGGCTCAGCGTTCAAGCAGGCGCCTCGCTTTCAGCATCCGCATCCGCGCGCGCTCGACTTGGCGCCAGGCCCTTTGCCGCAGCGAATGGTAGAGCGGATCGCTCTTGGGCCCGAAGCGGGCGGTGCCGATGTCCGATGCGACCACTGCTTCCAGAATCGGTGCGGGATAGAGGGCGAGATTGGGCAGACCGTGTGCCCAGGAGCGGTCCATCTCGTCGTCGATCGGGCGGCGGACGTTGGCGCAATGCGCAACCAGCCTGCGCGCGCCCTCGAGCGTGATCGCATAGCCCTGAGTGCCATAGGCGGGGCCGACCAGCTCGACGATCGTGCGCGAATGCTGAAGGAAATCGCGCCGCACCACGCGTTGCCAGGTGGGCCGCTTGGCGTAGAGACGGAGATAGTCGATGCCGAGTGCGTGGAGATCCGTGCGGGCGAGCGGCTCGAGATAAGCCCAGTCGACCACCGTGTCGTCCTCGAGCACGATCGCCTGGGGGATACCGCGTGCGATCAGGTCCTGCCAGATCGAGAAATGGCTGGCATAGCAGCCGATCTCGCCCCGGGTCATCGGCCGGCCCTTGTTGCGGCGGATCGCGGGCTCGTCGATCGTCATGCCCGGCGCGGGGGCGGTGCATGCATCGAAGAAGCGCCAGGCCAGCGACGTGTCCGCCGCGCGCGCGGCAAAGGCGGCGCGGCGCGCTTCGGCAGTTTCGAGCGACACCACCAGAACCTCGGCGGCGCCCATTTCGGGCAGAGACTCACCCATAAAGCACACGCCTCCTGCTCGCAGCCGCTGGATAGCTTTTGCAGTGCAGCAATCTAAATCGTCCGGCGCGATCCTTGGTAGCGGCCAAAGCTCGGAGAACGAAGGTATCCGCCGCTCCGGTCGTCGGAGCAAAGGGGCGATTCGGCGTTCGCAGGCGCGGCATGAGGTTGACCCAGACGCCGCCGCGGGGTGTCTGGCAACGACTGCACTGAACAGGCGTATCTATGTTTCAAGCAGCTGTCGTCATACCTGTGTGGAATGGAGAAGCGGTGATCGCCCGCTGCCTGGACGGGCTTGCCCGGCAGACCCTCCCACGTGACGCATTCCAGATCATCGTCGTCGATAACGGGTCGAGCGACTCCACTGCCGAGATCGTGCGCAGCTATCCCGGCGTCGAGCTGCTCGTGGAGAAGCGGCCCGGCTCCTATGCCGCGCGCAACCTGGGGATCGGGCGAGTCCAGGCGCCCGTGACGGTCTTCACTGACGCCGATTGCACGCCCGCGCCCGACTGGCTGGAGCAGGTGCTATGTGCGGCCGCGGCGAATCCGGGTTTCGGCGTGCTCGCCGGCAGGATCGAGCTGTTCGACGAGATTGCGCAGGAGCGCGAGGTATTCGGCGATTACGAGCGGCTGTTCAGCTTCCCCCAGGCGCATGCCGCGCGCGGCAATTGCGCCACCGCCAACTGGGCGAGCCGGACGGCGCTGCTCCGTGCGCTGGGCGGGTTCGACGCGGCGCTCAAGTCCGGCGGCGACCGGCAGATGGCGTTGCGCATTCGTGATGCCGGGCACCCGCTTGTCTATGTGCCCGAGATGGTGGTGCGCCACCCGGTGCGCGCGAGCCGGGCCGAACTGGTGCGAAAGCGACAGCGGCTTAGCGGCGGGCGCTGGGACCGCACCGTCCGCCGGCCGCGCCTCGCGCATGTGCTGGGCGTCACTGCGGTCGATACGGTCCGGCGGCTGCGCCGGGCGGCGATCTCGCGCGAGCTCTCGCTACGGCGGCGGCTGGCGGTGATGCGGCTGACGCTCGAGCTCGCCGGGGTGGCGGTGCGCGAATTCCTTCATCTCGCCGGGGGGCGAAAGGCAGCAAGGGACTGATGACCACGCCTCGCTTCTCCGTGGTGATGCCGCTCTACAACAAGGCCGGGCATGTCCGCGCCGCGATCGAGAGCGTGCTCGCCCAGACGATGCCCGCCCACGAGATACTGGTGATCGACAATCGCTCGACCGACGGCGGACGCGAGCTGGTGGCGGGGATCGGGCACGAGCGGATCAAGCTGCTCGACCTGCCGACGCCGGGGCCGGGCGGCTATGCCGGGCGCAACCTGGGCATCCGTGCGGCGAGCGGCGACTGGATCGCGTTCCTCGACGCCGACGATCTGTGGTTGCCCGGGCATCTCGCCCAGCTCGCGCAGGGCATTACCGCCAACCCCGAAGTGCGCGCGGCGGCGACGCGGTTCGACCATGTTTTCGCCGACCGCAGCCAGAAGCAGCGGATCGCGCGGGCGCTGGAGCAGCCGGTCACGCTGAACCTGGCCGCGTTTCTCCAGGCCTGGTTGGCCGTGCGTGAATGTCCGATGTGGACGGGGGCGATCGCGGTGCGGCGCGACACGCTGTTCGAGGCCGGGCTGTTTCCCGAAGGCAAGGCGGTGCGCGGCGGCGACAAGGATCTGTGGCTGCGCGTGCTGGCGCGCGGGCGCCTGCGCTACGATCCCGCGGTCACGGCGGTGTTCCACCGCGACTCCGAGAACAAGGTCAGCAAGTCGACCACCACGCTGGGCCTGCCCTGCCTGGTCGATACCGCGCGCGGGATGATCGCCGGGGTGGGCCGGCGCGAGGCGGCGCTGCTGCGGCGGCTGGTGAACCAGGAGATCGCCCATTATGCGCGCTACGCGATGAAGCATCCGGGCCGGACAGCGATCCGGCTGGACGATGTTTATCTGCCCGAAGGGGTCGGCACCGCGGCGCTGCTGCTCGCCGCCAAGCTGATCCCCGCTTCCCTGCGGCAATCCGGCCATGCCCTGCGCAACCGGCTGCTCGCCCGCGCGTGAGCCTGGTTCGCAGCCTGGGTTACCTGCTGATCGGCGGGGGGTGTCTGGCCTCGTGGCTGGCACTGGCGGGCGCGTTGGTGCCGCCGCTCGATGCGCTGGCATCGTTCCTGCCCGTGTTCGGCGCGGCGATCCTGGCGGGATTGCCGTTCGCCTGGCGTCAGCGCCGTTGGACGATCATCGCCGCGCTGCTCGGCCTCGTTCCGGTGGCGTTGCGGCTGGTGCCCGAGCTGGTCCGCGACGTGCCGATGGCGCGTTCGGGGACGACGCAGGTCCGCGTGCTCACCCACAATGTCTGGCAACGCGACGACAGCCCGGCCGATACCGCGCAGGCGATCCTCGACGCCCGGCCCGATGTAGTGACGCTGCAGGAAGTGGACGGCAGCTTCCGGCCGATGCTCGCGGCGCTGCGTCAGCATTTCGTCCATGGCACCGCCTGCCCGCCAGGTTGCGATCTCGCCATCTTCTCGCGCTGGCCGATCGTCGACAGCGACTATTTCCTGAAGGACGGCGCGGGCCGCAAGTTCGGCCCGCCCATGCTCTGGGCGCGGATCGCCGGCCCGGATCGGAGGCCCTTCACCGTGATGACGCTCCACTATCCGCGGCCCACCTCGCGCGGCCAAGCGGTGCGCAGGCGGGCCGTGGCGCAGGCGCTGGCGCGGACCGATCGCGGCTCGCTCATCGTTGCAGGCGACATGAATCTCACGCCCTGGGCCGCAGCGATGAACGCGCAGGATCGCGCGCTCGCGCCGCTTACCCGCATGACGCGCGCCTTGTCGAGCTGGCCGCGGGCCTTTCCCTTCCTGCCGATCGACCAGCTCTATGCCGGACCGGACTGGGGGCTGGTGGCGGCGAGCCAGCTGCCGGCGACCGGATCGGATCATCGCCCGCTGCTCGTTACGCTGGGGCGCCGGTGAGGCGGGCCGCATCCCTCGCGCTGCTCGGCAGCTGCGCGTTCGCGGCGCCTGTGCTGGCCCAGCAATCGGATGCGACCGACGGACTCGGCTCGGTAGAGAGCGAGAATCCGTTCGGGCGCGATCGCAACGTCAGCGTGCTCGAGCGCCGGCGGCCCGCCTACACGCCTGAACCGATCCGCATCGGCACGATCGAGCTGATGCCGCGCCTGGCGATCGGCGCCGGCTATGACGACAATCTCTACGCCCAGCCCGACGACAGGATCGGCGATGCCTATCTGCGCATCCGGCCGCGCATATCGCTGGTACGGCCTTCCCCCAATCTGAAGCTTTCGCTCGACGGCGAGCTGGACTTGCTGCGCTATGCAGGCCGCACGAGCGAGAATGCGACCCAATATGCCGTGAATGCGGGCGCGCGCTACACGATCAGCAAGTCCGACACGCTCGACCTCAGCTTGCGTAACGGGCGCTACAGCCAGGAACGCGTCTCGCCCGACTCCCCCGATCAGGCGACGCGGCCGATCCGTTTCACGCTGAGCGAGGGGACGGCGACCTATACCCATGTGTTCAACCGGTTGCGGGTGCGCGGCGTGCTCAATGTCGAGAGCCGCGACTATGCCGACAGCGTGACGCCGGGCGGCGCTGCGATCGACCAGGATTTCCGCGACCATACGACCTATACCGGCACCGCGATCGGCGAATATGCGCTGAGCCCCAGCATTGCGCTGTTCGTCGCGGGGTCGCTCAACCGGCGCGACTATCGGGAACGGATCGGGCCGGTGCCGGCGCGCGATTCGAGTGGCTTCGAACTGGCCGGCGGCGCGAGTTTCGAGCTGGGGCGCAAGGCGCGCGGCGCGCTTCGGCTCGGCTATCTCCGCCAGGATTACAAGCCGGCGGAGTTCGAGGATGTCTCCGGCTTCCTGGTACGCGGCGAGCTTGCCTATTTCCTGACACCTCTGGTGACGATCACCGGCACTATCGACCGGGGCATCCGCGAGACCGGAGTCAATGGCGCGACCGGCTATCTGGCCACCAACATGACGTTGCGCGCGGACTATGAGCTCCTGCGCAACCTGATCCTGAGCATGGGCGGCGAGCTGGAGAAACGCGACTTCAACAATATCGACCGGCGGGACGATCGCTGGACCTGGCGCGCCAGCGGCTCCTACCTGATGAGCAAGCGGATGGCGCTGCGCCTCGACCTGCAGCGGCGCACCCAGTCGAGCTGGGGTGCGACGCCGGGGCGGCGCTTTGCCGACGATCGGATTTCGGTGGGGGTGACCTTTTCAGGCCTATGACGGGAGCCTTGCCATGCCTACGCTCTACATCTCGCCGACCGGCAGCGGCTCGGGCGACGGCTCGAGCGCCGCGAATGCCGCGACGCTGAAGGATCTGCCGCAGCTGATCGCTGCGGCGGGGCCGGGCGGGCAGGTGCTGTTGCTCGCCGATCAGGGTGCTTATGCTGCGCCGACGGGGGCGTTGGCCATCGTTGCGGGGGGCACCGCGAGCGCACCGGTGACGATCCGCGGCATCGACAGCGCGGGCAATGCGATGGCAGCGACGATCGCCGGCACGCGGAGCGAGCCCTTTGACCCGGCAGGCCTTTCGGGTGAGGAGATATTTCGGCTGCTGAGCGGCGCGGACAATCTGCGCTTTAGCGATCTTGCCTTCGAGAATGTCGGCACGGCCTTTCGCGTCGGCGCGGATGTCCGCAACCTGACGATCGAGCATGTCGGCGCCACGAACGTCTCGCGCTTCTTCGACAATATGGTCTCGGGGGCCAATGCCAGTGCGACGATCACTGGGCTGACGATCCGCGACGTCGCGGTGGACGGCTATTCCAAGGGCGCGATCCGCATCCAATATGACAGCAACAATGTGCTGATCGAAGACGTGCGCGGCGACAGCCAGTTCCAGGATGGCGACAATTTCGCGATCGGCATCCACATTACCGGCACCGCGCACGACGTGACGATCGATCGCGTCGCGATGCGCAACGCGCTCGACACGGTGAACGACTATCGCAACGGCGACGGGTTCGCGACCGAGCGCGGTACATACGACATCACGCTGCGCAATGTGATCGCCACGGGCAACAGCGATGGCGGGCTCGACCTGAAGAGCGACAATATCGTCGTCGACGGTGCGATCGTTTCCGGCAATGGCCGCAACATCCGGTTGTGGGGCACGGGCGTGCAATTGAGCAACATCGTCAGCCTCGATGCCGGCGCGCCGCTGGCTGGCGGCAATCGCGAGCATATCTGGCTGGCCGAAGGCGCTAGTGCGACGATCGACGGGGCGCTTTTCTCCGATCCAGGCTCGCCGACTTTGTTCAACCTCGCCGAGAGAAATGGCGCGCTGACGGTGCGCGACTATGGCCTCTCCACCGGTGCCGGCACGGTGATGTCGAAGAAGGGCGCCGGATCAATACTGACCCTGGACGGCCAGCGCGTAGTGGTGGCCGCGGGAACCGCCGAAGACGATTTGATGGGCGGTACGGCGAATGCCGATGCGCTGCTGGGCGGTGCGGGCCGCGACATGCTCGTCGGCAATGCCGGCGACGATGTACTGACCGGAGGCGCGGGCGCGGACATATTGGTCGGCGGTGCAGGGTGCGATTTGCTCAGCTACGCAGGCAGCGCTGCCGGGGTGCGGGCCGATCTGACACGGCTTACCGCCAGCGGCGGGGATGCCGAGGGCGATCTGTTCGATGGGTTCGAGGATGTCGAGGGTTCGGCCTTTTCCGACACGCTGGCTGGTGATGCGGGCGCGAACCGGCTGTTCGGCGGTAACGGTGACGACACGCTTTCGGGTGGCGCGGGAGACGACACGCTCGACGGCGGCGCGGGCGCCGATGTGCTTGACGGCGGAGCCGGGATCGACCGGGTGGATTATGGCAGCAGCAGTGCGGGGGTGGTGGTTGATCTAGCGGATGGCGCGGCGAGCGGTGGTGAAGCGGCGGGCGACCGGCTGACCGGCATCGAGGCGGTGGACGGCTCGGGCTTTGCCGACACGCTCGCCGGCACCGGGGGCGTGGACCGGATCGGCGGCGGCGCGGGCGACGACCGGATCGACGGGCGCGGCGGCGACGATCTGCTGGTCGGCGGCGCGGGTGCCGATACGCTGATCGGCGGTATCGGATTCGACAGCGCGGATTATTCGAGCAGCGGCGGCGCGGTCACGGTCGATCTTCTCGCCGGCACCGGGATTGGCGGCGATGCCCAGGGTGACCGGCTTCAGGGAGTCGAGCGGCTGATCGGCTCTACCTTCGCCGATCTACTGACTGGCGACGGCTTCGACAATGTGCTGATCGGTGGTGCGGGCGCGGACCAGCTGACCGGCGGCGCTGGGATCGACACTGCCGATTATTCGGCGAGCGGCGCAGCGGTGAACGTGGTGCTCGGCGGTACCGGCAGCGGGGGCGATGCCCAGGGCGATATGCTGGCGGGAATCGAGAATCTGGTCGGCGGCAGTTTTGGCGACGTGCTGATCGGCGACGTCGCGGCCAATAGGCTGTCGGGCGGCGGCGGTAACGACCGGCTGGTCGGAAAGGGCGGGGCGGACCGGCTAGACGGTGGAACGGGTATCGACATCGCCGACTTTTCGACTGGCGCGAGCGCGGTGACGGCGGACCTTGCGGTCGGCACGGCTTCGGGCGGGGTGAGCCTTGTCGCGATCGAGGGTCTGGTCGGCTCGGCCTTCGATGATACGCTGAGTGGCGATGCAGGCGACAACCGGCTGGTCGGGGGCAGGGGCGCAGACCTGATCAATGGGCGCGACGGCCTCGATAGCGCCGATTATTCGGGCTCGGCGGCGGCGGTGCAGGTCGACCTTGCCCTGGCGGTGCAGGCCGGTACGGGTGAAGCGGCGGGCGACCGGCTGGTGAGCATCGAAGCATTGATCGGTTCGGCCTTCGACGACGCCTTGGCTGGGATCGGCGCTGCCGAAGTATTGTACGGCGGCGCGGGAGCGGACCGGCTCGAGGGGCGCGGCGGCGACGATCGGCTCCAGGGTGGCGCGGGCGCCGATATGCTGATCGGCGGGGGCGGCGTCGATACAGTCGACTACAGCGCCAATGCGGTCGCCGTCTCGATCGACCTCCAGACCGGCGCGAGCAGCGGCGGCGAGGCCGAGGGCGATCGGTTCGACGGGATTGAGCATTTCATCGGCACCGGCTTCGCCGATACGATCATCGGCGACGGAGGCGACCAGATCCTGGTCGGCGGCGGCGCGGGCGACCGGCTCGACGGCGCCGGCGGCTTCGACATCGCGGTCTATGCGGGCAGCGCCGCGGGCGTGAAGATCAATCTGGCGACCAACATCTTGTCGGGCGGCGATGCGCAGGGCGACACTATCGCCGGGATCGAGGGCGTCGTAGGCAGCGCTTTCGCCGACATGCTGACGGGCGACGCGAACGCCAATCGGCTCGAGGGCGGCGCGGGCAACGACACGCTCGACGGGGGCGCGGGCGCGGATGCGATGATCGGCGGCGAAGGCGACGACTCCTACGTCGTCGACAGTACCGGCGACCAGGTGGCCGAGGTGGTCGGCGGCGGGCTCGATATCGTGCGCACGAGCCTGTCCTCGCTGACGCTCGCCGATGGCGTCGAGGATCTCAGCTATACCGGCAGCAGCGGTTTCGCCGGTACCGGCAACGCGCTCGACAACAGCCTCTACGGCAAGGGGCTGGGTGACTCGCTCTACGGGCTCGACGGCGACGACAAGCTGGTCGGCGGCGCGGGCGCGGACCTGCTCGACGGCGGGGCGGGGCGCGACCAGGTCGACTATACCAAGTCCGCCGCGATCACCGTGAACCTTGTCACCAACGTCAATCACGGTGGCGAGGCCGAGGGCGACCGGCTATTCGGCATCGAGACCGTAATCGGCTCCAATTTCGCCGACAGTATCACCGGCAGCGACGATCCGGTGGCCGGCGACATCCTCTATGGGCGCGGCGGTGACGACGGGCTGGTCGGTGGCGCCGGCGACGACCAGCTCGACGGCGGCAGCGGTAACGATCTGCTGCGCGGCGGCACCGGCAACGATCTCTACGTCGTGTATGAGACCGGCGATCAGGTGATCGAGGCAGCGGGGGAGGGGCGCGACCGCGTCCGCACCGCCGCGAGCAACTACACGCTCGGCGCCAATATCGAGGAGCTGGTCTATACCGGGACCATCGGTGCGACGATGACCGGCAATGCGCTTGATAATTTCATCGTCGGCAGCGGTGGCGAGGACCGGCTGGCCGGCGGAGACGGCGCGGACGTGCTGCGCGGCGGGGCGGGCGGTGATATGCTCGACGGCGGCGCGGGATCGGACACCGCGGAATATGCCGGATCGCTCGGTGGGGTGCTGGTCAATTTGCGCGCCCAGACTGCGACAGGCGGCGATGCCATGGGCGATCGGCTGGTCAGTATCGAGAATGCGCAGGGCTCGGCCTTTGCAGATGTGCTGCTGGGCAGTGCGGGTGCCAATGTGCTGGCCGGCGGCGAAGGCGACGATGCGCTCTCGGGTGACGACGGCAACGACACGCTGCGGGGCGGTGTCGGCGCCGACCGGCTCGATGGAGGCAAGAACGAGGATGCGCTTTACGGCGAGGACGACGGCGACACGCTGTACGGCGGACAGCAGACCGACCGGCTCTATGGCGGCGCAGGCAGTGATCTTCTGGTCGGCGACACCGAATGGGTCTCGTCCGCCGCCGCAAGGGATACGCTGGATGGCGGCGACGGCGACGATGTGCTGGTCGGCGACGGGATCAGCATGACGGCGACCGGGATCGGTGGCGCGGACACGCTGATCGGCGGGCTCGGCAACGATGTGCTGTACGGCGATGCGATGAACATGGCGGCCGGCGCGCGCGGCGGCGCGGACAAGCTGACCGGCGGTGGCGGGAGCGACCGCTTCGTCTTCGCCCGGGGATCGGGCGCCGATGAGATCACAGACTTCACGCGCGGCGGCGCCGAAGCCGACCGGATCGACCTCAGCGCCTTCGACATCGCCTATGAGGCGCTGCGTTTCACCATGAGCAGCGCGGGGGTGACGATCCAGCTCGGCGGCACCGACACGATCCTCGTGCGCGGCGTCACGTCGCTGGATCAGAACGACTTCGTTTTCGGCTGATCCTGGGTCCAGCCGTGCAGCGCCCCTTCGCACGCGGCGAGCAGCTCGGGCGGGGCCAGGCGGTTGATATACCCGTCCGATCCCTGGTCCGAGAGCAGCTTGGCGGGAATGCCGCCGACTACGCCGCGCGCCGGCACGTCCTTGGTCACCACCGCATTGGCGCCGATCGCTGCTTCCGCGCCGACCTGGATCCCGCCGATCACCTTGGCGCCGGAGCCCAGGAAGGTGCGATCGCCGATCACCGGGGCGCCGCGCTTGGCGCCGCGGTTCATGTAGCCCAGCACCACGCCATGGGTGACGTTGACGTTGCTGCCCAGCACGGTGTCGCCGTGGAAGTAGAAGCCGCCGAACCGGTTGAGAAACAGGCCCGGGCCGATCTCCATATATTCGGGGATGGCAAAGCCATATTTGTACCGCGCACGCAGCAGCAGCCATTTGGCGAACGGATAGAGACCGAATGCCTTGGCGGGCTTGAGCTTGAGCCAGCCCGCGGTGCGCATCAGCACGGTGTATTTATAGCCCGGCGTGAAGGCATAATGCTTGAGGAAGGCGCCGGTGCTGACCCGACCCGCATAGCGGTACAGGTCCGCGGCGAGCAGCGCCTTCAGCTTGGCGAAGCTGACCGGGCAACCGCGCAGATGGGGCTTGCCGCTTTCGGGTAGCGGCTCGTCGAGCGCGGGCGCGAGCGATGCGGTGGTCATGTCCATCAGAAATAGCGCTCGCCGAAGCGGATCGTGTCGCCGGGCAGCACCGCGAAATCGGCGGTCAGCGGATAGGCGCGCTCGCCGGCCTCGCCCGCGCGCTTGAGGAAGACGCGCTTTTCATTGGCACGATAGGTGAAGCCGTCCGCCTTGGCGACCGCGCCACGAACGGTGAGCCCCTGCGTATAGGGATACTCGCCGGGCTTGTTGACCTCGCCCAATATATAGACGGGGCGGAAGCTCGCGACCTGCACCGTGACCTTGGGCTGGAGCAGATAGCCGTCGAGCAGTTCGGTCTCGATCGTCTTGGAAAGCTGGTCGGGCTGGAGGCCGGCGGCCTTGATCTCGCCGAGCAGCGGGAACGCGATCGTGCCCGCGGGCGAGACTTCGAAATCGCCGCTGAGCGCGACTTCGCCATAGGTCGCCACCTTGATCTTGTCGCCGGGGGACAAAGTGAAGGCTGCGGCGGCAGGCGGCGGAGCGCCGCTGCCGGCGAGTGGCGCCTGGCCGGCACATCCGCCGAACAGCGCTCCCGCCAATGCGATGTGCATATGCCATTTCATGTGCTTACTCCCGAACGCGCCTGTACATGGTTTCTGGGTCGGGGCGCGGCGGCAGGCGACGCAGCAAGCGCTGCCTCGATCCGCGCCCAATAATTCGCGGCGGCCTGCTCGACACCATAGGCGCGCGACCGGGCGAGCGCGTGCGCGCCGCAAGCGCTGCGGCGGGGCTCGGTGAGCACCCGGAGAAGCGCCGCGGCGAAGCTTGTGGGGTCATCCGTGGGGACCAACGCGCCGGCATCCACGTCGATTCCGCCCGCGACAGCATTTCGGGGAAGATCGGCTAGGATTTCGGACGGGCCGGAGGCGCAGTTGGTGGCGACGACGGGGACGCCGCAAGCCATCGCTTCGACTAGCCCATTGGGGAAACCCTCGGCATTGGAGGGCATGGCATAGGCCTGCGCACGCGCAAACAGCGCATAGGGATTGGCGACGAAGCCGGGCATGTCGACCCGATCGGCGATGCCGAGCGTCGCGGCCAGCGCGGCGAGCGCGGAGCGCTCCGGGCCCTCGCCCAGAATGACAAGCCGCTCGGCCGGGTTCGCTTGCGCATAGGCGCGCAGCAACATTGCGAAATTCTTATTGGGCACCAGCCGGCCGGCGGCGGCGATATAGGGGCCGGCAGGAGTGAAGGCGGGCGCTTCGGCGGCGAGCCTGGTGATCTGCGCGTGGTCGACCGGGTTGGCGATCGCCGACATGCGCGAGCGCGCCACGCCGAAATTGCAGGCGAGATCGTCGACCACCCCTTCGGACACCGCGATGACGTGCGCGGCGCGCGGATAGGTCATGCGGACCATCGCCTTGGCGGCGATCGCCCCGCGTCCCTTGCCCAGATGCGCACTGGTGTTGACGCGCTCGCTGATCAGCCACGGCCGGCCGCGCCCCGCCATCGCCCAGGCGTTGGCGACATTGGCGCGGGTGAGGAAGCTGAGCGTCGCGTCGGGCGAGAGCCGGCCGATCAGGGAGCGCAGCTGGTTGAGGCTCGGCAGTAGTCGGTGACGGGCATCGAGCTGATGAACCTCGACCCAGTCGGGCACGGCGTAGGTGCGCGGCTCGTCGTCGAGCAGCGCCAGATGAACTTCATAGCGCGCGCGCCAAGGCACCGAGCCGCGGAGCAGCGTGGTGAGCACCCGCTCGGCGCCGCCGCCTGCGAGCGAGTTGATCGCGAACACTATCCGCTTTCTGTCCGGCATCATTCCTCGCTGGCGTTTCGTGCGGAATCCGGCTCCGGTAGAAAGGCCTATCACGCGAATTTGTTGCGATGCACCATATACGGGCCCGCTCTATCGTTCGGGCGGGGCGGCTGGCCGATTAGCGGGCGTCGCGCGGTAGTTTCACGGCGCCGGGCGGCTATCACCCGCGCATCCGGAACGACAGCGGAGGTGCACGATGGGCATGGAACGAGTCGACACTCGGCGAGTCGAATGTCTCGACGGCCTGCGCGGCCTGGCGGCGCTCTGGGTGCTGATCGGGCACACGATGATCCTCACCGGATTCCGCCTGCCGCTGGTGAGCAAGCCCGACCTGGGCGTCGATCTGTTCATCCTGCTCTCGGGCTTCCTGATGGTGTTCCAGTATCAGCTGCGCGCGGGCCGCGAGGACTGGAACGCGCCTGCCACTTGGGCGGCGTTCTGGACGCGCCGCTTCTTCCGCCTAGCGCCGCTTTTTTACCTGACGCTGGCAGTGGCGCTGATCGCGGGGCCGGCCATCTACGAGAGTCGGGTGGCGATCGACAGCTTCCTGGGGCAACAGCTCCAGCCGCGCGAGCGCTACGCCGATTCCAGCTTCGTCAATGTCGCGGCGCATGTGAGCTTCGTGTTCGGGTTGCTGCCCGGCTACGCTTTTCGCAGCCCGCTGCCCGATTGGAGCCTAGGGCTGGAAATGCAATTCTACGCGCTCTTTCCCTTTCTGGTGTTGCTCGCCCGCCGCGCGGGCTGGATAGGGGCTGCGCTGATTGCCGGCGGCGCTGGCGCGGCGGCGGCGCTGGCAGCGACGGCGGCGGGGCTCGACTATCCGATGCCGTCCTTCCTGCCGCTCAAGCTTCACCTCTTTTTGTGCGGCATGCTGATCGCTGCCGATCTTGGGCTGGGCAGGCGCGTCTGGCTACATCTCGCCGCTGCGATGCTGCTCGCCGCGATCCCGATCGGTGGCGATCAGGATGCGCTCCATCTTGTGGTGCGCGAACTGCTCGTGCTCGGCTTCTTCGCGCTGGTCCATCTGCGCAGGCTGAGCGCCATTGATGGTGTGGCGCGACTGCTCGGAAGCCGGCCATTCTACTGGCTGGGGGAGCTTTCCTACGGCACCTATCTGATCCACCTGCTGATCCTCCAGCCGGTCGCGGCGGCGGTGATCGGCCGGTTCGGCACCGGGCTCGGCGCGATCGAGCGGTTTGCGCTGACCGGGGCGATCGTGGTGCCGGTCACCTATGGCCTGGCCTATCTCACCTACCGTTTGGTCGAGCTGCCGGGGCAGCGGCTGGGCAAGGCGGTGATCCGGCGCGCGACCGGCAGCTCCACCCGTTCGCGTCAGACGGTGCCGGAAGAGCTTGCCGCGCCCTGATCCTGCAGGATGGCTCGGACGTCATCGCCGAAGATTGTGCCGCTGACCGGTGCAGAATCGGTCTAAGCTCCAAGCTTTTGATCCGAAACCCGCAACACCCCTCCCTCGGGAAAGGCGAGAGTCAGCCGAAGACGAAATCGTCGGGTGAAAACCCCTGCGCTCCGCGGACGAAGATGCTGTCCGTACCCATGGTGATGCGCACTCCATCCACGCCCGTCGTGAAACTAAGTTGCTCATAAGCGATGTCGAAAGCGCTGAGATCGATATGGTCCATGCCCGAAATGAAGTCGCTGATCTCGTCGGCACCCGAGCCGGGCGCGAACACGAACCAGTCGGCGCCCGCACCGCCCGCAAGTAGGTCGTTGCCGCCACCGCCGATCAGGTAATCGGGACCGTCGCCGCCATAGAGCTTGTCGGTTCCGCCGGCCACGGTCGCGGTCGTCTCCCGGCCGTCGCCATAGAGCCAATCATTGCCGTCGCCGCCCTCGAGCGTGTCGGCGCCGCCCTTGGCGCCGTCCCTCATTACGTCACCGTCGCCGATCAGGATGTCGTCACCCGCGCCGCCGGTCAGCCGGTCACTGCCGCCCTTGCCGCTGCCATAGATATTGGTCGCATCGCCGATCAGCAGGTCGGCATCGTCGCTGCCGTCCAGCCGGTCGTTGGCGCCCTGGCTGCTCAGCCATTCCTGGTCGCCGACCAGCCGGTCCGCGCCCGCGCCGCCGATGAGCGTGTCCGACTGCCAGCCGCCGAGCAACATGTCAGAGCCCGACTGCCCCCGGAGTAGATCCTCGCCATTTCCGCCCGCGAGCGTGTCGTCGCCCGAATTGCCGGCGAGGTCGTCATTGCCGCCGAGCCCCCCCAGCGTATCGCTGCCCGCGCCGCCGATCATCGCGTTGGCGAGCAGGTTGCCATTGCCGGTGAAATCGGCGGCGCCTCGGCGGATGAGCTGTTCGACATTGCCGGCCAGCGTGTAGCTGTCGAGCGTCGTCTCGACCCGGTCGAACCCCGCGCCGGCGGCCTCGGTGATCCGGTCACCGGTATCATCGACAAGGAAGATGTCGTCGCCCGCCGTGCCTAGCAGTGCGTCCGCCGTGGGGACGGTGGGCAGGGGAAGCAGCGCGATAAAGTCGGTCGCGCCGGGCGAGGCTTCGCCCTGATCGACGGTCAGCGTTTCGCGGATCGTCTCAGCACCGACGAGGCCGGGGAGCGAATCGCGGGTTGCGAGCGTCGAGAGCTCGGACCGGGTGATTTCGACGTCTTGCAGGGTGAGCCGCCCCTGCGAGGAGATTACCTTGGTACGCGATCCGGCGTCGTCGAAGCGCCCGCCGATCACGGTGACATTGGCGGCGCTGTCGAGCCAAAGCTGGTTCTGCTCGGAGATGCCGCCCCGCAGCACTGGGTTCAAGCCGACCGAGTCGATCAACGTCGCCTCGGCCCAGAGCCGGTAGTTGCGCCCATTCTCCTCGCTGAGCGCCCGGACGACCAGCGTGCCGCTCGATTTGAGGTCGTAGCCGCCGTCGCTGTTGCCGCGCGCGACCGTATCGATGAAGCGCACGTCATAGACCCCGCGCTCGCTCGCGAAGCCGTCGCCGTTGAAATAGGCGCCGGAAGTGCTCTGGACATTCTCCATCACGACCCGGCTGAGCGTGACGTTGTGGACGGTGTCGTCGAGATGGACACCCGCGGGCAGGTCGTCGCCCGTCTGTCCGGCCATATTTGCCGTGACATTGTCGATCACGACGTTGTTGGTGTCATACTGAAGGCGGATCGCCGTCTTGGAGAAGCCCTGCACGTTGACGTCACGGATCGTCAGTCCGGTGATCGTCGCGGTGCCCGAGGGTGCGCTGGAATAATCTTCGAAGAAGCGGCGTACATTGTTCGCGTCGACATCCTCGATGTGGAGATTGCCGAGATCGGCAGTGACGCGGAAGGCTGTGCCGACATTGTCGATCCGCAGGTCACGGAATTCGAGGTTGTCCGCGCCGGTGCCGAGCTTGAATAGCTCGTTACCGGAGGCATCGCCCGCCTGCCAGTCGGCCGGGCGCGAGCCGACGAAATGCGCGGCCATGGCATTGCCGTCGGAATCGATGCCTCGCACGATCACCGGCTGGCCCTCCGCTCCACCGCGGGTGATGCCAAGGATGCCGGTGACGTTGTAATTTCCCTGGTCGGCCAGTAGCAGCACTTCGCCTCCGGGGCCCGCCCTTCCGATCAGCGTGTTGAGCGAACCGATGGACGCTGCGTTGTTGATGTCGCTGCCGCTTTTGTCCCCGGATCCGGCAGGCGAGATGTACAGGCTTGGCATGGCGAACGACCCTTGCTGTGGTGGCGAGCTTTATATCGATAGCATCATGCTGCGCCGCAGCATGGTTAAGCCGCTATTATGTTGACCATCGGTGAGGTTATCGGGATGGACCGTCGTAAACTTCTGGCTTCGATTGCAGGGCTTGCAGGTACCGGAGCGTGTATCGCACGGGATTCTGAGGGCGAGGGGGCAGGACGGCCGCCGCTGGCAATCGATGCCGATGGGCAGGAGCGTTGGCGAATCCGCAGCTGGGAGTGGGGCGGAGATGCGTGGCGACCGGCGATTGCGCATGCGGTGCGGGGTCTGGCGGGAATCGAGATTTCGGGAACGATCGAGGCGGCAGACCGAGCCGAGGTAGTGGCTCGGCTAGCCGTGTAGCCCTCTCCTGGACGGAGAGGGGGATTGGGTTCACCCCTTGACGACACCTGGATTGCCGGAAGCCCGAAGCACCACCCGGCTCTGGGCTAGCGTGCTGCGATAGACTGCCAGCGTGTCCTCCGCTGCCTTGTCCCAGCTGAAGCGCGCGCGAACGGTGTCTCGGTCGATCAGAAAATCCGCGCAATCCATGTCGAGCCGCTGCGTGAGCGCAGCGACGTCGCCGACCGGGAAGTAATTTCGCGACTCAAGCCCGATATCGAGATTGGCGGGTATGTCGCTCAGCAGCATCCGCGCGCCGCAGCTCGCAGCCTCCAATGCCGCGATCGGCAAACCCTCGTGATGGGAGGGCATCACGAACAGGGCGCAGTGTTCGTAGAGGCATTTGAGTGTGGCACGAGACTGGACCCCGGCGAAGATCACCCGCTCGCTGGCGCGATCCAACAGCGTGCGTGCATAGTCGCTATCGTGATCGGCGGCACCGGCGATCACCAGCTTCTCGGTGCAGTTCGATGCCTCGAAGGCGGCGATCAGGTCATGCAGGCCTTTTTCGGGCACCAGCCGAGCGACGGCAAGCAGGAAACCGCCGCGTTCCACACCGATCCGCTCCAGCACCAGATCCGGATCGGCGTCGTCGGGCAGCTCGGACGTGCCGTTCGGAATGTAGCTGATCGTTTGGGCGCGGGCCGGGAAGTTACGCTTGAGCTGGGTTGCCAGCGAGGGCGAGACGGCGATCACCCGGTGTGCGAAATTGACCGCCAGCCATTCGCCCGCGCGCAGGGCATTGCGCGCGAGCAGGCCCCATTTGGCGCGGTGATAATCGGTGCCGTGATGCGTCACGATCACCTTGAGACCGAGCAGCCAGGCAAGCGGCGCCATCAGTCCCGGGCCGATCGCATGGATGTGGATCAGGCTCGCGCCGCGCCGCCAGGCGGAGAATACGGCGAGGAAGGTGGCGACGATCGCCTCGAGACTCTGCGAACGCGGGCAGGGGATGCCGACGACCTCCACGCCACGATGTTCGGTCTGGGACTCGGGCAGATAGGGTGCGCGGCCGAGCACGATCGAGCGGTGATCGGGCCACAGCGCCTTGATCCGTGGCAGCAGCTCCTCGCAATGGCTCTCGACCCCGCCCATTACGTGCGGGAAACCGCGCAATCCGGTCACGCAGATGGTGGGCAGTCCCTCTGGATCGCCGATGTGCATGCTCGTCCGTTGCAGCATGTTGATACTCCTCACATGACCTGGTCGGATTTTCCGGCTCAGGCCACCGCTGCCATCGGCCCTCTCCCACCTTGTTCGATTTCGCTAAGATACCATTCCACGAACCGCTCGATGCCCTGGGCGAGCGGAACCTTGGGGCTGTACCCGGTCAGGTCGCGGATCGCCGAGATGTCGGCATAGGTTGCGGTCACGTCACCGGGTTGCATTGGCCGCATCAGCTTGATCGCCGGCCGGCCGAGCGCGCGCTCGATCAACGCGATCATGTCCATCAGGCCGACGGGATTGCAGTCGCCGATGTTGAGCAGCCGGTGCGTGCCGCTGGATGGCGGCCTGTCGAGCACGCCGACCACGCCATCGACGATGTCGTCGATATAGGTGAAGTCGCGCGCCATCCGGCCTTCGCCGAACACCTCGATCGGCTGGCCGAGCAGGATCTTCTGCGCGAAGCCGAAATAGGCCATGTCCGGACGGCCCCAAGGACCGTAGACGGTGAAGAATCTGAGCCCGCTCTGCGGCAGGCCGTAGAGTGTGGCGTAGCTCTGGCTCATCAACTCGCAGCTGCGCTTGGTGGCTGCGTAGAGCGAGACCGGCGCGATGCAGGGCTCGTCCTCGCGGAAGCCGGCGCCGCCCAGGGGCCGCTCGCCGTAGACCGAGCTCGATGAGGCGTACACGAGATGCTCGATACTGCCGGCGTGGCGCGCCGCCTCGAGCACGGCGAGATGGCCCTTCAGGTTGCTGTGCTCATAGGCGAGGGGATTCTCGATGCTGTAACGCACTCCCGCTTGGGCAGCGAGGTGGACGATACGCCGCACCCCGTTCCCGGCCACCAGCTCGGTGAGGAGCTCGGGGCTCGCGATGTCGCCGCGGACCAGCCGGAAATTGAAATTGTCGATCAGCTGCGCGACGCGCGCCTCCTTGAGCGAAACGTCATAATAGTCGGTGAAATTGTCGAGCCCGATTACGCGCTCTCCGCGCGCGAGGAGCCGTTCGGACACCGCATGGCCAATGAAACCAGCGGCGCCCGTCACGAGAATGGGGGCGCTGGCCGTCACGCTGCCTGCCTCCGGTTCGAGACCGTGGCATCCTCCAACTTGCTCGGCCGGCCGACGCTTACATAGCGCAGCCCCGCTTCCTCCGCCTGGGCAGGCGGGTAGATGTTGCGCAGGTCGACGAGCACCGGATCGGCCATGACCGCCTTCAGGCGCTTGAGGTCGAGCGCGCGGAACGCGTCCCATTCGGTGACGATCACCGCGGCCGCCGCCCCTTCGGCCACGGCATAGGCGGACTCGGCATATTCGACGTCGCTGAGCAGCGCCTCTGCGGCGGCCATCCCTTCAGGATCATAGGCGCGGACCTTCGCGCCAGCATCCTGCAAGGCCCGGATGATCGCGATCGACGGCGCATCGCGCATGTCGTCAGTATTGGGCTTGAAGGTGAGGCCGAGTATTGCGACCGTGCGGCCGCGTACCCGCCCGCCCATCGCGGCGATCACCTTGCGACCCATCGCGCGCTTGCGCTGCTCGTTGACCGCGATCGTCGCCTCGATCAGGCGTAGCGGCGCGTCGTGATCCTGGGCCGTCTTCATCAGCGCGAGCGTGTCCTTGGGAAAGCAGGAGCCGCCATAGCCAGGGCCGGCATGGAGGAAGCGGGCGCCGATGCGATCGTCGAGCCCGATGCCGCGCGCCACCTCCTGCACATCGGCACCGACCTGCTCGCACAGGTCCGCCATCTCGTTGATGTAGGTGATCTTCATCGCGAGAAAGGCATTGGCCGCGTACTTGATCAGCTCGCTGGTGCGGCGGCTGGTGAACAGCACCGGCGCCTTGTTCAGCGAAAGCGGGCGATAGACTTCCTCCATCGGCGCGCGGGCGCGTTCGTCCTCGATACCGATCACCACGCGGTCGGGGCGCTTGAAATCCTCGATCGCGGCGCCTTCGCGCAGGAACTCGGGATTGGAGGCGACCGCGAAGGCGGCTGCGGGATTGCATTCGCGGATGATCCGCTCGACCTCGTCGCCAGTGCCGACCGGGACGGTCGATTTGGTGACGATCACGGTGAAGCCATCCAGCGCACCGGCGATCTCGAGCGCGGCGGCATGGACATAGGAGAGGTCGGCATGGCCGTCGCCGCGCCGGCTCGGGGTGCCGACCGCAATGAACACGACGTCGGCTAGGCCAACCGCTTCGGAAAGCTCGGTGGTGAAGACGAGGTTGCCGGCCGCGACGTTACGCGCGACCAACTCGTCCAACCCGGGCTCGTAGATGGGAATACCCCCGGCGCGGAGGCGTGCGATCTTGTTCGCATCCTTGTCGACACAGGTCACGTGATGGCCGAAATCGGCAAAGCACGCGCCCGAAACCAACCCGACATAGCCGGACCCGATCATCACGATACGCATTGGTGCGCTGCTCCTAAATACGCGGAGACGAGATTTCTGCTGCGTTTGCGAACACTCGACTCGCGTGCTCAGCGCGTCAACTTGCCAGCTTCGAGGTGAGGGAAATCGTCGGCGAAATGATTTTCGGTGGAATCAGGGTCGCTACTTCGCTGCATTGCGCAAAGAATGAAGGCTTCGCAAGGAACAGCTCCCGCCGCTGCTGGAACGACGCCGGGGCGATTTGGCTCCCATGCGTCGAAACGATTCGACTTGAACTTGCCACGCATCGGCGACGGAGTAGAAGATCAAGCGACAAGCCGTAGGAACAAAGAGGATGCTTGAAGCGCAACGCGCTGCATTTTTCGCCGAGCTGCCGGTGCCGCCGGCAATTCGGCGCGATCGACTGCAGCGGGCGACCCTGATGATCGAGCGGAACGCGGACGCGCTTTGCGCCGCACTTGTGGCCGACCAGGCGAATCAGGATGCCGAATCGGCGATGCGCGTCGAAGTGGTGCCGGCCTTGGCCACCCTCCGCGATGCACAACGCAATGTCGCGGGCTGGATGCGCCCGAAAGGCAAAAGCGCGCTGCGTACTTGGCTGGGGCTGGGCGGCGACTATGTCGAGTATCAACCGCTGGGTGTGGTCGGCATTGCGGCGCCAGCCGCGCTGCCGCTGCTCCGGACGGCGAGCGTCCTGGCGAGCGCGCTGGCAGCGGGGAACCGCGTGATGCTCCGCTTCGATGACGCGTCGCCGCAGCTGGCCAGTCTATTCGAGTCGCTGGCGCCCGACTTCTTCGATCCGCTCGAGTTGGCGGTGGTGCCTGGCGAGTCCGGTCCGGGCCTTGCCGGGGTGGGCTTCGACCTGCTGGTGGCCGATGCGTCGACGGGTAAGGGGATCGCGCTTGCGGGCTCGGGCAAGTCGCCAGCGATCTTGGGACGCTCGGCTGATTTCGCCCGGGCGGCGGCGTGCGTGGTTGCCGACAAGCGCGCGAAGGGCGGGAGATTCTCGCTGGCGCCCGATTACCTGCTCGTACCCGAGGAGCAGGAGGAGGCAATCGCTGCATGGCTGTGGCGCGCGGCGATGCGGCCCGGGGCAGAGGTGGTGCCGCCGCTCTCCGCGGAGGAAGGCGGCCGGCTCGCGCGGCTCCTGGATGACGCGCGCGCGCGCGGGGGCGAGGTGATGACCGCCGAACCACGCGGTGCGGGCATGCCGCTTCACATCGTCCGTCACGCCAGTGAGGATATGCTGGTGATGCAGGAGGAGATCGAAGGTCCGATCCTTCCCTTGCGCAACTATGCGCGCATCGAGGATGCGATCGCGGCGATCCATCGGCGCCCGCCCCCCATAGCCATCTATTATTTCGGACGTGACGCCGCCGAGCGCCGGCACGTGGTGGAGCGAACGCTCTCGTCGACGATCGCCATCGACGTGCGCTCTCTCACCAAGGTGCACAAGGCAAATGCGGGGATGACGTTCGGCATCGGCGAGGGAGAGGAGGGCTTTCGCCGTTTCAGCCGTGCGCGCCAAGTCCATCACCAGCCCTTGCTGGGCATAAACCGCCCCTCGACCCGCGAAGCCGGCGACGAACTGGGCGGGGCGGCGCCCGCATTGCACTGAGCACGGAGGCGCCACGCCGCGTCGCATGGCGCTGGCCTCGCCGCATTTCCCCGGACTAGCGGCCATGGCCGGCATGAATTCCCGCTTTCCCATAGGGCCGGTCCGCATCGCTGCTGAAGACGAGCCAGTCTATGTCGTACGCTCGGGCGCGGTCTATCGCGGCGTGCATGCCCGCGATGTCGGCAACGGGCTGTTCGTGATTCGCGACTCGGTTCGTGGCGTGCAGATCTCCGACATTGAGGTCGTCGGCGGCTACCGTGTGATCGAAAACACCGCCGTGCCGCGTGAGGCAGGCGCCGATTGCGTGGGCCTTCGCGTGCGCGGCGCCCGGGCGAGCGGCCTCCGTCGCAGCTTCGCCCGCATCCGCTATGCCAGCCATGACGGCGTGATCCAGGACGTGACCGCCAGCGGCACGCTCACCACCGGCGCACATGACCTGCCGGTGGGCATTTCCTTCGCGGACACCGCGCACGATTTCCGGCTCGAACGCTGCACGATGCGCGGCTTTTGCTGGAAGCGTGGCGAGCGCAAATACTGGAACGGTGACGGCTTTTCGACTGAGCGTGGCAATGCGCGAATCCTGTTCCGCCAGTGTGCCGCCTGGGACAACAGCGACGGCGGGTTCGACCTGAAATCCACCGATACCCTGCTCGACGACTGTATCAGCGGACGCAACGCGCGTAACTTTCGGCTCTGGTCAAGTATTCGCGCGACGCGGCTGACCAGCGTCAATCCGCGAAAGATCGGCGGAATCGGCGACACGAACCATTTTTCGATCATGGCCGCGCAGGGGCTGCGCGCACCGCTGGTGATCCATATCGAGCATTTGACGGTGAAGAGCAATCAGGCATGGCCGATCTTCGACGTGCATGACGGCCCGGCCCGGATCATCATCGGCTCGCACGATATCCAGGTTCCGCCCGGTACGCCGCTTGTGCGCCGGCGCGGCCAGGGCTCTGTGCCGGGCGGGGTTTCGTTCGCGGGGGCACCGCCCAAGCTCTAGATCGAGAGTCAAGCAGGCTGGGATTACGCCTGCCGACTCCTGGTCATTCCCCGCGAAGGTGCGAGACGATGGAAGGGATCGTTCACCACCCCCCAACGCCTCGACATAGCGTCGCAATGGGCCGGACGCAGTTCGGACACGTTTCGACGCCAGCCTCTTGCTGCAATGCAGCGCGAAGGCGCAGCGTTGGTTTGTCAGGACGTATCGATCGCGTTGGCGGATCCGGCTTGCCCGTTGGGCAGCGTATCCGCGAGTTCGTCTCGCCCTGACGGTTGATGCTGGTCTTCCGGGGGGGCCAGCAACCAGGAAAGGGTGGAAGATGCGAAGAGTACGCAAAGCAGTTTTCCCCATTGGCGGCCTCGGAACCCGGTTCCTTCCCGCCACCAAATCGATGCCCAAGGAGATGCTTCCGGTCGTCGACCGGCCGTTGATCCAATATGCCGTCGACGAGGCGCGCGAGGCAGGCATCGAGCAGTTCATCTTCGTCACCAGCCGCGGCAAGAGCCTGATCGATGATCATTTCGATCACGCCTTCGAGCTCGAAGAGACCATGACGCGGCGCGGCAAATCGCTCGACGTGCTCGACGGCACGCGGACCGCGCCGGGCGACATCACCATCGTCCGGCAGCAGGAGCCCCTGGGACTCGGTCATGCCGTGTGGTGCGCGCGCCGCATCGTCGGCGACGAGCCCTTCGCGGTGCTGTTGCCGGACGATCTGATGATCGGCGAGCCGGGCTGCCTGAAGCAGATGGTCGACGCCTATGCCGAGCTCGGCGGCAATCTGATCTGCACCGAAGAAGTGGCACCGGAGGACACGCGCAAGTACGGCATCGTCACGCCAGGCGCGCGCGCCGGCGCGATGACCGAGGTGCTGGGGCTGGTCGAGAAGCCCGCTCCCGATGTGGCGCCTTCCACGCTGGCAGTGATCGGCCGCTATATCCTCCAGCCCGAGGTGATGGACATATTGAGTGGCCAGGAAGAGGGTGCGGGTGGCGAGATCCAGCTTACCGACGCGCTGGCGCGGATGATCGGCCGGCAGCCGTTCCACGGCGTTACCTTCCAGGGCCGGCGCTATGACTGCGGCGACAAAAGCGGCTTCGTGACTGCGACGCTCGCTTTGGCGCTGGCCCGGCCCGACATCGCGCCCGCCGTGCGCGCCTTCATGGCCACGGCGTGACATGGACGCGATCACCCGGCGCTTGCCGCCACGCCGTGATGCGGACCCGCAGGTCGATCGTGGCGCGCTGATTGACCTGCGCCATGTCGGCGCCATCCTGCGGCGGCGCTGGCTGATCCTGTGCGCGGCGATGGTCACGGCGATCGTGGTGGCCGCGGCGGCCTATCTGGTCGCCGAACCGCGCTACCTGGCGACCGCGCAGGTAGCGCTGGAGCGTACGGCCGAACGCGTAATCAACGTTGATTCGGTGGTGCCGACGACCGATCCGGATTCGGCAGCGGTGGATACCGAGGTGCAGGCGCTGCGATCGCCCGAGCTGATCGGCCGGGTGGTCGACCGGCTGCGTCTCGATCGCGACCCTGCGTTCAACAAGGCCGCTGTGCCCAGCCAGCCCGTCCCGGCGCAGCCTGACCTGATCGGGCGCCAGCGCGCGATCGGCACGCTGCTCGGCGGTCTGACGGTGAAGCGTGACGGGCTCTCATACTCGATCAGCGTCTCTTACGAGGGCGCCACGCCGGTTCAGGCGGCGCAGGTCGCCAACGCGTTAATCGACGACTATGTCTCCGGCCAGGCGGGCGCCAAGGCAGAGGCGACGCAGCGCGCGCGCAAGTTCCTCGACCAGCGGTTGCAGCAGCTGCGTGCGCAAGTGCTCAACGCAGAACGTGCAGTCGCCGATTATCGTTCGGCGAACAATCTGTTCGCCGTCTCCAACGCCAGCACGGTGACCCAGCAGGAGCTGTCCGGCCTCTCTACCCAGCTCGCCCAAGCCAAGGCTGAGAATGCTGCGGCCCAGGCACGGCTCTCGGCGGCGCGCGCCCAGCTGCGCGGCGGGCGGAGCGGCGAGGAGTTGGGCGATTCGCTCGATTCGCCTGTGGTCAGCCAACTGCGCGCTCAGCGTGCCGAGGTGGCGCGCGAAGCCGCAGCGCTGGAGAAGCGCTACGGCCCCCGTCATCCCGACCTCGTCCGCGTGCAGGGCCAACTTCGCGCCGCGGACCAGGCGATCGCCGCCGAGGTGCAGCGCATTGTCGCCAATGTTTCCATTCAGGCGAACATCGCCGCCCAGCGGGCGGCTTCGCTTGCCGGATCGGTGGCACAGTCACAGGGCAAGCTCGCTAGTGACAACGAAGCCTCGGTCCGGCTCAACGAGTTGGAGCGCAACGCCGAATCGTCGCGCACGCTCTATCAGGCGTTCCTCGACCGCTATCGCCAGACGGTGGCACAGTCCGGCCTGGAGCAAAGCGATTCCTACATCATCAGCCGCGCGCGGGTGCCCGGCGCGCCCAGTTCGCCCAACGCGTTGATCTATGCGGCGATGGCCCTGGTCGGTGGACTTGGCGTGGGCGTGCTGCTGGTGGTGCTGCTCCAGTTGCTGGAGCGCGGGTTGGAGACCAGCGACGCGATCGAGGACTTGTTGGCGTTGCCGACGCTCGCCTCGATCCCCGATGCGAACACGCTGCCCGGCTATCGCAAGTCGGGGCCGCCCGCGCCGCCAGCGGAACTGCCGCTCAAGCGCCCGCAATCGACGTTCGCCGAGGCGTTCCGCACCTTGCGCACCTCGATCCAGTTCGCCGACACAACCAAACCGATTCGCGTCGTCGCGATCACTTCCTCGGTGCCCGGCGAAGGCAAGACCACCACCGCGATGGGCTTGGCGCGCGCGGTGGCAGTGGCCGGCGGCAAGGTGCTGCTGATTGACTGCGACGCGCGCCGGCGCGCCTCCAGCCGCCAGTTCACCGAGAATGTCACGCTGGGGCTGGATGAAGTGCTCGCCGGCCGTGCCACGCTGGAGCAGGCGATCGTGAAGGACAGTCTCTCCGATGCATGCCTGCTGCCGCAGCGGCTCGATTCCAAGGGCATCAGCCTGGCCGAGAGCCCGAGGCTGGCTGAGCTGATCGAGCAGGTGCGCGGACGTTACGATCTGGTGATCCTCGACACGCCGCCGGTGCTGCCGGTCGATGAGGCGCGCGTGATCGCCAGCATGGCCGACGGCGTGGTGTTCCTCGTGCGCTGGCGCAGGACACCGGCCAAGGCTGCCTCGGTGGCGCTCAGGCGGCTCTACGATGTCCATGCCGAGATGCTGGGCGCGGTGCTGACGTTGGTGGACGTGCGCGAACAGGAGCGGGCCGGGCACGAGCATGGCGGCACCTTCATGAAGAGCTATCGCCATTACTATGCGGACTGACCGGGCGGGGTCGTGAACCCGCAGGCGCTGCCTTATGGCCCAGCCTTCGGGCTCGGCGTTCTGGTGCCGGTGACGGTGCTGCTGCTGGTGCCGCTGGTGATCGCCGCGCGGCGGGCGGGAAGCGCCGCCGGCACCTTTGTCGTAGTGGCGCTGTGGCTGCGCTACATTGCCGGAGCCTATCACCTCTACATGTTCAAGCCGCTCGCAGGCGGGCTTTCGGGCAACGCGCTGCTCTCGATCGGGGTGACGGCGTTCGGATTGCTCTTCGTGGTACGGCCCGCCAATCTCGCGCTCAAATGGCTGCTGCCGGTCTATGCCCTGGTCGTGCTGGCGCTGGTCAGCGCAACACTCAACGGCGATCCGGCAGGCGGCGTCAATATGGGCGTCAAATACGCTTATATGACCGTGATCGTCATCGCCGTGTTCCAGGCGCTGCGCTGCGATCCCGAGGCGCGGTTTCTCAGCTGGGCGATGGTTTCTTTCCTGCCACTGCTGGTATTCCAGGCGCTGTCGCTAGCGCTGCACCTGCCCAAAGGTTCGGAGGATGGCGACGGGGTTGTCTGGGTCGGCGGCTACAACCACGAGGCGGCGTTCTCGGTCGCGATGATGACCGGATTCCTGGTTGGCTGCTTTGCCCGATCGGCGCCGCGTGTAGTGCGCGTCGCGTTCCTGGCGGCGACGTTCATCGGCATCCTGCTCGCCGGCTATCGCACGACGATCCTTGCATTCGTGCCGCTGGCGCTGGCGACCCTGCTGAGCGGGCTCACATTGAGCGTGCGCCGCGACCAGCGCGGGTCGATGGCGGTGACGGCAGTGGTGGTGGGGGTACTGCTCGTCTCGGTCGGAGTGCTGCTCTACAGCACCAAGTTCGCGGATCTGGGCGCCTTCCTCTCGGACCCTGCTGGGCTGATCAAGTCGCCCCGCGACTTCGACTATCTCGAACGCCGGGTGATGTCGGCGCGGCCGCTGATCTGGAGCAGTTACATCTATGCCTGGGCAGAAGGCACGCCACTCCAACATCTGTTCGGCTTCGGGCCCGAGAGCTGGGAGGGGCTGTTCAAGGTCTATCCGCATAATACCCTGGTCGGCACGCTCTATGAGCTCGGTTGGTTCGGCGTGGCGGCGATGATCACGCTCTGGACCGTGATGTTCGTGGCCGCAGCCGCATCCCGGGGCGAGCGCTTTAAACTGGTCGCCGCGCATTTTGCCTTCTTCCTGCTCAACATGGCGACGATGCCGTTCTGGCAGGTGGAGGGGCTGGCGATGTATGGTCTGCTCTGCGGCTACACGATTTACGCCGCTCGGGCGGCGGCGCGGCCTCGTCCAGCCCCGCTGCGGCTTCGAGATTTTGCTCCGGGTTGAAGAGCTCGATGCCCAATCACGAGGTTTCTGATAGTGTCGTTGCAGGAAGCGAACCCGCGACCTTCGGTTTATCACCCGGCCGCCGATTCGCTCGACGGGAAGCTGATGCCGGTCAGTTCTTCGGAGACCCTCCACAAGCGCGTTGCAACATCCTGATCCAGCGCTTGGGGCGGGATCCGGGCTTCGACAGGATAGCCGCGGGTCTCGCCGAGCCGGTGTGGCCCATAATAGCCACCGCCCTTGGCCAGCGGCGAGGTTGCCGCGAACAGGGTCGGCAGGGCGCCCTGCCAAGCGGGCTGGAACAGGAAGGGCAGGTAGCGGCGTACCCAGCCGTTGATGCTGCTGCTGCCCGCGCCGTTGGGGATCAGATCGGTGCGGCTAACGCCGGGATGGGCGCCGATGCTGGCTACGCCCCAACCGCCCTGGGCGCTGCGGCGGTGTAGTTCGAAGGCGAACATCAGGCAGGCGAGCTTGGACTGGCTGTAGACCGGGAACGGGCGATAGTCCTTCTTCGAATCGAGGTTGTCGAAGTCGATCGCACCGCCGCGAGCGGCGACGCTGGAGAGGGTCACGACGCGCGCGTTGCTGCCGCTTCGCAGCAGCGGCAGCAGACCGGCGGTCAGCGCGAAATGGCCGAGATAGTTGGTGCCGAACTGGAGTTCGAAGCCGTCGCTCGTCTCCCGCCGTTCCGGCGGAGCCATGACCGCTGCGTTGTTGACCAGCAGATCGAGGCTCCCGCGCTGGTCCCTCAGCCGCTCGCAGAAGGCAGCGATGGATCGAAGGCTGGCTAGGTCGACCTCCTCGAACCGCGTGCTGGCCGACCCGCAATCGGCGCGTATCTTCGCGATCGCCTTGGCGCCTTTGCGGGGGTTGCGGCCCGCGATGATCACCTCTGCACCGTGCCGTGCGAGGACGAGGGCGGTTTCATAGCCGAGGCCGCCGGTGCCCGTCACGATTGCCGAACGCCCCTTCTGCGAAGGGATGTCTGCTTCAGTCCATCGACTCACGGCATTGCCTTTCTACGATTTTGCACTTAGTGTAAAAACATATCTACATTGAGTGCAAAATTGCATCAAGGGTAAATTGTGACGCCTGCCAGCAATGAGAATCCGCCGGGCGAGGGACTGCGGGAGCGCAAGCGGCGCGAGACCGCCAAGCGGATCAAGGAAGCCGGGATCCGGCTGTTCATCGAGCGCGGCTTCGATGCCACGACGATCGACGACATCGCCGCGGCGGCCGATATTTCGCGCCGAACCTTCTTCTATTACTACAAGACCAAGGACGACATTCTGCTGACCATGCAGAATGCGATGGGCGAGATCCTGTCGGCCCATCTCGCCGATGAGCCCGCGACCAAGAAGCCGCTCCAGGCGGTGCGCGATGCGGCGATCCGGGTCGCGGCGCCGGTGCCGGCGGATGAGCTGCTGAAACTCGACCGGCTGATGCGGGCGAGCGAGGCGGTGCAGGCGCGCAAGGTTGCCAGTTATGTGCGGCACGAGCAGACTTTGTTCGCAGCGTTGCGTGAGAAATGGCCCGAGCCGGAGCGCGAGACGGCGCTCAGGATGATCGCGATGCTGTCGATCGGCGCGGTGCGCCTGTCGCTGGACACGTTGGATCGGGAGGACGGCAAGCGTCCTCTTGCCGAGATATTGGCGGCGGCGTTCGACGCGCTAGAGCGTGAGATTTAGGCCAGCTAGTGCCCAGCTCGTATACGCCTCCTCTCTCAACGTGTGAGCTTGGGCGATTAACTCGCCCGCGCGACCCCTTTTGGGCCCTACGGTCGAAATCGTGCGCGGCGTTGTTGGGGCGCTCCCTGTGCCGAAGTCGACGAGATGGCCTCAGTGCTTCCCGTCGAGATTCGAGGAGCGAACAAATGCCGTCCTGTGGCGGTGATCTCCTGCTCCGCTGGCGCTGGCGGCGGCTCGGTTTGCGCCACAGCTGGGACGCTTGCCAGGACCGGGATGGCGACGCCGAGAAGGCGATGATCGGCGAATGGCTACATGTAAACGGGGTCAATTTCTAAACCAGTGAACCTGTAGCGTCTACGCATCCTCAGCATTCGAAAGAGTCACTGAATGAGTGTGCCGTGCCGGGGTATTTCCTCTTTGGACCGGTCGGTCCGCGACACGGTGAAACCGATGCAGATGCGGCCCGGTTCGTTACGGGCGAAAACCGATCCGCCATGCATCCGGGCGACCGCTTTGACCAGTGCCAGCCCGAAGCCGTGGCTTTCGCCGTCGTTGAAGCGTGCGGGATCGATCCGGTAGAAGCGGTCAAAGATGCGGTCGAGGTGGGCGGGCTCGATCGCCGGACCAGGATTTGACACGCCGATCGAAGCGGCATCGCCTTCATAAGCGATCTTTACGATGATCCGGCCCGGCGTCGTGCCGTGACGCACGGCATTGTCGAGCAGATTGGTCATCGCACGCCCGAACAGCGCCCTTTCGATCGGAACCTCGGCGTCGCCATCGATCTCCAGCGTGACGCCCGCCTCCTCCATGACCGGGGCCATGAATTCGGCGCTCTTTCGCGTCTCATTGGCGAGCGAGCGGATGGTGAGATTGGCCGCGACTTCGCCCTGATCGGCGCGCGCGAGGAAGAGCATGTCGTTGACGATGCGGCGCATCCGGTCGAGCTCCTCGAGGTTGGATTGAAGCACTTCCTCGAGCTCGCGCACGGAGCGGTCGCGGGACAGCGCGACCTGGGCCGCGCCGATCATGTTGGCGAGCGGGGTGCGTAGCTCGTGCGCGACATCGGCGTTGAAGGTCGACAGCCGCTGATAGCTGTCTGCAACGCGGTCGAGCGCGCCATTGAGGGAGAGCACCAGTCCCGACAGCTCGGCGGGCAAGGTCTCGGTCGGCAAGCGCTGGGTGAGATTCTCGGCACCCAGCAGCCGCGCATGCTCGGACAATCGGTCGACCGGCGCGAGGCCGCGGCGCGCGATCCACCAGCCCAAAGCCGCGACTGTGAGGATGGCGAGGAGCGACATTACCGCGATGCCCACCGCAAGACCGGTCTCGGTCTCGTCGACATATTTTCTGCCCAGTGCGATGACCAGCCGGACGGCGGGGCGTTCGCCTGCCGCGGGGATCGTGCGGGCAAGCGTCAGATATTTGCGATCGGGCATGATCGCCTTGCCGAAGCCCTCGCGCGGCCCCTTCCATTGCGCGGCGGCGAGCGCCCCGGTCTGAAAGGCAAAGCGCGGGTCGGGGCTTTCGACGATGAAATAGAGGCTGCCGTCTGGCGGCGTGAAATCGCGGAGCTTTCCGGAAATAATCTGCCATTTGGCGGCATAGGTCGAATCCTTGACCATCCGCTCGACGATCTGGAAACGTGCACTCAGCTCTTCGCGCTTGTGGTGCTTGATCTGCGCGGATTGGAACGCGAACAGCGCGATGCCGGCGATCGTCGACACCAACGTTACCGCCAATCCGAACATCAGTGCCAGCCGTCCGGCAATCGATCGCGTCATGCCGCGGCCTCGTCGCGCGGTTCGAGCACATAGCCCATGCCGCGCACCGTATGCAGGAGCTTGGCCTCGCCTGGTGCCTCGAGCTTGGCGCGCAGCCGCTTGATCGCGACCTCGACGACGTTGGTGTTGGTGTCGAAATTAATGTCCCAAATCAGTTCGGTGATGACAGTCTTGGAGACGATCTGCGAGTGCCGCCGCGCGAGCAACGCCAGCAATGCGAATTCCTTCGCGGTCAGGTTGAGCCGCCGCCGCCCCCGTGTGGCGCGGCGGGCGATGAGGTCGACATGCAGGTCGGCGATCCGCGCCTGCGTCGCCTCCTGCCCGCGGCCACGTCGCACGATCGCCTGCAGCCGCGCCAGCAGCTCGAGAAAGGAGAAGGGCTTCACCAGATAATCGTCGGCGCCCGCACCGAGCCCGCGCAGGCGATCGTCGACCGAATCCCGCGCGGTGAGCATGATGACCGGTGTATCGCGTTCCGCGCGCAACGCGGCGAGCAATGATATGCCGTCAAGTTTGGGCAGCATCACGTCGAGCACGATCGCGTCATAATCGCCGGTGGAGGCAAGGTGCAGGCCGTCCTCGCCGTCGATCGCATAGTCGACGGCGTAGCCCTGTTCCGCGAGGCCGCGGCGCAGATAGTGGATGGTCTTGGTTTCGTCCTCGACGATCAGAATCTTCACTGTGCCGTGCCGCTCCCTCCGCTTGCCGTTACCGGCGCGGCGGGCGCGACGCCCATCTGCCGGTGGAGCGAGACCAGCCGCGCCGACACGTCCGCGAGCGCTCGCGCATGGTCTCGCTCCGCCTGATAGACGGTTCGGGCGGCATCGAGAACCTCGAGCTGCGACAGCGTGCCCTCGCGGTACTGGAGCTGCGAAAGCGCCGCCGCGCGGCGGGCGGCCTCCGCCGCCCGGCCAAGCTCGCGCTCGCGCATCTGGCCCTGCAAATAGGAGACAATACCGGTCTGCGTTTCCTGCAGCGCGGAGCGCACGACCCGCTCATAATCGAGCCCGGCCACGCGGAGCTGCGAATCCGCTGCGTCGAGTTCGGCGCGACGGCGACCGAAATCGAGCGCGGGGAGCACCAGCGCGGCGGCGACCGAAGCGATCGTCGTGCCGCCGTCGAGCAGGCTGCCGATCCCGCCCGCATCGAGGCCGACCAGCCCCGACAACGACAGCGAGGGCAGGCGCAGCCCAGCGGCGCCGTCCCGCCGTGCCGCCGTCGCCGCATAGCGCGCCGTGGCCGCGCGGATATCGGGCCGCGCCGCGAGGACGTCGGCGGGCGAGCGCAGCACCACGAGGGGATCGGCAGCCGGTATCGCGTCACCGGTGGCCAGCCGCGCGGTCATGTTTTCGGGCGTGGTCGATAACAGATAGGCGAGGCGGAAACGGTCCGCGTCCGCCGCCTCGCTCGCCACCGCCTGTTCCGAACGCGTCTGCGAGACGAGCGCCGCCGCGCGTTCGACGTCGAGCGCGCTGGCCATGCCGAACTCGAAGCGGTCGCGCGTGATGCGCAGCGTTTCCTCTTGCGCCGCGACAGTTCGCGTCGTCAGCGCGATCAGCGCGCGCTGTAGGCGATAGTCGATATAAGCGCGCGTGATCTCCTCGATCAGCAGCAGCCGTACTGCCTCGGCATCAGCTGCGGTGGCGCCGGTATCCGCACGCGCTGCGCGGACCGCGGCGGACAGGCGCCCGCCGATATCAGGCTCCCAGCTCGCGCCAAGTCCGATGCCGGCGGAATCATTGGCCGTGCGGCGGGCCGCGGTGACACCGGCCTCGGCGCGGATCTCGGGGAAGAACCCGGCGGTGGCGGCACGGCGGAGCGCGTGGGAGGCGATCACGCGCTCTGCCGCGATTCGGAGATCGACATTGTGCTGCTGTCCGCTGTCGATCAGGCCGTCGAGCACGGGGTCATCGAAGCTCGACCACCACGCGCCGGGTATCTCGCCAGTCGACACGGGGGACGCCGCCTCCCAGCGCGCAGGCAGATTGCTGGGAGTGGGGACTGCGGCGGGCGTTTGTGCGCAACCGGCGAGAATGGCGAGGATGGGGAAGGGAAGAAGGAGAGTCCGGGTCATGCCATAGCGCCTTCGAGCATGGTCTTGAGGCGGGGCGTCCTCTCGGGCCGCGCCCGATGGAAGAGGCGGTCGAGCGCCAGGTAGACGACAGGAGTGGAGAAAAGCGTGAGGACTTGGCTGATGACCAGACCGCCGACCACCGCGACGCCAAGCGGCTGACGGAGTTCGGCACCGGTGCCGAAGGCGAGCATCAGCGGGATCGCGGCGAGCAGCGCGGCGATCGTGGTCATGATGATCGGCCGGAAGCGCGTGATCGCCGCCTCGTAGATCGCCGCCTCGGGCGAAATCCCCCGGCTGCGCTGCGCATCGAGCGCGAAGTCGACCATCAGGATCCCGTTCTTCTTCACGATGCCGATCAGGAGGATCACGCCGATCAGCGCCATGATCGAGAAATCGAGGCCGAACAGCCACAACATCAGCACCGCGCCGAGGCCCGCCGAGGGCAATGTCGAGAGGATGGTGAGCGGGGTCGAGAAGCTTTCATAGAGAATACCGAGGATGACGTAGACCGCGATCAGCGCCGCCAGGATCAGTAGTGGCTGGGTCGCGAGCGAATCCTGGAAAGCTTGGGCCGAACCCTGGGCGGCGCCGGTGACCGACGGCGGGACGCCGATCTCTTGCCGGATCCGCTCGATCCCGGCCATCGCCTCGCCCAGCGCGACGCCTGCGGGCAAGTTGAAGCTGATATTGGCAGCGGGCGACAGCCCGTGACGCCCGATTGAGAGCGGACCTGCGCGTTGCGTGTCGATCCTGGCCACCGCCGAGAGCGGCACCATCGCGTTGGTCACCGGCGAGCGAAGGAACATGGTGTCGAGGCTGGCGACGCGGGCATAGCGCGCCGGATCGGCCTCCAGCACGACGCGATACTGGTTCGCCTGGGTCTGGAACTCGCTGATCTGACGCTGTCCGAAGCTGTCGTAGAAGGCTTGGTCGATCGCGTCGACGCTGAGCCCGTAACGCGCGCTCGCGGCCCGATCGATCGTGATGCCCTGCATGCGCGCCCCAAGCTGGACGTCGTTGCGGACGTCGCGGAACAGCGGCGACTGCACCATTGCCTGCGTCATCTGCGCCGCCCAGCGCGCCATCTCGCGTGTGTCGGTCGATTTGAGCACGTAGGAATATTGTCCCGCGCCGCCGCCCGTACCGATATTGATGTCCTGCGCCGATCGCATCGATACGGTGATCCCCGGGATGCGCGCGAGTTGCGGACGCAGGCGCGCGATCAGGCCCTCGGACGAGACGTCGCGGTCGCCGCGGTCCTTGAGCACGATCCACACGCGGCCATTGGCGAGCGACTGGCTTCCGCCCGTCGCCCCGATCGCGTGATTGAACTGCTGCACCGCCGGATCCTTGGCGATGATCGCGGCGATCGCTTCATGCTTGGCGCGCATGTCTGCGTGGGAGATGTCTTCGGCCGCGAGGGTCTGCCCCATAATGAAGGCAGTGTCTTGAAGCGGAAAGAAGCCTTTGGGGATGTAGACATAGCTCGCGACCGCCGCGCCGATCGTCGCCGCGAAGCCAAGCAAGGTCAGACGCTGCCGCGCCAGCGTCCATTTGAGTGCGCGGCCATAACCGTCGATCAGGCGGTCGGTGAAGCGCCGCTTGCCGTCTTCCCTGCCATGCGGCGGCGACTTGAGGTAACGCGCGCACAGCATTGGCGCGAGCGTGAGCGACGCGACGACCGAGATCAGCAGCGAGACGGTGACCGTCAGCGAGAATTCGCGGAACAGCCGGCCGATGATCCCGCCCATGAACAGCAGCGGTATGAAGGCGGCAATGAGCGAGAAGGTGATCGAGACGACGGTGAAGCCGATCTCGCGCGCGCCCTCGATCGCGGCGTGCATTGCGGTCTTGCCCATCTCCATGTGGCGATGGATGTTCTCGACCACGACGATCGCGTCGTCGACGACGAAGCCCACCGCGATGACCAGCGCCACCAGCGTCAGATTGTTGAGGCTGAAGCCGAGCAGGTACATCGCCGCGAAGGTCGCGATCACCGAGACGCCGAGCACTGCGGCGACGATCAGCGTCGCCGACACCTGCCGCAGAAACAGGCCCATGACGAGCACGACAAGCGCAAGGGTGATGACAAGGGTCAGTTCGACCTCGTGCAGCGAGGAACGGATCGTGCGGGTGCGATCGTTGAGCACCGAGACCTCGACGCTGGCGGGCAAGGCTGCGGTCAGGCGGGGCAGCGCGGCCTGAATCGCGTCGGCGATGCGCACGACATTGGCGCCCGGCTGACGCATGATGATGATGCCGAGCCCGGGCTTGCCGTTGGGGAAGGCGCCGACATAGCTGTTCTCCGCCTGGACGCTGATCTCGGCGACGTCCTGCAGGCGGATCGGCGCGCCGTCGCGCCAGGCGACGATCACCTGGCCATAATCGGCCGGCGTGAAGAGCTGGTCGTTCGCCTCAAACGTCGCGACCGCGTCGCGTCCGAATACCGCGCCCTTGGCGAGGTTGACGTTCGAACCCTGCACCGCCTGGCGGATATCCGCCATGCTGATGCCATAGGCGGCGAGCCGGTCGGGCTGGGCGCGGACGCGGATCGATGGCTTGTTCTGTCCGACGATATTGACTTGGGCGACGCCATCGATCTGGCTGAGCTGGCGCGCGAGCTGGTTCTCGATCAGGTCGCTGAGCTCGGTCAGCGGCATCTCGTCGGAGGTGGCGCTGAGCACCAGCACGGGGCTGTCGGTCGGGTTGACCTTGCGCCAGGTGGGCAGGTTGGGAAGGTCGCTCGGCAGCCGTCCGGCGATGCCGTTGATCGCCGCCTGGACTTCCTGCGCCGCGGCATCGATATCGCGCGTGAGCGTGAACTGGATGGTGATGCTGGTCTGGCCGAGTGCGCTGGCCGAGGTCATCTCGGTGACCCCGGGGATTCCGGTGAACGCCACCTCGAGCGGCGTGGCGACCGAGGACGCCATCGTCTCGGGGCTCGCGCCGGGCAGGCTGGCGCTGACCTGGATGGTCGGGAAATCAGCCTCAGGCAGCGGCGCGACCGGGAGGCTGGAAAAGGCGAATAGGCCGAGCAGCGTCGCGGCCAGCGTCATCAGCACCGTCGCGACGGGGTGGTGGATGAACCAAGTGGCGAAGCCGCGCCGCGCCGGTGGTGCCTCGTTCCCGGCGGGCAATGCGGCGGACGCGCTCACTGGCCGGTCCCTGCAGCGCCGTTGCCGCTAACGGTGACCTTCGCCCCGTCGCGCAGTCGCGAGAAGCCGTCGCGCACGATGACGTTGCCCGGGACGATGCCACGTGTCACGACGGCGACCTCGTCATTGGTGTAGCCAAGGGTGACGGGCACGCGCTGAACGGCGCCGTTGGTGACCCGATAGACGAAATGCCCCTCGACGCCGGGACGGACGGCGACTGCGGGCAGCACCACCGCACCGGGAGTAACGCCGGTCCGCATGCGCACCGCAACGAATGCGCCGGGCACGAGCCGCTCGGCGCCGTTCGCGAACTGCGCGCGCACTCGCCCGGTGCCGGTGCGCGCGTCGAACGCATTGTCGAAGGCGGTGATGCGGCCGGTGTCGAGCCGCCCGCCGCCGTCGCGGTCACGAGCCTCGACCACCGCGCCCTGGGCATCGCGCGCGCTCGCCCGCAGGTCGGCGAGCCGTACCTGCGGAACCGGGAAGACGATCGAGATCGGATTGACCTGCGCGACCGAGACGATGCCGTCGGCGTCACTTGTCCGGACGAGGTTGCCCGCATCGACGCGCCGGATGCCGACGCGGCCGCTCACCGGCGAGACGATGCGGGTATAGGAGAGGTTGACCCGCGCGGTTTCCACATTGGCGCTGTCGAGACGGACCGTCGCCCGGAGCTGCTCGGTTTGGGCGCGCTGCTGATCGACCATCTGCTGCGAGATCGCGTTGCGGGCGACGAGGCTCTGGTAGCGTGCCAGATCGAGCTCCGCGGCGCGCAATTGCGCCGAATCGCGCGCGAGCTGCGCCTGCGCCGCCTCGAACGCAGCGCGTTGCGGGCGATCGTCGATCGTGGCGAGAAGCTGGCCACGGCGCACCAGATCGCCTTCGGCAAAATGGAGCCGCGTCAGCACACCGTCGACCTGCGAGCGGATCACGACCTCCTGCAGCGATTCGACGGTGCCGACCGCTTCGATCTCGTGACGCACGTCGCGCCGTTCGGCCATGACGGTGCGAACTGGGACGGGCGGCTGCGCCGGGGGTTGCTGCTGGGTCCGTCCGGTGCCCGAATAGGCGAGGGCGGCCAGGGCGACCACACCTGCACCTCCGACGAGAAGGAAGGATTTGCGGCGCGCGCGTACGAACTGGAGCAGCTTTGCGGTATCGGTCATGCCCCAGCGCTAGATGTGCGCGCCGGTCGCGACGCTGACGTCAACATGACAATTCTGTCAGTGAAATTCTGTCCGGACGACGTTCGAGCATCGGTGCGGCTTCATCATCAGAGCTCTGACCCTTCATCTGATCGTCGGTTGTCGGGAATCGTGTCGCGCGAGGGACTCGACGTCCGGACCCGCACGCTCTCCAGGGCATTAGCGTCGCATCGGTAACCGGCGCGTGCGCAGAGCGCACGGAGCTTGCGCACCTTGGCATATCGGCGCCTCGACGGATCATCACCCGGCTGTTCGCGCAGATCGCTGCGAATTGCTGCGCGTCGCGTCCTGGCGGCTAGCGTCCAGCCCCAGACGTGCTGCGGGCGAACGCCGATGTTTCCGCCAAGATGTCGGCGCTCAGCA